>DFNF01000048.1 GCA_002375935.1 Acetothermia bacterium UBA3574
GGTTACCCCCAGGCCGAGCCCCACCAACCCTCCCGAGAAAAGCAGGGCCGAGACGGCTCGCAGCACCCCCACCCAAGTGAATGCTTCCATCCGTTGTAACCCCCGGAGGCCGGATTGGGCGAGTGTAGCCAGGTTGAAAAACGGCAGCGCCACCGCCGCCAAGCGCAGCGGCCAAACCAACCCCGGCTGGTGGAAGAACCGCTCGGCTATCCAAGGCGCAGCCAGGAAAAGGCCCATTGCTCCGAGGAGGGAAGCTCCGCCTCCCAGCGAGAATCCGGCCACCAGGGCGCCCTTAAGTCGTCCTAGGTCTCCTTCGGCGCGATACACGGCCACATAGCGCACCAACCCGTTGGCCAAGCCCAATTGGCCGAGGCGGGCCCCGAACTCCATGGTGCTGATGGCCAGGGCATATAGGCCGTAGCCGGCGGCCCCCAGCAGCCGCCCCAGGACGAGCTGGAGGCCGAAAGCTAAAAGCCGTCCGAGCACCTGGCCGAAGAAGACAATTCCCGCCCCCTTCGCCAGCCGCTTGGTAAGCCTTTCGACCTCGCTCTCCAAACCCTGTGGGGAGGTCATGGATGGGAAAAATATTGCCAGAGCTTCTCCAACCCCTGGGCCAACTCGAACCGTGGTCGGTAACCCAGATGTGTTTGTGCCCGACTTATGTTCGAGTAATTTCGGAGGATCTCGCCAGGGCGGGCCGATTTGAATTCCACAGGCGGAAGCCGGTGGCCCCCGCCGGCAGCGATGTCTTTAAGGTATTCGATGAGCTGGAGAAGCGAGGTCTCCCGTCCGGAGCCGATTTGGAATACCAGCTCCCCGGGATGCGAGGGTTCGTAGCCCAGGGCAAGCTCCACCGCCTGGCACACGTCCTCCACATACACGAAGTCCCGGGTTTGGTTGCCATCCCCATAGATGATCAGCGGTTCCCCGGCCTGGATCCGGCGCATGAACAACGGGATGACGCTCGGTTTGTGGTCAGAATAAGGCCCATACACGTTGGCGAACCGGAGCGCCACTGCCTTGATGCCAAAGGAGCCGAAATAGGCGGCGCAAAGCGCCTCCCCGGCGAGCTTGCTCGCCCCGTAGGGGGAGATGGGAGCCGGGACCTTCTTCTCGTCGATCGGGGGGGCCTGGTCCCCCACCGCCGCGTTGGAGGAGGCGAACACGAATCGCTCCACACCGTGCTTTCTGCAGGCCTGGAGCAGGTTGAGGGTGCCCATGACGTTGACCTGGAACACCCCCTCGGGGTCGTGCAATGAGTCCACCACGCTCGTCTTGGCAGCCAGGTGGGCTACGGCATCCACCCCCTGGACGGCCCTGTCCACCATCGCCCGGTCGCGGATGTCCCCTTCGACCAGCTCTATCTCCCCTCCGGTGTGCCTGGCGACCCTGTCCAGGTACTCCCGCCGTCCGGCAGAGAGGTCGTCCAGCACCCGGAGCTCGTAGCCGCCCTTGTGGAGGAGGTACTCGCACAGGTTCGCGCCGATGAATCCGCAACCGCCGGTGATAAGTATCTTAAGCATCCTGGGGGGAAGATTTACTCGCCCGCGGCGCTTCCGCCATGGCTTGTGTCCCGCCGCCTGAGGAAACGAGGACGTAAAAGCAGTCGGAGGACGTAGACGGCCTGCGGCCCGTGTTCCCACAAAATGCGCCGTCGTTTGGGGATCAGGGGAGGCCGCCCCCTCACCGGGACCTCGCGGACCCTGGCCCCCAGGAGGGCGGCTTCGAGCACGAAGGTCCCACAAGTGCAGCGGCCCCGAAGCTCCAATTTCCGTGCGAGGTCTCGGCGCAGGGCCCTGAAGCCTGTGCCCACATCGCGCACACCCCGGACTCTCATCCGGGCCAGCCAACCCAGGAACCGTTCGGAGGGCCGCGGGATAGAAGGCCTGCCCCCCAACACGAGGTCCGCCTCACCGGCGATGATCGGCTCCACCAACTTGGGGATATCCGCGGGATCGTGCTCCCCGTCGGCGTCCAGGGTGATCAGGATCTCCCCGGTGGCCTCTTGGAATCCTGTCTTTATGGCGCCGATGTATCCCTTCTGAAACCGGTTGGCCACCACTTCGGCTCCGGCCTTGTGGGCTTCTTCCCGGGTGGCATCCCTGGAACCATCGTCCACCACGAGCACCTCGTCTACGTATCGCCGGGTTTGCCGAACAACGCGGCCCACGCGTCCCGCCTCGTTGTAGGCGGGGATGATGGCGGACAGCTTGTGGTGTTGGGTTTCTGTCATCGCTCCCCCGAACCACGAGAGGATCCGAGGCACTCCTCCAGAAACCGGCGGAGCTGGGTCTTTGATTGTGCCCCCACCCGCCGGGCCACTTCCTTCCCCCCCACGAACAGCACGAAGGCAGGGACCCCCTGTATGTGATACCGGCCGGCGATCCCCGGATTTTGGTCCACGTTGAGCTTGCCCACCTTCACCCGCCCGGCGAGTTCCCTCTCCAGCTCCGCCACCACCGGTTCCACCATCTTGCACGGGGGGCACCATGAGGCCCAGAAGTCCACGAGCACCGGCAGGGAGGATTTCAGCACCTCCTTCTCAAAGTTATCAGCGTTCAGGATCATCTTCCCCGCCTCCCTCGGCCCCCAGGCCCACCACCCTTCGCGGCCGCACCTTGTACCGCTCGATCACGTCCATCTCCTTGTGCAGGCCTGACCAGCGGGTCTTGGGCAAGATGACTTGTCGGATGGCCTCTATCCGGGAGCGGATGGAGGGCTGGATGAGGAGTTTTAGCATTTGATAAACTTCCTCTTCCAACGTCACCTGGGGTTCGAATCCCAGCTGCTGAGGGAGTTTTTCGTAAACCACTTCGTAAGGGTGCTCGTCGGCCTCCACCCGGGGATTCTCCAGTCGCTGGATCTCCACCTCCAGGCCGAATTCGTCCGCCGCTATCCGGGCCACAGTCTCCGCCAGTTCCCGCACCCGATACACCCCGGAGATCTGATTCACCACGTCGTATTGACCGGGCTCGGGCGGCGAGAGGATGAGCCTGGTCATACATTGCATGGCGTCGCGCAAGGCCAGGAACCCCCGAGTTTGTCCTCCGGAGCCGTAGATGGTGAGGGGGATGCCGACCACGGCCTGAGCTACGAACCGGTTGATCACCGTGCCGAACCATTCGTCCACGTCGAACCGGGTACGCAGGCGGGGATCGGCGGCCACCTGCTCGGTGTGCACCCCGTAAATCACCCCTTGCATCACGTCGTAGGAGCGAAGCCACCAGTACTTGCAGGACTCGTACACGTTGAAGGTGTCCTGTACTTTGCTCACGTGGTAGAAGCTGACCGGGTCCCGGGGGGTGAGCTCCCCCCCCAGGCTCCACTCCCGCCCATCCCACTGGAGCACGGCGTCGGCGGGGAAGATCCCCTCGAAGATGGGCCTACCGGTGAGCGGGGTGCCGTACTCACCCATGGTGCCCAGCTTGATGAGGGAAGCCTCCGGGGCCAGGTCCCGCATGGCGAACAGCAGGCCCAAGGTGCCGATCACGTTGTTGTGCTGCACGTAGGCAGCGTGCTGAAAGTCCACCATACTGTAAGGCGCTGAAGGGCATTCGGCGTAATGGACGATGGCCTCGGGTTGGAATTCCTGGATGAACTGGCGGAGCTTTTCGTTATCGAGAATGTCAAATTCCCGGAACGAGATTTCGATTCCCAGCACCTCTTTGGCCGCGCGGAGGCGCTCCTCCATGGGGGCAATCGGCACCACCGAGTGGGAGCCCTCCTCTGCCACCCAGCGCCGGCGGTTGAAGTTGTCCACCCCTGCCACGCGGAAACCAAGGGATCCCAACCACAGGGCCAGGGTCCAGCCCAGGTAGCCGTCGATCCCCAGGATTAGGACTCGCATGTCCCGGAGCTGATAACCATAGGGACCTTCTTCCCATTCCGGGCACTCCTCGAAGGTGAGGGAAGCGGGGTCGAACAGCCCTAACTCCGGCCGCCGCTTGCACTCGGCCATGGCCTGGCCTTCGGTCATGAACTTGCGCATGGACTGACCGCAGGCCCGGAAATCCACATGCCCCCTGAGCTCCAGGGCGGGGCAGTTCCAGCAGGTCTTCTGGGCGTTGTGGTCTTTACTCATCGTTCCGCCTCCTGGATTGACACAGCGAATTTTTCAACCACACCAGCAACGGCTGAACATCTTGAACAGAACGGGCTTGGGGGGGCTGCTCGTGGCCTTCCGGGGGCCGCACGTACAGGAAAGCATTGTCCCCCCTATGCTTGCCGGTGAAGGGGGCAGCCGGTTCGGCCAAGGAATCGGCCTCCAGGCCCGCTTTGAACTCTATCCCGGGTGCCGGAATCGCCACCAAGTCTGGTGCCCGATCGACCTGTGGCCCGTGATAGATCTCCTGACGCCGATAAACCCGAGCCACTGCCTCCCTCCCCTCCACCCGCAGCTCCGCTAGCGCCGCTGCCAGTTGATCCACAAGTTTCTCCGCTTGATCCTCACCCACCGTGCCACGGGGGTACCTGCCCTTTCTATGCAGATAAATGCGCGCTGGGTCCAACGCGAAGGCCACACTTCCCTCAGCGAGGTCGTTCAGGCTCCGAGGACGCTCCCGTCGCCACCGGAGAAACCCCTCCTGCAAGAGAAACCTGTTGATGTTGACCTGGATCTCCAAAGCCTCAAACCCATGATCCGAGAGCATCACCAGGGGCGCCTCCTCCGGGAGGCGCTCCACCAGCCGGCCTATGCTGTGGTCCACCCGCCGGAAGTAGTCGAGGGCTGCCTCGTGCAATCGGTGCCTGGGGTCCGTCACGGCTGGCCACAGGAAGTGAAGCAGGCGATCCGTCCCCGTGTAGACGGCCATAAACGTATCCCAGGGTCTCTCCACCAGGCCCAGGAAGGCCCGAGTTCTTGCGTCTAAAGTTTGGTTGAGTTTTCGCAGGAAAAGCTCCAAGGACTGGTGGGCACTGCTGGCGTCCACGTCCACCTCGTACTCCCAGGCCCGGAGTTGGTCCACCAATGAGGGTGGATACACAGCTTTGGTCAAATCTGGGGCCACGAACCCAGCTATGTGGACCCCGTTCATCGGCCGCGCGGGGTAGGTGCTGGGGACGTTCAGGATGGCTGACCGCCCGAAGAGGCTTTCCTCCCAAAAGGGTGGCGCTTTCAGCTGGGCAAAGTTGGGGAAGGTCAACCTGTAACTGCCTGCTGCGACATCGGTGAACCCGAATATGCCATGTGTCCCTGGGTTCTCCCCGGTGATGATGCTGCTCCAGGCCACGGAGGAGACGGCTGGCACGCTGGACGCCATTTTGTCCAGCTTGCCTTCCTGGAAAAGTTCATCCACCATTGGCATGACCCCCTTGGCGGCCAAGTCCCTGATGAGCTCATAAGGAACGCCGTCCAGTCCAATGATCGCCAGCCGTGGCCCCTTCGCCTCCATCCCCATCCCTCCCTAGAGTCCGATAACCTGGATTCCCTCACCCTTTAGGTGCCGAACCTTTTCCATGATGGGCTGGCGGTAACGGAAGGTGGTCACGATGATGGCGTCGACCCCTAATTCCTCACACGCCTCTGGGCCGACCACCGGGTAGCCGAACATGACTTGCCCCTGTTTCTTCGGATCGTCGTCTATTATGGCCACGAGCTCTATGGGCAGGCCGAGGAGGGAGTGGATCACTAGCTCTGTGACTTCGCCCGCAGAGTAAAGGGCGATCCGCCTGAAGCCATGCTTCCCCAGCAACGTGGCCAGGTGGTTGGCCAGCTCTTCCTTGCCTCGGCTGAACAGCAGGAATGTTTCGCGCATGTAGTCCACCCTCATCTCCGACAGGCGAGCTCTGCCTTTGGGAGTGAGGCGGTATTGAAAGTCGCGGGCATTGAGGGGCCACTTTTCTATCAGGCCCTGGTGGAGGAAGCGATCCAAGTAGGCATTGACGACCGAGGGGGAGAGGTGGACTGTATGGGCCAGTTGGCGTTGGGAGAGGTGGGGGGAGGAGGCCAGGGAGGAGAGGATGGCCAGCTGGCGCAACCGGGGCGAGGGTTTGAGGAACCGCAGTTTTTCGAGGGTACTGAGCATGGTGGGGGGAGTTTATCCCGGCAGCGTTCGTATGCAAACCGAACGATAATTTGTACTCTAATTGGGGTTCAATATCGAGATATCCTGTTCCTGTTGACTTTGGAGCCGGCAAAGTTTATACTCCAATCTGAGTATGACAGAGAGAGTGACCCTGAAAATACCACGGCCCCTCTACCTGCGGCTGCGGGAGGTCATCCAGGACACCGGCTTCCGCTCGGTCAACGAGTTCGTGGTCCACGTGCTCAGGGATCTGGTCTCCGAGTTGGGCGAACCCCCCACCACCCTCACCCCCAAAGAGATCGAGGCTATCCGCACCCGACTGCGCAAATTGGGCTATCTTTGAAAGGAGGTAAAGTGCAGCAGGGATTCGTGGTCTGGTTCACCGGCCTCCCGGCCTCCGGGAAGACGACGCTGGCCAAGGCGGTGGAGGAGGAGCTGAGAAGAAGAGGCGTCCCCCACGTCCAGCGCCTGGACGGGGATATCGTCCGCCAGGACCTCACCAGGGACCTGGGCTTCTCCAAGGAGGACCGGGACGAGAACATCCGGCGGGTGTCGTTCGTGGCCGGGCTCCTGGCCCAGAACGGGGTGGCCACCCTGTGCGCCTTCGTCTCCCCCTACCGGGAGGCCCGCCGGGCCGCCAGGGCCCGCGCCCCCCAGTTCGTGGAGGTATACTGCCGCTGCAACCTGTCCACCCTCATCGAACGCGACCCCAAGGGCCTGTACAAGAAGGCCCTGGCCGGCGAGATAAAGAACTTCACCGGGATAGACGACCCCTACGAGGAGCCCGAGAACCCCGAGGTCATCTGCGATACCGACCGGGAGTCCGTGGCCGAGTCCGCCGCCAAGGTCATCAGCTACCTGGAGTCCCAGGGTCTGATCCCCTCCCCCACCCCCGCCCTCTCCCGCAGCGGAGAGGAAGGCGACGATCCTCCCTCCAGCCGGAATCCAGAGGAGGAGAACGCCGAGGTCTTCGCGATCTCCGTCGCCGATCCCCCCTCACCCCTCCCGTTTCACGGTTCGTTGATCCCGCCCCACGGCGGGCGGCTGGTGGAGCGGGTGCTGCCGCCCCAGCAGGCCCAGGCCATGCGCCGGGAGGCGGAATCCCTCCCAGTCATAAAACTCTCCCCCTACCACCTGCGGGAGCTCTTCTGCCTGGCCACCGGGGTCTATTCGCCGCTTGTCGGCTTCATGAAAGAGCAGACCTACCGGAGCGTGGTGGAGACCATGCGCCTGCCCGACGCCACGGTGTGGCCCCTGCCCATCGTGCTCCCGGTGGACGAAAAGAAGGCAGCCGAGCTGCGCCCCGGGGGGATGGCCGCCCTGGCCGGGCCGGACGGACGCCCGGTGGGGGTCATCCAGGGCCTGGAGGTCTTCCAGCGTGATCCGGGGTGGGAAGCGGAGAACGTATTCGGCACCCAAGATAGAAAACACCCCGGGGTCGACAGGCTCTTCTCAGAGCCCACCGCCCTGGTGGGGGGCGAGGTGTGGGCCTTCTCCCTCCCCGAGCCCGAGTTCCCGGAGATCTCCCTCACCCCGGGCCAAACCCGGAAGGCCATCGCCGAGCGGGGCTGGAAGACGGTGGCCGCCTTCCAGACCCGCAACCCTCTGCACCGGGCCCACGAGTACCTGCTCCGCTGTGCCCTGGAGGTGACCGACGGGCTCATCCTGTCCCCCCTGATGGGGGAGACCAAGGCCGGAGACATCCCGGCCGGAGTGCGCCTTTCCACCTACCGGGCCCTGTTGGAGAACTACCTGCCCCAGGACCGGGTGATGATCGTGGCCTTCCCGGCCAACATGCGCTACGCCGGCCCCAGGGAAGCCGTCTTCCACGCCCTGTGCCGCAAGAACTTCGGTGCCACCCACTTCATCGTGGGCCGGGACCACGCCGGGGTGGGGGACTACTACGGCCCCTACGAGGCCCAGGAGATGTTCGACCGCTTCTCCCCGGAGGAGCTTGGGATCCAGGCTTTGAAATTCCAGCCCGCCTTCTGGTGCCGGCGCTGCGGCGGGATGGCCACGGAGAAGACCTGCCCTCACCCTGCTGAGGAGCGAGTGTCCCTGTCCGGCACCCAGCTCCGGGCCATGCTGCGGGAGGGGAAGCTACCCCCGCCGGAGGTCACCCGCCCCGAGGTGGCACAGATCCTGATGCAGGCAGTGGCGGGGGACGGGGGATGAAGAAAGTAGCGGTCATCGGGCTCGATTGTGCCGATCCGGACCTTTTAGAGGAATTCCTGCCCCGGCTCCCCACCCTGGGGGAGCTCGTCCGTGGAGGGAGCTTCTCCCGGCTCCGGTCGGTGGACCCGCCCATCACCGTGCCCGCCTGGATGTGCATGTTCACCGGCAAGGACCCCGGGGAGCTGGGGGTGTACGGGTTCAGGAACCGCACCGACCATAGCTACGGGGGCCTGGGGGTGGCCACCTCGGCCCGGTTCTCCGCCCCGGCGGTGTGGGACGAGCTTGGCCGGCGGGGCCTCCGCTCGATCCTCCTCGGGATCCCCGGCACTTACCCCCCCAAGCCGGTGCGGGGCCTCCTGGTCTCCGGGTTCCTCGCCCCCGGCCCGGAGGCCGATTACACGTATCCCGCCTCCCTGAAGGAAAAAATCGCCGCTTGGGTGGGGGACTACATCCTGGACGTGCGGAACTTCCGCACCGAGGACAAGGCCTGGCTGGTGGAGGAAGTCCGGCGGATGACGGAGCAGCGGTTCGCCCTCGCCCGCCGGTTGGTCACCGAAGAAGACTGGGACCTGTTCGCCATGGTGGAGATGGGGCCGGACCGGATCCACCACGGCCTGTGGGCCCACCACGACCCCGGGCACCCCAAGCACGACCCGGAAAGCCCCTTCCGCGACACCATCCTCGATTACTACCGGTTCCTCGACCGGAAGCTAGGTGAACTCCTCTCTGACCTCCCCGGGGGGACGCAGGTGCTGGTGGTCTCCGACCACGGGGCCCAGCGCATGGAAGGGGGGATCGGGATCAACGAGTGGCTGATCCGGGAGGGGTACCTGGTGCTCAAGGGATACCCGGAGGAGCCCACCCGCCTGGGGGACCTCGTGAAGGCGGGCCTGGTGGACTGGTCTCGCACGGTGGCCTGGGGGGAAGGGGGCTACTACGGCCGGCTGTTTTTGAACGTGAAGGGGAGGGAGCCCCAGGGGGTTGTCCCCCCGGAGCGCTACCAGGAGCTGCGGGCCGAGCTGGCAGAGCGCCTGGCCGCCATCCCCGACGAAAACGGCCAACCCATCGGCACCCGGGTCCTCCGCCCCGAGGAGCTGTACCGGGAGGTGAACGGCATCCCCCCAGACCTCATCGTGTACTTCGGCGACCTCAGTTGGCGCTCCATCGGCACCATAGGTTGGGACAGGATCCACTTCCACGAGAACGACACCGGCCCGGACGACGCCAACCACGCCCCCCACGGGATTTTCATCGCCTACCCCAAGCTGGATAACCGAGGAGAGAGGTCGATATTGGAGGTCCACGACCTGATACTCTCGCTGGTTGGTGGTGAATGATGGGCGAGAAGAGAGCGATCGAGATAGACGCGGGGCTCCTGCGGGCGATCGAGGAGCACCTGGGGGAACTCTCGGCCGGCTCCGTGGAGGAGTACGTGGAGGTGGTGCTGCGGGAGCGCCTGCTCTCCCAGGGCTTTTTGAGCCCATACACCCCGGAGGAAGAGAAAGAGGTTGAAAAGCGCCTGCGCGACCTCGGCTACCTGGATTGATCTTCTGGTCGGCTGGTCGGGCCTCAACTGGGGGTGGGGGGTTTTGGTGCCGTGTGGGGGCCCAGGGCCTGGAGGAGGCGGGAGAACAAAGCCTTGATTTGCGGGGGCACCGGGGGTGAGCCGACTTTCTCCAGGCGGCGCAACTCAGGGAGGTACGGGACCGACCCCAGAAGGTCCAGCCCCGGGGGGAGGTTTTCCCTTAAGAACTCCTCGTCCTCCGCTCCTTCCACCTTGTTCCCCACCGCCCACACCCGCCCCAAGCCTATCTCCCGGGCCAGGGGGAGGATGCGGGCCGCTGTCTCCAAGCTCCGGAGGTCCGGCTCCACCACCACCAGCAGGGCGTCCACCCCCTGGGCGGTGGCCCGGCCCAAATGCTCGATCCCGGCCTCCATGTCCACCACCACCAGCTCATCCCGGTCCAGCACCAAGTGCCGCAATAGGGCCCGCAGCAGGGCATTGGCCGGGCAGGCACACCCCCCGCCCCCGCGGCGGATCCCCCCCAATACCAGCAGCCGAATTCCTCCCACCTCCACCCAGTGGCGCTCCGGGATGTCGTCCACCCGGGGGTTGAGGGCGACAAAACCTTGGCTCCCGGCCCGCTCCCGGATCAGTTCCTCCTCCTCGGCCAGGGGGCGGATGGGACCCCGGTAGCCCAGGGTAGTGGCCAGGTTGGCGTCCGGGTCTGCGTCCACCGCCAGCACCCGCCAGCCTCGGGCGTGGGCCTCCCGGGCCAACAGGGCCACCAAGGTGGTCTTCCCCACCCCGCCCTTTCCGGCCACTGCCAGCTTCAACCCTTTCCGGCCCTGATCAGCCGCTTGCACAGGATCCTCCCCAGGATGGCCAGCCCCTCGGCCGGCAAGAACTTCCCCGCGGTGGCATCGAACAGCACCGCGGCCCGATCGGGGAACTCCTCGTCCCCCGCCCACCACACCGCCGCCAAGGGGATCAACGGCAACGCGGAGAAGGCAAACCCGGCGTCGCCGAATTCTATGGGTTTTCCTCCTAAGTTCTTTGCCGCTCGTTTGAAGGAGGGGAAGTCCAGTTCCCGCACTAGGATGTCGCCGGTGTAGCCTTGGAAGGCCCGGAAGTAGAAGTTCCCGTGGGGGAGTTCCCGGAAGCCGATCCACCTCCCCTCCGGGGGGGTGCCGTCCGCCAACACGAGGTAATCCAGAAGCAGGGCCGTCAGCTCCTCCGAGCACTCCTCCCCCTTTGGGCCCCACACCCGCAGCTTTGGCCAGCTCACCCGGTAGGGGGTCCCGAAGAAGGGGAGCACCAGGCTTCCCCCTGCTACCTTTCCCCCGCTGCGCCGGGCCAGCTCCGCCAGCGGCACCTTCGCCAGTGCCTCCCGGGCCTGGGCGATCTTGGGGCCGAGGTGCCGCCGATTTTCCGCGCCCATCCCCCCAACCTTATAATGGCCCTGCCCCCAGGGCAAATCGACTCTCGAAAGGAGGGGGGATGCCGGCAAAAATACTTTCCGGAAGGGAAATCTCAGCCGAAATCAAGGATGAGCTCCGAGCCCGGGTGGCCCGGCTGAAAGACCAGGGGGTGACCCCCGGCCTGGCCATGGTGCGGGTGGGGGAGGACCCCGCCTCGGTGTCCTACATGCGCCAGAAGGAAAAAACCTCCGCCGAGGTGGGGGTCTTCTCCCAGACGTTCGTCCTCCCCGAGCAAGCCAGCCAAGGGGAGCTGCTCCAGAAGATCGACGCGCTCAACCGCGACGACAGCTTCCACGGCATCCTGGTCCAGCTCCCCTTGCCCCGGCACATCGACCCCCGGGCGGTGATCGAGGCCATCGATCCCCTGAAGGACGTGGATTGCTTCCACCCCATAAACGTGGGCAAGCTCCTCATCGGTGAGCCATACCTCCTCCCCTGCACTCCCCACGGGGTGTGGCAGATCCTCCTGCGGAGCGGCTACTCGCCGGAGGGGAAGCACGTGGTGATCTGTGGCCGCAGCAACCTGAACGGGAAACCCTTGTTCGCCATCCTGATCCAGAAAAAGAGCGGGGCCAACGCCACCGTCACCGTGTGTCACACCCGCACTCCAAATTTGGCGGACTTCACCCGGCGGGCCGACATCCTGGTGGCCGCCATGGGGGTCCCCCGGGCCATCACCGCCGACATGGTGCGGGAGGGGGCGGTGGTCATCGACGTGGGGGTGAACCGGGTGGAGGACCCCAGCAAGAAGTCTGGTTTCCGCCTGGTGGGGGACACCGACTTCGACGCCCTGGTGGAGGTGGCGGAGGCCATCACCCCGGTCCCCGGGGGGGTGGGCCCGATGACGGTCACCATGCTCATGTGGAACACGGTGGTGGCCTGTGAGACTCAGACCGGACTTTCCGGGAACTAAGGAGGGGATATGAGGGCGGCGATTTCAGTAGCACTGGTACTGACCCTGGGTTTGCTGGCGGTCGGCTTCCCGGTCACGGTGGTGGACGACCGGGGCCGGGAGATCGTGATCCCAGCACCCCCCCAGCGGGTGGTGGTGGCGGGAGTGGCCCTCTACGCCCAGATCCTGGTGGACCTGGGGGCGGTGGACCTGCTGGTGGGGGTGACCAGCTCCCCGGACAACCCCCCGCAGGTGGAGGGATTGCCCGAGGTGGGTCCGGCCTTCTCCCCTTCCCTGGAGGCCATCGTGGCCCTGTCCCCGGACTTGGTGCTGGGGGCGTGGGGGGAAGTGCGGGACCGGCTGGAGGAGCTGGGGCTGGTGGTGCTCACGGTGGGCCAGCCCGGGGGGTGGCTCACCGGGATCCCGGATGTGCTCGACGCCATCCGCACGGTGGGGCGGGCAGTGGGGCGGGCTCGAGAAGCCGACGCCCTCTGCGGCCGCATCTCTGAGGAAATTGTGCGCCTGGAGGCCCAACTGCTCTCCCTCCCCCCGGTGCGGGTGGCCTTCCTGTACATGTCCGCCCCGGACAGCCCCCCCTACGTGGTGGGGACCGGCACCCCCGAACACGAGCTCATCCTGCGGGCAGGCGGGGAGAACGTGTTCGCCGACCTTTCAGGCTACCCCCAGGTCTCCCTGGAGGAGCTGATCCTGCGGGATCCTGAGGTGATCATCACCGACCCGGCCCAGGTGGAGAACGTGCTCGGAAGCCAGGCCCTGGCCGGGGTGGCGGCGGTGAAGGGCGGCCGGGTGTACGGGATCCCCGCTTCCCAGGTGGTGTCCACCCGGGTGGCCGAGGTGCTGCGACAGCTGGCGGAGCTACTGCATCCGGAGGCGTTCGCCCCTTGAGGACGGAGTGAAACGGGCGGGGGTATTCGGGCTGCTGGGGCTGGTCGGGGCCGGGGTGCTGGTACTGGCGCTGCTCCTCGGCCCTGGCCGCCTCCCGGCAGGGGAGGTGTGGCGGCACCTGGTGCACCCCCAGCCAGGGGCCTCCGGTACCACCATCGTGCACGGCCTGCGGCTCCCCCGGGCGGTGAGCGGTTTTTTGGTGGGGGCAGCGCTGGCCCTGGCCGGGGGGGTGATGCAAGGCTTGTTCCGCAATCCGCTCGCCTCGCCCTATGTGCTCGGGGTGGCAGGGGGGGCGGCGGCCGGGGCAGCCGGGGTCATCGCCCTGGGGGCGGCGGCGTGGGGCATCCCGCTGGGGGCAGCCGCCGGGGCCTTCCTGGCAGTGGGGCTGGCCTGGTGGCTCGCCTCCCCCACCCGGGGTGAGCTGGGGCTGATCCTGGTGGGGGTGGCCCTGGGGGCGTTGTTCTCTTCCATCACCGGGCTGATACTGTTCTTCACCGCGGGGGACCGTCGGTTTCAAGAGATCCTGTTTTGGACCATGGGGGGCCTGTGGCGCACCAGCGGGTGGGAAGTGGGGGTGTTGGCCGGGGTC
>DFNF01000005.1 GCA_002375935.1 Acetothermia bacterium UBA3574
ACCTCTCAACTGTAGAAGATGGGCTAGGGACGAGTGCGGGGAGGCCCAGCTTCCACTACGGAGCTTCCTGAGGAAAGGTCGAATCCAGGTTGGGCCCCAAAGAGGTGCGGAAGGAACCCAAAGAAGGGCCCACAGTGTGGTTTCTTTAGTGGCAGGGAAGCAATTCAGCGATAGAGGAGGCCGCGGGGGGGCTCCGCCAGCGCACCTCGCCCCCAGGCCGGGACGTCCTTGGCTATGCAAAGCTAAGACGATCTCTTGAGATATGTCAAACCTGCGCTTCAAGCCCCGGAGCAGTGGGCCAGCTGAGGGGCCGTCAGCGAGGCAGGCCGAATTTCTCCGCCAAGGCGCGCTCCACACAGCGGGGCACGAACTTGGACACGTCCCCCCCGTAGCGCTTGACCTCTTTCACAATGGACGAGGACAGGAATGAGTACCTGCCGGCGGTCATGAAGAACACGGTCTCGATGTCCGAATCCAGGTCACGGTTTGTGAGAGCCATCTGGAACTCGTAGTCGAAGTCAGAGGTGGCCCTCAGCCCCCGCACGATGGCCACCACCCCCAGCTGCTTGGCGCACTCGATCAGCAGCCCCGAGTAAACGATCACCGGGACGTCGTCTATCCCCACCTCCCGCAGTGACTCCTCCACCAGGCGGCGCCGTTCTTGGGCCGAGAACAAGGGGGCCTTGCGCGGGTTCTCCACCACCGCCACCGTCAACTGGTCGAACACCTTGCGGGCCCGCTGGAGCACGTCCAGGTGCCCGTAGGTGATGGGGTCGAAGCTCCCCGGGTAAAGTGCCTTCAATCAAGCCACCTCCACATGCGAACGCACCAGCCTGCGCAGCCGCTCGGCCTTGGCCCCCACCACGGCGGTCACCGCCCGCTCTGGGGACAGGAACCTGGCCGCCAGCTGCCGTACCTGGTCTGGGGTCACCGCCTGCAGGCGCCGTTCCACCTCGACCACCGGGAGGATGGGGCGGCCCAGGGCGGCGTTGGTGCCCAGGCGGAACATGCGCCCGGCCGGGTCCTCCAGGCCCAACAGGAAACTGCCCCGCAGCCTCTGGCTGGCCCGGGCCACCTCTTCCCGGGAGGGAGGGTTGCGGGTGAGCGCCTCCAGTTCCTCCCATACCAAGGCCAGCACCTCGGGCAGGCGCCGCTCCTCGGTGGCCGCGTACACCAACAGCGCCCCGGCGTCGGTGTAATAGGCGGTGCTGGAGAACACGGTGTACACCAGGCCCCGTTCCTCCCGCACCCGTTGGAACAGGCGGGAGCTCACCCCCCCGCCGAGCAAGGTAGACAGGATTTCCAAGCCGTATCGTTCCTCGGCCCCGGCGGGCACGGTGGGGAACCCCAGGGCCAGGTGCACTTGCTGAAGATCCCGTTCTCCCACCACCAGCCCCCGGCCGGGGGAGGGGGGGTACCGGTGGGGGGAGCCCCCGTCCCGTCCCGCCGGCCACAGCGCCGCCGCTTGGTCTGCCAGCCGCTGGGGGGAGACCTGGCCGGCAGCGGCCAAGATCAGCCTGGCCGGCCGGTATTGCTCCTGGAAGAACCTCTCCAGGTCCTCTGCCCTCAAGGTGGCCACCTCTTCCTCGCTCCCGAGGATGGGCCGGCCCAGGGGATGCCCTTCCCCCCACAGCCGCCCGAACAGCAGCCGCAACACCAGGTCCTGGGGATCGTCCTCCGCCCCCCGGATCTCCTCCCGCACCACCGCCCGTTCCCGCTCCAGATCCTGCGGGGAAAGCCGAGGCTGGGTGAGCATCTCCCCCAACACCTCCAGGGCCGTGGGGAGCCCTTCCCCCAGCACGGTGGTGTAGTAAAAGGTGGTCTCCTTGCCGGTGGAGCCGTTCAAGTTCCCCCCTAGGGAGTCAATGGCCTGGGCGATCTCCAGGGCGGAGCGCCTCCCGGTGCCCTTGAAGGTCATGTGTTCCAGGAGGTGGGCCAACCCCCCCTTCCCCGGGGGGTCGTCCCGGCTCCCGGCCCGCACCCAGATCCCCAACGCCACCGAACGCATGCCCGGCATGGGCTCCACCAACAGTTGGAGCCCGGAGGGGAGGCGGTGGTGGAACAAGCCGGGGAAAAGCTCCTCCATCACCCCGACCCTTCGATGCGGACCGGCCCTTTGGGCACCACCCGCTTCAGCTTGTAGCGGCCTTGCTCGTCGATTTCCACGATCTCAACCAGCATCTTGTCGCCCTTCTTGGCCACTTGCCGGGGGTCGGCCTTCTCCCCGAGGCGGGTCTTGTGCACCAGCCCCCGCACCCCAGGGGCGATCTCCACGAACACCCCGTAGTCCACCACGTTGGTGACCTTGCCGGGCAGGATGTCCCCCACCTTGAGGGAGGGTTTTTCCTGGACCAGCTTCAGCCGGGGCCGCCCGGAGTCGTCGGTGCCAATGACCTCCACGGTCACCTCGTCCCCCAGCTTCACGATGTCCTCCACCTTGTCCACGTAGCCCTCGGCCAGGTTGGAGATGTGGATGAGCCCATCCACACCCGGTTTGAGCTCCACGAACGCCCCGAAGGGCACGATCCGGACCACCTTGCACTTGAGGACCTGGCCCACCTCCACCTCTTCGGTGAGCTCCTCCACCAGCTTGCGGGCCCGGGCCACTGCCTCGGCGGAGTCCCCGGCGATCTTGATGGTGCCGTCGTCCTCGATGTCGATTTGGGTTTCGGTCTCCTCTTGGATCTTGCGGATAGTCCGGCCGCCGGGGCCGATCACCAACCCGATCTTCTCCGGGTTGATGTGCAATAGGTCCAGGGTGGGGGCGTAGGGGGAGATGTGGGGTC
>DFNF01000019.1 GCA_002375935.1 Acetothermia bacterium UBA3574
ACACACTCCGCGGGGCACTACCCCCTGGTGGCCTTGGGGGAGGATCTCGGGACGGAGTGGGTGTTCACCTTGGACCGTGGCTTCACGATATACCGGCTCCGCGGGAAAGGACGTTTTCACGTGCTGCCCTGAAGCGCTCCGTATCCCCGGTCAGACGATCCTCGCCTGGGCGCTTGGTCCCTCTCTTCAACCCTCTGGGCTTAGCGTGATTAGGTGATGTTTTACGAAATCATATTCCCCATGTACTAAGTGGGCTCAGCCAGCTGGAGCTGAAAAGTAAAGTCCCGACTCTTGCGACGCGGCTTCGGGGCCCCTCGACAGCTCTCTCAGCAAGGCCACTACTCCTCCCTGAGCTGAGGATTTCTCCAGAGCCAGCGGGGCGCAAGGCCCCATCACATTGCCTCACAGCCCGGCCTTGGCCAGCTCGTCCTGGAAGGCAGGTAGCTTCCGGTTCCGCTCGCGAAGAGCAGCGATGTAACCCTCCCAGGCATTCCCCTCTCCCAGCCGCCGATAGAGCTCCCTCATCCGGGCCAGCTTGCGACATGCCTCCCTGTAGTTCTCCCTTCCTCGGAGCTCGATGAGCCGCTCGACCCTCAGCTCATAAAGCCTTATCGCCTCTCGAGGGCGCGACACCTCAGCGGCACAGGCCACCGCATCGATGAGCTCGGGCCCAGGGTGGCCAACGCGGTTGAGTAGCTCCAAGGCCTGATCGATCTCGCCCTCTTCCAGGTGGATCTCGACCAGCAAGGAGTGCTCCCCTTCCGCGGCCAATTTCTCAAGGACCCCTTGGCGGAGCTCCCCCCACCTGCCCAACCGCTCGGCCAGCTCTCGAACCTTCTGGTATCTGGAAAGATAGGGCTGGAGCTCAAAGAGCCTCAGGGCAAGCTCGAGCGCCTCGGCAAGCTCCCCCTCGGCCGCGTAGTGGGAGACCAGCCACTCGAGGAGCTTCCAATCCTTGGTGGCCTCGGACCTCTCGACCACCAGCCGCTCGGCCACCTCGGGATGCCCATGCCTTTTGAAGATGTCGGCCAGCTCCAGAAGCTCATAGTCGCTGATCGAGTTCACGCTACCTTGCACCTCGGCCTCCGCCTCCTCAAGCTTCCCCAGCGCCAGCAGCCGATCCACAAGCTCGCCTAAGCGGCCGGTCTCGCGGCAGATCTCTAAGAACTTTTCGTCATCCAGCTCATCCTTCTCCAATTGGAGCAGGAACCCGCCCAACACCTTTCGCCTCCACTTCACACTCCACTCACCCCTTTGGGCCTTGGGCAGAGCCGAGCGCACCCATCCCGCGAGCTTGCGGCGCTCCTCGGCGGTAGCACCCGCGAGCACGACCTCTGGGACCTCATCCCCCAAGCCGACTCCACCTAGCTCCACATCCGAGAGGTAGACCTCAAAGAGCGCCCTGAGGACTCGCTCACGAGCTTCAGGATCGCGTGTACCTGCAAGGCACCTCCCCAATCCCTCTACACACCTCCAGAGCACCGAGGCCAGCTCCCCTTCCTCATCAGGGAAGGTCTGGTAGCGGGCCAGCACCTCGGCCGAGACCCCCTGATAGACCGCGGCTGCGCTGGCCCAATCACTTTCTTCAGCGAAGCCATCCCCGATGGCCACGATAGCCTCAAGCTCACGAGCTATCTGGGCTTCGAGGTCCCAGTAGTCTCCACTGCAGTGGAAGGCTGCAGCTGCCTGGCATCGATAGGGCTCGGGATCGACGGGCCTCCGGCGTCTACGCTTGCCCCTGCCAGATGAGGGCAGAGGGGCCTCAACGAACACCTCGAGCTCCGGCCTCCTCAGGAGCATCTGCTTGATCAGCCAGATCAGCTCGGACTTGCTCCGCCTTTCCAAGGCCTTGTCAAGTTCCTCCACCTCGCGGAACCCCTCGGGGCGATGGAGCCAGGTGAAGAGCAAAGCGGCGACGTGCTTGCACCGGCCTCCTGAACCTACAGGGCAAGAGCACTCCGCCTCCTCGATACCCTTAGAGCTGAAACTCACCCGAACATGGTAAGGCTCAGGCCTGGAGCCCTCGCAGTAGGCCTTGAGGGTCGAGCCCTGCCGGCGAGCGTTAAAGATCGCTCCCTGGCGGAAGTAGCGCCTCCCAAGCTCAAAGCTCCTCTCCCCTACCCTCCCCAGGATGTCGTCCTCGCCGAACTGCGGGATCATGGTCTATGGTCTCCTTACCAATACGTCTCAACCCATTTTAATTCATGCTCGGCCCGGTTGAGTAGGTGAGCGAGATGAGGGGACAGCCTCGGGGGCCAGCGGAAAGGCCAGTTAACCCACCCACTGGAACACCGGCCCAGCAAGGGGCGTCCTTAGGGCTCAATAAGCCCTGAAAAGCCGGACACTCAACGTGAACCACCGCCGAGGGTGCAGATGGGGATCATCCCGTTGAGGAAACGTATGGGGTCGGTCATTCGCTTCAGCCCATCGGTGGCCTCAAAGTCCTCGCAGCCAGGCTGCAAACCCCCATTGGTGATGCGGTGACCGCGTCCTCCCCGGGTAATCACCATGGCCTCGGATAGCTCGCTGAAACGCGTCTCCCAGCGTTCCTGGAACTCGGCGGAGGGCTCCTCCCCTCCCGGGCAAAGACCTCCGCAGGAGGCCGGGGCTGCTGCTGGGGAGGTAGACCACCCGCCGCTGGGACTTCTTCCTCTCCCTGAGAAGCGAAAACTGCTGCCCGGCTTTAGTCTTCAGGCAAGACAAAATTTTTAGCGTTGTCACTATAGTGGCAATTCACTAAAACGCGCTCCCGTGCTGGACAGGGAGGGAGGACAAGGGGCTGAGGCAAGGGACGCACCTCGTCCCGTACTTTCTCACGAAAGCTGTGAAGGCCGAAAGGCCGCGCCTCGGGGGGCCTATTTACCACATTGGTTGACCGGGGAGGGAAGAGTCCATTAGTATGCAGGGAGATGCCGGGGAAGTTGCCGCCAGGACAAAAGTGGATCCAGTGGCCGCTCGTTTACGACATCGGCCCAGTGCCGCACCTCCGACTCGAGGAGTTCCGGCTGCGGGTGGACGGGGCAGTGGACCGGCCGCTGGTGCTCACCTGGGAAGAGCTGCTGTCCCTGCCTCAGGCCGAGGTGAAAGCCGACTTCCACTGCGTCACCCACTGGAGCGTGCCCGACCTCAGGTGGGAAGGAGTCCTCGCCACCACCATCGCCGACCTGTGCCGCCCCTCCCCGGATGCAACCTGGATAATGGCCTGGGGGCGGGAAGGCTACTCTGCCCCCATCCCCCGGGAATACTTCCTGCGGGAAGACACCATCCTCGCCCACAGGCTCAACGGGAAACCCTTGCCCCCCGAACACGGCTGGCCCCTGAGGCTCGTGGTCCCCACCCTCTACGCCTGGAAGAGCGCCAAATACCTGGTGCACCTTGAGTTCCTGACCGAAAAGCGCTTGGGCTATTGGGAGGAGAGGGGCTACCACGAGGTGGGGGACCCCTGGCGCCAGGAGCGGTTCCGGCAACCTGCGCCACCCCCAGCGGGGAGCTAAAATTTTCCCCATGGACAGCAAAACGCTCCGGGAAGCCTATTTGAGTTTCTTTGAGAGAAACGGGCACAAAAGGCTGCCCTCAGCCAGCCTCATCCCCGAAGACCCGACCCTGCTTTTCACCTCGGCGGGGATGGTGCAGTTCAAGGACATCTTCTGGGGGAAGCTGCCCCCCAAATACCCCCGGGTAACTACTTGCCAAAAATGCTTCCGCACCACCGACATCGAGCGAGTGGGCACCACTGCCTACCACCACACCTTCTTCGAGATGCTGGGCAACTTCAGCTTCGGAGATTACTTCAAGGAGGGGGCGATCCGCCTTGCCTGGGAGTTCCTCACCCGGGAGCTCTCCCTGCCCCCGGAGCGCCTGTGGGTGTCCGTGTACGAGGAGGACGAGGAGGCCGGGGAAATCTGGCGGGACGTGATCGGGGTACCCCCGGAGAAGATCGTCCGACTGGGGAAAGAACACAACTGGTGGGGCCCGGTGGGGGGGCAGGGACCCTGCGGCCCGGACACCGAGATCTTCTGGGACTGGGGGGAGGAGCACGCCTGCGGCCCGGATTGCCAGGGCCCGGCTTGCGATTGCCAGCGCTTCAGCGAGATCTGGAACTTGGTGTTCATGCAGTACGACGCCCAACCCGACGGCACTCTGCTGGAACTCAAACGGAAAAACATCGACACCGGCATGGGCTTGGAGCGGACGTGCGCCGTCCTCCAGGGGGTGATGTCCGACTTCGACACCGACCTGTTCCGCCCCATCTGCCAGGAGATCGAAGCTTCGGTGACGCGTGACGCGTTACGCGTGACGCGTTATGAAAGCCTCCGGAACCTGATCGCGGACCACATCAGGGCGCTTGTGTTCCTGATCGCCGACGGGGTGCTGCCGGGAAATGAAAAGCAGGGATATGTGCTCCGGCGGGTGCTCAGGCGGGCGGTGCGGGCGGCCGACCGCCTGGAGCTTTCCGAGGGGATCCTGGTGCGGCTGGTGGAGCCGGTGGTGGCCACTTTGGGCTCGGTGTACCCGGAGATCGTGGAGCGCAGGAAGCTGGTGGAACAGGTGCTGACCCAAGAGGAAAGGGCTTTCCGCCGCACCCTGCGGGCCGGGGAGAACCGCCTCCGGGAGCTCCTCTCCACGCTTTCAGCCGGAGAAGTCCTGCCTGGAGAGGCGGCGTTCGAGCTCTACGACACCTACGGCTTCCCCTTGGAGCTCACCGAGGAGATCGCCGCCGAGGCCGGCGTGTCCGTGGACCGGGCAGGGTTCCAGGAAGCCATGGACAGACAGCGGGCCCGGTCCCGCAGCGTGGCCAGCTACCAAGGTGGGGCCAGTTCCGAGGAGGTGGTGGCCGCCAGGGTCACCCCCTTCCTGGGCTACCAGACCCTGGAAGCCGAAGCAGAGCTGGTGGCGATCCTGGACCGGGATGGCGGTGAGCTCCCCGCCGCCGGCCCAGGGGAAGCCAAGCTGGTCCTGTCCGCCACCCCGTTTTACGCCGAGGCCGGGGGGCAGATCGCCGACACCGGCTGGGTGGAAAACCTGTCCCGGGAGGGCCGGGCCGAGGTGGTGGACGTGCAGACCTCACCCCAGGGCACCCTCCACTTCGTCCGGGTGGTGCAAGGCGAGTTCCGGCCCGGGGACAGGTGCCGCCTGCGGGTGGATGAGGGGCGACGCCGGGCCATAGAACGGGCCCACACGGCCACCCACCTCCTCCACGCCGCCCTGCGCAAGGTTCTGGGGGAGCACGTGATCCAGGCCGGCTCCTGGGTGGGCCCAGAGGAACTTAGGTTCGACTTCACTCACTTCTCTTCCCTGACCCCGGAGGAGCTCTCCCAGGTGGAGCAGGAGGCCTTCCGGCCGGTTCTCGCCGACATCCCTCTGAAAATTCAGGAGATGTCGCTGGAACAGGCTAAGGCCTATGGCGCAATCGCCCACTTTGAGGAGGAGTACCGGGGCAAGGAGCGGGTGAGGGTGGTGGAAGTCCCCGGCGTGTCCAAGGAGCTGTGTGGCGGCACCCACGTGCGCAGGACCGGGGAGATCGGCCCGCTGGTGGTCCTCTCCGAGGAGGCGGTGGCCGCCGGCACCCGCCGCATCCGCGCCCTGGTGGGGGAGCGGGCCCGAAGGCAGCTGGTGGAGATCCGGGATCAAAGGCGGGCTTTGGCCCGGCTCCTCGGGGTGCCGGAGGCCGAACTGCCCCAGGCAGTGGAGAAGCTCACCTCGGAGGTTTCCCGGCTGCGCAAGGAGCTGGCCGCCAGGGAGGAGCGGCTGGCCGCCCTCCAGGCCCAGGAGCTGGCCGCCCAGGCCCAGGAGGTGGGCGGGGTCAAGCTCCTGGGGGCAGTGGTGGACGGGGGCCCGGAGGCGGCCAAGCGGCTGGCGGACCTGCTGGCCGAGCGGTTGGGCGATTGCGGGGTGATCCTGGGAACCCGGGCCGGGGACCGGGGGATGGTGGTGGCCAAGGTGACGGCCCCCGGCCTCAACGCCGGGGAGTTGGTGCGGGTGGCGGCCACCGAACTGGGCGGGAAGGGGGGCGGGCGGCCCACGTTCGCCCAGGGCGGTGGCCCCCAGGCGGCAAACCTCCCCGCCGCCATCGAGCGCGCCCTCCAACTGGCCCGGGAGAAACTGGCAACCGGATCGGAATAGGCTCCGGGGGCCGGCGCGGGCCCGCTCAGAGTTCGCCCCAGTGACGGCCCAACTTGATGTCCACCCGCAGGGGGACTGCCAGCTCCCACACCCCTTCCATGGCCTCGCGCACCACCTTCGCCGCCTGTTCTGCCCCGCCTTCCTCCACCTCGAAGATGAGTTCATCGTGGATCTGGAGCACCATCTCCGCCGCCAGCTCCCCTCGCTCCCAGCGCCGGTGCACCTCCAACATGGCCAGCTTCATGAGGTCGGCGGCGGAGCCCTGGATGGGGGTGTTGATGGCGTTCCGCCGCTCATAGCCCTGGCGGGACTTGTCCTCGGAGGAAAGCCCCGGCAGCGGCCGCCGCCGCCCAAGGAGGGTGAGCGCATACCCCCGCTCCTTGGCCTCCTGCACCATCCGGTCCACGAACTCCCGCACCTTGGGATAGGCGGTGAAAAACCGCTGGATGAATTCCTTCGCCTCCTCTTGGGAGATGCCCAGGTCCCGGGCCAAGCCATAGGGGCTGATGCCGTACACGATCCCGAAGTTCACCCGCTTGGCCACCGTGCGCATGCGGGAGTCCACCGCTTCCGGCCGGACCCCGAATATCTCGGCGGCGGTGCGCCGATGCAGGTCTTCACCCGACTTGAAGGCCTCGATCAAGTTCTCGTCCCCAGATAGGTGGGCCAAGACCCGCAGCTCGATCTGGGAGTAGTCGGCGGCCAGGAACAGCTTCCCCGGGGGGGCCACGAACGCCCGCCGGATGTCCACCCCCACCTCGTGCCGGGCCGGGATGTTCTGCAGGTTAGGCTCCGAGGATGACAGCCGGCCGGTGGCCGTGCCGGTCTGATTGAATGAGGTGTGAACCCGCCCGGTCCGCGGGTTCACATATTGGGGCAGCTTTTCGATATAGGTGTTCCTCAGCTTCTCCAGCTCCCGATAGGCAATCAGCTTTGCTGGTAATTCATGTAAAGCAGACAGCTCCCGCAGGACCTGGGCATCGGTGGAGGGCCCGGTCTTGGTCTTGGCCAGCACGGGCAGCTTCAGCCGGCTGTAGAGGACCTCCCGCACCTGGGGCACCGAGCCGGGGTTGAACGGCCCGCCGGCCAGGGCGAACAGCTCTTGCCGTAGCTTCTCCAGCATGATCTCCAGTTCCTTCCCTTGCTGGCGCAGGGCCTCCACATCCAGCAACACCCCTCGGCGCTCCATCCAGGCCAACACCCGGATGAGCGGGATCTCCACCTCCTGGAACAGGGGGAGGAGCTCCTGTTGGCGGAGCTTCTCGGTGAGGGGCGCTCGCAGGCGGCAGACCACTTCGGCATCTTCGGCCGCATAGCGGCCGGCCCGGGCCAGGGGCACCTCCCGCATCTCCCCCTCCCCGCCCTCGGCCAGAAGCTCCTTGTAAGACTGCACTTTCTCCCCCAGCTCCTCCCGGACGATCACCTCCAGGGCGTGGCTGGGGGCGTTGGGGTTAAGGAGCCAATGGGCCACCATGGCATCGAAGGCGATCCCGGAAAGCTCGATCCCATACCGGGCCAGCACCTCCAGGTCGTACTTGATGTTCTGCCCGATCACCCGCGGGCACTCGGCCTCCAGCAAGGGGCGCAGCCGGGCCAGTACCTCCTCCAGGGGGAGCTGCTCCCCTCCTCCCACGTGCCCAACGGGGATGTAGTAGCCGCGGTAGGGCTCCCAGGCCAGGGCGATGCCCACGATCTCCGCCGAGTGGGGGTCGGTGCCGGTGGTCTCGAGGTCGAGGGAGAATTCCTCCACTTCCCTAAGGCGGGCCACCAGGGCTTCCAGCTCCGCCCGGTCAGTGATCACCCGGAAGCTGAGCTTCGGGGACTCCCTTAGCTTTAATTCAGCTAAGATGGATTTGAATTCTATCTCCTCCAGGAGTCGCACCAGCTCGTCCACGTCGATCTCCCGGGGCTGAAGGGCAGCCAGGTCCACATCCAAATCCACCTGCCGCAGCCGAACCAGCTCCCTTGACAGGAGCGCTTCCTCCCGGTGCTCCCGCAGAGCTTTGGCCGCCCGCTTGTTGGGGATTTTCTCTGCCGCCGCCAGCACCCCCTCCAGCGACCCGTATTCGGAAAGCAGCTTCTTGGCTGTCTTGTCACCGATCCCCCGCACCCCGGGCACGTTGTCCGAGCTGTCCCCCACTAGGGCCAGCAGGTCCACTATCTGCTCGGGAGGGACGCCGAACTTTTCCTCCACCCCTTTCCGGTCGAGCAGGGTCAACCCCTCCCCGGGCTTGCGGCTGGGGCGCAGCAGGAAAACCTTGTCCGAGACCAACTGGGCCATGTCCTTGTCCCCGGTGAGGAGCAGGGTCTCTATCCCGGCCGCCTCGGCCAACCGGGCCAGGGTGGCCATGATGTCGTCCGCCTCATAGCCCGGCTGTTCCAGACACGGGATGCCAAAGCAAGCCAGGATCTCCTTCACCCGGGGCAGCTGCACGGAGAGCAACTCCGGCATCTCCTTGCGGGTGGCCTTGTATTCGGCGAACTCCCGGTGACGGACGGTGACCCCGCCGGCGTCGAACGCCACCGCCAGGTAGCGGGCCGGATACTCCCGCAGGGCGGCGAACAACGTGCGCAAAAAGCCGTACACGGCGTTCACCGGCTCCCCGGTGGAGGTGGTGAGCTCTGGGATGGCGTAAAAGGAGCGAAAGATGGCCGAATGGCCGTCCACCAGGAGCAGACGCTCCGGCACCTCCTCTATGCCCAGGGCTTGGTACAGGTTCACGGTCCTCGATCGCACAGGGCGCACACCGCCACCGCCAGGGCGTCGGCGGCGTGGTCGGAGCTCAAGCCCGGGGTATCAAGCAAGTGCTCCATCATGGCCACCATCTGTCCTTTTGGGGCAGAGCCGTTTCCGCAGATCCACTTCTTTATCTCCCGGGGGGCGTAGGAGCGCAGCTTGTGCCCCTGGGCGGCCAGCTTCACCACCCCCAGGACCTGGGCGGTGAGCATGGCCGAGGGGGCATTGCGGGCCAGGAACACCTCTTCCACCGCCACCCAGTCAGGCTGGTATTTTTCTACTGTTTCTCGCAAAACTCGATAGATCTTCTGCAGTCGATCCGGCAGGGGGGACCGGCTGGAGGTGCGCACCGTGCCCCGGGCCAACACCCGGAACACCCCCCCAACCTCCTCCACCACCCCGTAGCCGGTGGCGGTGAGGCCCGGATCCACGCCTAAGGCCCGCATCTCACAGCAGCTCTTTCAGTTTGGCCAACCGGGGGTCCACCTTCCGGGCCACCGCCTGGCAGCCGGGGCGGTGGCCCTCCCGGTTGAGGTCCGCCCCGCACTGGGGACAGAGGCCCCGGCAATCCGGCCGGCACAGGGGGCGGGGGTCCAGCGCCAGCCTGACCCCGGATTCCACCCACGGCCGCAGGTCCAAATACGCCCCCACCCCGGACAGGGGGATCTCCCAAAAATCACGGTGGTGGAACTCCTCCACCAGCTCGGCCAGGCAACGGGAGCAAATCCGATGCGCCTTCCCCCTCACCTCCAGGGTGAGGTACAGCTGCTCCTCCTGGTAGAACACGCTGCCGACGGCCGTGACCGCCCCCTCCAGGGTCACCCGCTCATTGTGCCAGTCCAAACTGGGGATGACCTCCTGGCCTCGCAGGGAAAACTGGCGACCCGGCGCAGCTCGCAACCGTCTGAGCTCGAGTTCCATGGCGCCTCCCCGGGGCGGATGAACGCCGCCCTGGGGGAGTATAGCCCGCCCCCGGGGCTCGGTCAGGCCCGATTTGACAAGCCAACCCTTCCCTCCCAGACTGTGTCCTTGTCCGAAAAACTTTCGCCCAAGGAGGGACCATGGACCAACACAAGGTGGCCGGACTGATGGAGAAGCACGGGGTGCCGGGCGGGGACGCCTACGGGCTCCCGGAAAGCCAGCTTCGGTTTCCCGATGGGGCCCAATACAGGATGGAGATCTCGGGGGTGGAGCGGCCGGAGGTGTTGGAGGCAGTGATCACCGAGGCCCAGAAGCGCAACTTGCCGGTACACCGGATGATCTCCACCGTGATGGGGGCGACCTTGCTGGACCGGGCGGAGCTCAAGGACTTCGCCCAGATCGCCGCCGAGGCCAAGGTGGAGGTGATCATTACCCCCGGCCCCCGCTCCGGGTGGGACACCGGCCGGCAGCTGGTGACCCCGGAGGGGGCCCTATCCGGGCTCCGCTTCCGAGGGGCAGATCAGCTCAGGTTCGTGATCGCCGACATCCTGCGGGCAGTGGAACTGGGGTTCCGAGGCTTCCTGGTGCTGGACGAGGGCTTGCTATGGCTGCTGTCCCGGATGCGGGAGGCCGGGGACCTGCCCCGCGAGGTGGTGTTCAAGGTGTCCGTGTTCGCCGGGCACGGAAACCCGGCCGGGGCCAAAGTGCTGAAGCAGCTGGGGGCGAACACGTTCAACCCCCTGGGAGACCTGTCCCTGCCGCAACTTGCGGCCATCCGCCAGGCGGTGGACCTCCCCCTGGACCTCCACATCTACCTCACCGATTCCTTCGGCGGCTTCAACCGCTTCTACGAGGGGGCGGAGATGGTGCGGGTGTGTGCCCCGTGCTACTTCAAGATGGAGCCGGGGCCGGCCTGCGTGGTGGGGCCCGGGGCCCTGTACAAACCCTGGGTTTCCGGCAAGACGTTGGCCGAGTGGGGCCGGGAGAAGGTGAAGTTCGCCCAAATCCTGCACGAGCTGATCCAAGAGTCCCTGCCCGGGGCAGTGTTGTCCGACTGGGGCCCTACGGACCTGGCAGTCCCGGCCGCCTGAAGGGGGAGGAGTGAGGCTGGCCGAGCTGCGCGCGCTGGTGCAGGAGGAGGGGATCGGCTGGCTGGAGCTCCGGGCGGTGGACCTGGCAGGCCGCCTCCGGTCCCTGGAACTCCCTGCCGGGGCGCTGTCGGAAAGGCTGCTCTCCGCCGGGGTGGGGGTGGACGCCTCCAACTACGGCCTGGTCCCCACCGAGGAAAGCGACCTGGTGCTCCTGCCGGACCCGACGGCGGCCTGGGTGGACCGGGGGCGCCGGCCCCCGGCCCTGGTGATGCTGTGCGACCTGGCCCGCCCCGGGGAGGGGCTCCACCCGCTGGCCCCCCGCAGCGTGGCCCGCCGCACCCAGGCCCTGCTCGCTGAGCTGGGCATTGCCGACGAAGCCCGGTTCGGGGTGGAACTCGAGTTCTACCTGTTCGACTCCCTGCTCGTGTCCGACTCCCCGCTGCGGCAAGGGGTGGAGGTGGTACCCTGGGAGGGGGCGCCAGGGTGGGGAGAGCCCGCCCTGCCCCGACCTCGCACCGCCTACCACGCCGGCGGGGTCGAGGACCGGGGGCGGGGGGTGCGCCAGCGGGCCTGCGAGCTCCTCGCCTCCTGGGGAATCCCGGTCCGCTACCACCACCACGAGGTGGGCTCGTTGGGGCAGATGGAGGTGGAGCTGGGGCTGGGGCCGTTGCTGGCGGCAGCGGATTGGACGGTGGTGGCCATGGACCTGATCCGGCGGGTGGCGGAGGAGGAGGGCTTGGTGGCCTGTTTCCTCCCCAAGCCCCTCCCCGGCCAGCCCGGAAACGGCCTTCACTTCCACCAACTCCTCCTGCGAGGGGAGGAAAACCTGTTCGGGGGGGAGGAGGGGCTGTCGGAGCTGGCCTTGCATTATGTGGGCGGGATTCTTAAGCACGGGCGGGCCCTGTCGGCCCTGGTCTCCCCGTCCACCAACTCCTACCGCCGGCTCCGGCCCGAGTTCGAGGCACCGGTGCACTTGGCGTTCGGGGCGGCCAACCGCACCGCGGCGGTGAGGGTGCCGGGCTACCTGGCCCCGGGCTCGGCCCGGATCGAATATCGCCCTCCGGACCCCAGCTGCAATCCCTACCTGGCCCTGTCCGCCTGCTTGCTGGCCGGGCTGGACGGGATCCGGAACGAAGTGGACCCAGTGGCCAAAGGCTGGGGGCCGTGGGACACTAGCCTGTACCGGCTTCCTCCGGGGAAACGGCGGCGGATCGGGGCCCTGCCCAGCTCCCTCCCCGAGGCCCTGGACGCCTTGGAGCGGGACCACGCCTTCCTCACCCTGGGGGGCGCGTTCCCGGAGGAACTCGTGGAGTTGTGGCTGGCGGCCAAACGGGCCGAGGTGGCGGAGCTGGCCGCCCGCCCCCATCCCTACGAGTTCCTCCTCTACGGCCCGTGAACGCCTTCCGCGCCTTGGGACTCTCCCTGGGACAGCTGCCCCCGGGGAGACGCTGCTCCATCTGCGATGTGGCGGGGGTGCGGGTGGGGCAGGTGACCATCATCCGGGGTGAGGGGGCGGAGGCGATCCGCACCGGGGTCACGGCCATCCTCCCGCCGGGAGACCCCTACGCCGAGCCGCTCCCTGCCGGGGCATTCGTGCTCCACGGCCACGGGAAGGCAGTGGGGCTGTGGCAGGTTTTGCACCTGGGGGCCCTGGAAACGCCGATCCTGCTCACCAATACCCTGGCCACCTTCCGGTGTGCGGAGGCGCTTCTGACCTGGACGTTGATCCGGCATCCTGGGGCGCGGTCGGTGAATCCTCTGGTGCTCGAGTGTAACGATGGTTACCTTTCTGCTGTGGAAAAACGGCCGGTGTGCGAAGCCCACGCCCTGGCCGCCCTGGAGGCCGCCACCGACGAAGTCCAGGAGGGCTGCCTGGGGGCCGGGACCGGCATGATCGCCTTCGAGCTCAAAAGCGGGATCGGCACCGCCTCCCGCCGGGTGGGGAGGTGGACGGTAGGTGCCCTGGCCCTGCCCAACATGGGCCGGCGGGAAGACCTCCTGTTCTTGGGAAGAAAGCTGGACCTCTCCGGGCTGCCGCCCCTGCGGCGCCCGGAGGCGGGGTCGGTGATCGTTGTCCTCGCTACCGACGCCCCCTTGCTCCCCGGGCAGCTGTGTCGGCTGGCCCGCCGGGGGGCATTGGGGCTGGCCCGGACCGGCGCCCCTGCCTCCCCAGGTTCCGGCGACTTCCTGCTGGCGTTCTCCACCGCCTATCGCCTCCCCCGCAAGGCGGACCAGATCTCGGTGCAGTTCGTGCCCGAGCAGCGACTGGGGGGGCTTTACCGGGCGGCTGCCGAGGCCACCGAAGAGGCGGTGCTTTCGGCCCTCCTCGCCGCCCGGGACATGGAGGGGCGGGCTGGCCTCGTCCCCGCCCTGCCCCACTCCCTTGTAATCCACAGGCCGACAGGTTGACCCCACCCGGAGTTCCATGATAGGATGGCTTTTATAAGGAGGTGGTCGTATGTGGCATCGTGGTCGTAGGTTGGCGCTGGCCGGGTTGGCCCTGGTTCTCTTCGCTGGCCTGGCCGCAGGCGGGGAGCTGAGGATCGGCATCTCCACCGAACCCTGGGACCTGGACCCGGCCATCTACACCGACACCGGCTCCGGTTACATCATCCAAAACGTCTACGACCCCCTGATCGAGCTGGGTCGGGACAACGAACCCACCACCGAGTACGCGGTGTGTGAGGGATGGGAGTTCAGCGAGGACGCCACCAGCATCACCCTCCACATCCGCCAGGGCATCAAGTTCCACGACGGCACCGACCTCACCGCCCAGGACGTGAAGTACAACTTCGAGTGGATCCTGGACCCGGCGAACGACTCCCCCATGCGCAAGGTAGTGGGCCCGGTGAAGGAGCTGAACATCCTAGACGACTACACTCTGGAGGTGGTGTACGAGAACCCGTTCCCCGAGGCCCTGCAGTACCTGGCCCGGGCGTTCGCCGGCATCGTGCCCGAGGGGGCCCACGGCACCCGCTCCCCGGAGAAGGGGATCGCCGGGATCGCCGGCACTGACCTTTCCCGCAACCCCATCGGCTCCGGTCCCTTCAAGTTCGTGGAGTGGGTGAGCGGCTCCCACATCGTGCTGGAGCCATTCCCCGAGTATTGGGCCGAGGGCGTGCCCGCCCCGGGCATCGACCGGGTGGTGTTCGAGTTCATCGGGGACGAGGCCGCCAAGATGGCCGCCCTCATCTCCGGCTCCATCCACATCGTGGACAAAGTCTCCTTCCGCGATTTCGACTTCATCTCCCGCATGCCCGGAATCGAGACCCTGCGGCTGCCGGGCGTTCAGGAGCAGTACGTGGCCCTGAACCTGGGGGCCCCGCCGTTCGGCATCGGCCCGGATGAGGTGAACGACGAGCAGGCCATCGCCCGCGCCCTGGCCGCCCGCAAGTTCATGATGTACGCCATCGACCGGGAGGAGATCCGGGACGAGATCTTCTTCGGCATGGCCACCATCATGTACGGGCCTTGGTACCCGGACTCCGAGTGGTTCTCCCCCAACCTGCGGGGCCGGGTGCTGCACGATCCGGAGCTGGCCCGCCAGTACCTGGAGGAGTACTACGCCCTGGGCGGGGAGCGCCCCCTGCGCTTCCGCATCATCGCCACCAACGCCCAGTGGTTCGTGGACGTGGCCACCCTGATCCAGGAACAGCTCCGCCTCTACGGCGTGGAGACCGAGGTCATCCCGGTGGACAAGGCCACCTTCTTCGACACCCTGTACGAGACCTTCGACTGGGAAGCCGGGGTGGAGGACTGGGGCTACGGCAACTTCTCCGCCCTGTACTGGCTGTACGCCGGCTACTACCGCAACCACCACAACCACAACCACTGGCACCACGCGGCCCCGGACCTGCCCGAGCACTACCACCCCACCGTGCCCGGACACGCCGAGTTCTGCGCCCTCTACGATGAGGCCATCGTGGAGCCGGATGTGGAGCGCCGGAAGCAGCTGGTTTGGCAGATGCAGGAGATGCTGGTGGAGAACGTGATCAGGATCGACCTCATGATCGCTGACAACCTGTACGCCTGGCGGTCCGAGGTGGTGGGCTACGGCGAGGGCTTCAACTCCGAGGGCGACATCAACCTCAGGTTCATCCGAGAGTTCCACGGTTGAGGAGGGGAGTTGAGGGGGGCGGGACGAGCCGCCCCCCTCTTTGTTTGTCATGGGCATCTACATCCTCAAGCGGCTGATCCTCGCCATCCCTACCCTGCTGGTGGCCAGCGTGCTCATCTTCTCCCTGGTGCACCTGGCCCCCGGGGGGCCGATCCGGGTCATGCTGGGCGACTACCAAGACCCGGTGCTCATCGAGCGCCTGCGCCACCAGCTGGGCCTGGACCTCCCCCTCTACCAGCAGTACCTCCGCTGGGTGGGGAACCTGCTGCGGGGGGACCTGGGGTTCTCCATCACCGTACACCGGGGGGCGCCGGTGGCACAGCTCATCGCCCAACGCATCTCGGTGACCCTGGAACTGGCCACCTTCTCCATGGTGATCGCGCTTCTGATCGCCATCCCGGCCGGGATCATCTCCGCCCTGCGGCAGAACCGGCTCTCGGACCACATTGCCCGGCTGGTGGCCCTGGCCGGGGTCTCCATCCCCAACTTCTTCCTGGGGATCCTGCTCATCCTCATCTTCGGGGTCTACCTCCGCCAGCCCTGGGGGGCAGGGGGCTTCGTGCCCATCTCCCGAGGGTTGGGGAAAAACCTGGCCCACCTGGTGCTCCCGGCCATCGCCCTGGGCACCGCCTACGCCGCCATCATCATGCGCATGATGCGCTCGGCCATGCTTGATGTGATGGGCCAGGACTACGTGCGCACCGCCCGGGCCATGGGGATCGCAGAGGGGAACATCGTGCGCCGGGACATCGTCAAAAACGCGCTCATCCCGGTGGTGACCGTGATCGGCAACTCCATCGGCTACCTCTTGGGGGGCTCCATCGTCACCGAGACCGTGTTCCGCATGCCCGGGGTGGGAAACCTGGTGATCAACGGCATCTTCCGCCGGGACTTCCCGGTGATCCAAGCGGTGGTGCTGTTCATTGTGGTGCTGAGGATCGTGATCAACCTGGTGGTGGACCTGACTTACGGCGTCCTGGATCCCCGGATCCGCTACGGGGCAGCGGAGTGAGCGAGATGGCGAAGAGATACGTGCAAGGTGGCGAGTACGAGCTGGGGGCCCACCGGTCGCTGCTGCAAGAGTTCTGGCACAACTTCAAGAAGAACAAGCTGTCTTTGGCCGGGGGGGCGATCGTGCTCTTGTACGCGATCATGGCCATTTTCGCCCCCCTGATCGCCCCTTACAACCCGGTGGAGCAGTTCGACGCCCCCCGGGGGATGAGGAACCCCATGCCGCCGCTCTCCCGGGACGTTGAGGGCCGACTGTTCCTCCTGGGCACCGACAAGTTCGGCCGGGACATCCTGTCGCGGGCCATCTACGGCACCCGCACGCTATTGGAGCTGGCGGTGGGGTCCATCGCCATCGCCATGGTGTTGGGGGTGGCCATGGGGGCGGTGGCCGGCTACAAGAAGGGCACCTGGGTGGACGAGCTCATCATGCGCACGGTGGACATCATGCTCTCCTTCCCCACCTTGGTCCTGGCCATCGCCCTGGTGGGGGCGTTCGGCATCGGCAGCGTGAAGCTCGGCCCCTTCACCCTGAGCAACCTGGTGAAGATCATGCTGGTGATCGCCATCACCTACTCGCCCCGGTTCGCCCGGGTGATGCGGGCGGTGGTGTTGCAGGAAATGGCGGAGGACTACGTGGCCGCGGCCAAGGTCACCGGCGCCTCGGGCCTGCGCATCCTCACCCGGGAGGTACTGGTGAACACCATCCCCACCATCATCGTGCAGGGGTCCCTGATGATGGCCACCACGGTGCTCACCAGCGCCTCGCTCAGCTTCCTGGGGCTGGGGCTCCAGCCGCCCCGGCCCAGCCTGGGGCTGATGCTCAATGAGGCCCGGGACTACCTGTTCTGGGGCGCCTGGTGGTACGTGATCGTCCCCGGCGGGCTCATCACCCTGGCCATCCTGGGGTTCAACCTGCTGGGGGATGGCCTGCGGGACTCCCTGGATCCGAGGCAGGCGCGGAGGGTGAGAAGGTGAGCGAGGTACTTCTCTCCATCGAGAACCTGGTGACCCGGTTTTACACCGAGCTGGGGGTGGTGCGGGCGGTGGACGGAAACAGCCTCCAGCTTGGGGAGCAGGAGTCCCTGGGGGTGGTGGGGGAATCGGGTTCCGGCAAGACCGTCACCGCCCTGTCGGTGATGCGGCTCATCGAGAACCCCGGGCGCATCGAGGGGGGGAGGATCTTGTTCCGGGGGGAGGATCTGCTGCGAAAGACCGAGCGCCAGATGCGGGCCATCCGGGGCAAGGACATCGCCATGGTGTTCCAGGACTCCCTCTCCTCCCTCAACCCCACCCTCACCATCGGGGAGCAGATCTGTCGGGTGCTGAAGTTCCACCTGGGGCTGTCCCACAGGGAGCGTTGGCAGCGGGCGGTGGAGCTGTTGGCCCAGGTGGGCATCCCGGAGCCGGAGCGGCGGGTCAAGCACTATCCCCATCAGTTCTCCGGGGGCATGCGCCAGCGGGCGCTGATCGCCATGGCCATCTCCTGCAGCCCCCAGCTGCTGATCTTGGACGAGCCCACCACCGCCCTGGACGTGACCATCGAGGCCCAGATCTTCGAGCTGGTGGAGGGGCTGAAGCAAGCCTTCGGGATGGGCACCTTCCTCATCACCCATGACCTCTCGGTGGTGGCCACCTTCTGCGACCGGGTGGTGATCATGTACGCGGGGAAGATCGTGGAGGAGGCACCGGTGACGGAGCTCTACGACCGGCCGTTGCACCCTTACACCCGGGGACTGCTCGGCTCCATCCCCCCGTTGGAAGGAGGGAAGGACAGGTTGGACTCCATCCCCGGGGAGGTGCCGGACCTGATCAACCTGCCGCCGGGGTGCAACTTCAGCCCCCGTTGCCAGCAGGCGGGCGAGCGGTGCTGGCGGGAGGAGCCCCCCCTGGAAGCCCCCGCCCCCGGCCGCCGGGTGGCGTGCTGGAAGGCGGGTGAGCCCGATGGCTGAGGTGTTGGTGGAAGTGCGGGAGCTGGTGAAGCACTTCCCCGCCGCCGGGGACTGGTTCGCCCAGCTGTTCGACCGACGGGTGGTCCGGGCAGTGGATGGGGTGAGCTTCTCCATCTTGCGGGGGGAGACCCTGGGGTTGGTGGGGGAGTCCGGCTCGGGGAAGACCACCACCGGCCGGGTCGTCATCAGGCTCCTGGAGCCCACCGCCGGCGAGGTGTTGTTCGATGGGCAGGACCTGGTCCACCTGAAGGGCAAGCGCCTGAAGGTCCTCCGCAAGAGAATGCAGATGATCTTCCAGGACCCCAGCTCCTCCCTGAACCGGCGCAAGACGGTGGGCCAAATCGTGGCCGAGCCCCTCCGCATCCACCAACTGGCTACGGGGAGGGGCCTGGAGGCCCGCCTGGCCAAGGTGGTAGAGCAAGCGGGCCTCTCCACCAAGTTCCTCAACCGCTATCCCCACGAGCTCTCCGGAGGGCAGAGGCAGCGGGTGGGGATCGCCCGGGCCCTGGCGGTGGAACCGGAGTTCATCGTGTGCGACGAGCCGGTCACCGCCCTGGACGTGTCCATCCAGGCCCAGATCCTGAACCTGCTCATGGACCTCCAGGACGATTTGGGCCTCACTTACCTCTTCATCGCCCACGACCTGTCGGTGGTGA
>DFNF01000025.1 GCA_002375935.1 Acetothermia bacterium UBA3574
AGGCAGTGCTGGTGGTGGAGGTCCCCAACCGCCCGCCCCGGGTGTCCCCCCAGGCCAAGGTGATCGAGGTGCGGGGCTCGGGGGACGGCGGGCGCGATCCCTGGGACCCGATCATGGTCTGGGAGGCAGATCCCCCCTGCTTCGTGTTCGAGGACCCCGATGGTCACCCCTTGAGTTTCTCCGTCTCCCCGGTCAGCGAGGAAGGGGGCTCCGTTTCCCTCACCATCTCTCACTGGAAAGCTCCCCTGGTCCACGCTCGGCCTGGGTACACTTTCAGGGCCGTGGCCGAGGTTGAACCAGGACCAGCTGGAGGCAGTACCCACCGGGAGGGGCAACTGCTGGGCCAATAGTTAGGATTTCCGGAACCCTCCCCGGTCTCTCATGACGTCCTCTCCCGCACCCCCCTCCCAACCGAGCGGGAATAAGAGGGGTTGAGGTGATCTCCCTCAGCTGGGGGCAGCGTCGGCTCCCTCCCAGGTGTTGATGTCTCCGGTGAAGTAGGGCGATCCAAGCCCAGCCGGTGAGTACGGGTTTGATTGCCGCTGGGGGCCGGCCCCACCCATGCCAGGCTGCCGGCCTTGCCCGGGCAAGCTATACTTCCGGACCGTGACCGGTCAACACCCACGCCCTGAGAGGAAGCGGCCTCCGGAAAAGGCCATCCGGGTGACGATGGTCCCCCACACCCACTGGGACCGGGAGTGGTACCGGCCGTTTCAAGTGTTCCGGGCCCGGCTGGTAAACCTGCTCGATGACCTCCTGGAGATCATGGAGGGGCAGAAGAATTTTCGGCACTTCTGCCTGGATGGCCAGGCGGTGATGTTGGAGGACTACCTGGAGGTCCGGCCCGAGCGGGCCCCCCTCATCCGCAAGCTCGTGGGGGAGGGCCGCTTGTCCGTTGGCCCTTGGTACGTGCTCCCCGATGAGTTCCTGGTCTCAGGCGAGTCACTCATTCGCAACCTGCTGTTTGGCCTCCGGGCCGCCGCCCGGTTCGGGCCACCATCCCGCATTGGGTACCTGCCGGACATGTTCGGCCACATCGCCCAGATGCCCCAGATCCTGCGAGGGTTCGGGCTGGAGGGCGCGGTGCTGTGGCGGGGCCTCGACTACGAGAGAAGCCGACACAACGAGTTCCGCTGGGCCGCCCCGGACGGCTCCTGGGTGCTGGCCGTGCACCTGCCGCCTCGGGGCTATGGGGGCCTGGCCCTGCTCTCCCAGGACCCCGAAGGCGGGCGGGAAAGGGTGAAAAAGCTCCTGGAGTTCCTGGTGCCGCGGAGTGCCAGCAGAGAGATCCTGCTCCTCTCCGGGGACGACCACATGCCGCCGGCTCCAGGGCTCCCGGACTTTTTGGCCCGGCTCGCCGCCGCCTTCCCCGGGGTGGAATTCCAGCTGGGCTCGCTCGAAGAATTTTTCGATCGAATGAGAGCTTCCCTGGACCCCGAGCTCCTGGCCGAGGTGAGGGGGGAGCTCAACTCCCCCAAGGACACTCGGGTGCTCCAGAGCGTCTATTCGACCCGCATGCCCCTAAAACAACTCAACTTCCGCTGCGAGACCCTGCTTGTGAGGTGGGCGGAGCCCACTTTTGTCTACGCCGCCTGGCTAGGTTATCCGCCCCCCCGGGGGCTCCTGGAGCTAGCTTGGAAGTGGTTGCTGAAAAACCACCCCCACGACTCCATCTGCGGCTGCTCGGTGGACCAGGTTGAGCGGGACATGCGGGTCCGGTTCGCCTGGGCCCAGGAGATCGGGGAGGAACTGGTGCAGCGGAACCTGCAGACTATCAGCCTAAAGGTGGACACCTCCGAACTCCTCTCCGAAGGGGAGTGGGGGCTTTTGGCCTTCAACCCTTCCTCCCAAGAGGGCCCCCAATTGGTGGAGGGGGAATGTATCCTGCCGGGGGACCTTGCCGGGGAGGGGCTCTCGGCCGTCTCACAAGAAGGGGAGGAGCTGCCGGTGGAGGTGCTTCCCGCGGAATGTGCGGCCCTCAAGGGACCGGAGCTCCTCGCCGAAGGCATCCCCCCGGAGCCCATCCGGGCCCGGCTCCGATTCACCGTCCCCCGCCTTCCGCCCCACGGCTACGCCGTGTTCCGGCTGCGGCGGGGCAACCCTCCTCCGCCGGAGGAACTAGGGGCCGGGGAGGGTTGGATAGAGAACCGGTACTACCGGCTCCAGGCCAGCCACGACGGCACCCTGGAGGTGGTGGAGAAAGAGACCGGCCAGCTCTACTCCGGCCTCCATCGGTTCGAGGACCTGGGGGACCGGGGGGACACCTACACGTTCGACCCGGTCCCGGGCGACTCGCCGATCCACCAATCCCGGGCCAGGATAGAAACTTCCCTGCACCCGGCCAGGGCGTCCCTCGTCATCAGGACGGAGCTCTTGGTGCCGGAAGGGCTCGCCCCCTCCCGGGCCGCTCGAGCTGAAAAACGCGTGCAGATCCCCATCGAGACCACCGTGACCCTCTACCCCGGGATCAAGCTGATCTACTTCGCCACCCGGCTGGAGAACACCGCCCGGGACCACCGGCTGCGGGTGCTCTTCCCCACCGGAGTCCGTGCCGATGCGGTCTGGGCCGGAGGGGCGTTCGAGGTGTTGCGGCGACCGATCGAGGTCCCAACCGGGGGGGGCTGGGCCGAGGCGCCCTATCCCACCAAGCACTTCCGCCCCTTCGTTTACCTCGGGGAGGGGGCGCGGGGGCTGGGTTTGATCACGCGGGGCCTCCCGGAGTACGAGGTCCTGGGGGACGGAGAGGGAACCCTGGCGCTCACGCTGCTCCGGTGTGTGGGCTGGCTTTCCCGGCACGACCTTGAGCGCCGGCGGGACGCGGCCGGCCCCTCGTTCCCCACCCCCGGGGCCCAGTGCCCCGGGCGCCACCAATTCGAGTACGCCCTCTACACCGCGCGTGGCCACTGGGAAAAGTCCGGAATCCTCCAGGCCGCGGAGCACTACATCGCCCTGGCCAGGCCCTGGACGGTGGGGTGCCACCCCGGATTGCTCCCATCTCGCCTTTCCTTTTTCCGGGTGACCCCGGCCTGGGTCCCGGTCTCGGCGGTGAAGCCCGCCCAAGCGGGAGGACTCTCAGTGGTGCGCCTCTACAACCCCACTGACCGGGCAGTGGAGGCGGAGATCACCTTCCTCTGGGGGATCGAGAGGGCCGTGCGGCTCAACCTGGCCGAGGAGGAGCTGGGGGAGCTTGAGGCCGGTGGGAAAAGCGTGCGGGTATCCCTGCGGCCCAAGGAGATTTTCACCCTGGGGGTGTCCCTCGCCGCCCCGGGGAGGGGCGATGGCTGAGCTGTGCCTGCGCCCCGGGCCAGGAGGCCCGGCGATTACCTACCGAGGCCGGCCTCTCGTGGAGGGGCTCGGGGTCCGGCTCCGGGACGGGTTCCTCCGAGCTGCCGAGACGGAGGACCTGGCGGGGGAAGATCTACTTGGCACCTACTCCGGCGCCGCTTTGGCCTTCGCCGCGGGAGAGGAAAGGGTGGTGCGCCTGGCGCTGAAGCTCTATCCGGAGCGGGGGGCCGTGCTGGTGGAGGCGGAGGTGCTCTCGGATCTGGTCGGCCTGGCAGGGGAGGACAGTTTTCTAGCCAGCCCCTTGGACGCCCCGGTGCTCTTCCTCTCGGAGGGTGAATATCTCCTGTTCACCTGGGGGATGGTGGGGCCGGGCGGCGGGGGGGAGTGGCCCCGCCCGATCTGCGGCTCACAGCTTGGAAAAATCCCGCGGGATCGTCCGTTCGCCCCCTTGGTGGTGACCGACGGCTGCCGGAGCCTGGCCGTCTCCCCGGCCAGCCACTTTCCGGTGAGCCCCCTCAGGGCCCTGGACCCTTCCAGGCGGGCGATCGCCCGAGGGCTTCACGGCGCCATCGGCCGGCTACCCAAGGGCACCGTGCTGAAGACGCTCCTCTCCTTCGGAGACGATCCTTTTGAGACCCTGTACACCCTGGGGGAGGTCCTGCTGGCGCTGGGGGGGAGAGGGCGACACGGGCCGAGCGAGCATCCGGTGCTCTCCCGGCTCGGCTACTGGACCGACTATGGCGCCTACTACTCGGACCTCTTCCACCCTGCCGACGAGAAGACGCTTCGGGAGTTGGCCCGCTACTTCCACCTGAAGGGGATTCCGGTGGGGTACTTCGGGTTGGACCTATGGTACGACTACGAGCGGGCGGGCCTGGCCAGGTCTTATCGGCCCGACGTAGAAAAATTCCCCCGAGGTCTTGGGCAGCTGGTCCGGGAGACCGACATCCCGGTTTTCCTCCACCTATCCGGGTTCGCCCGGGACAACGCCTACCAGGGGAGATACCGGTTCCTGGAGGGGGAGGAGGCGGCCTGTCCGGCCGAGCCAGAATTCTACCGAGACCTGGCCCGGGAGCTCCTCGCGGAGGGAGCCATCGGGGTGTGGCACGACCACCTGCGGAACCAACAGGGCCGGATCCCAGAGCTGAGGAATTCCCTGACCGCGGCCGAGGACTGGTTCCGGGGAATGACCCAGGCGTTCTCCGCCGCCGGGCTCCCTTTGATGCTGTCCGTTCCCACCATGGGTTTTTTGCTCTCTGCCACCGCGGCCCCGGGGGTGATCGCCGCCCGCAGCGGGGAGGATTACCTGGTGAGGCATGAGCAGCAGCTCGCCATGCTCCCCCTAGAAGCGAGGAAGAAGTACGAACCCGTCCCTTACCGGGACTTCATCCGGGGGCGGTTCCTCATGGGCTGGCTCCTCTGGTGCCTGGGCATGTACCCGTTCCACGATGTCTTCATCACCAACGCCCAGCATCCCGAGGGGTTCGCCGAGCCCCGCGCCCAGGACGAGGCCCTGATGCGGGCCCTGTCCTGCGGGCCCATCGGGATCGGGGACAAGCTGGGCTACGTCGACGAGGGGATCGTGGGGAAGCTCTGTTTTCCGGACGGGGAGCTTCTGAAGCCGGACTTCCCGGCCCGGCCTCGGTGGGCCCCCTTGCGAGAGGGCTTGCTCGTGGCCGTGGCCGAGACGGCTCTTTCTGCCGGGACCTGGACGTTCTTGGCTGTCTATAACCTGACCGAAGAGACCGTGGACTACCGCCTCGACCCCGAGGAGCTGGGGGTCGGAAAGGGCGTGCTCTATGACTACTTCCGGGGCCGGGTGGTGGGGAGGCTTGCCGGAAAGCTTCCGCCGGAGGGAGGTGATTACTTCGTCCTCACCCCTGAGGTAAACGGGATGGCCCTCGTCGGGCTCCTCGGCAAGTACATCACCGTGCCCGCCGGGAGGTGCCGGGTGGAGCCGGCGAAAGGGGGGCTGGCGGCCACCTTCCGGGCCCCGCCCGGGGAGGACTACCCGGTGGGGGTCTACGCCCCCGGAGGGCTCGCGGCAGCGGCGGAGGGAGCCGAGATCCTCGACACAGCCCAAGTAGAAAACCTTCACTCGGTGGTGGTCCGTCCGCGGACTGAGGAGTGGACCCTGATCCTGCGGAGGGAGAGATGAAGAGGTTGGCCGTGGTGGTGCCCACTTACTGGGGGCCGGTGCGGGAGTACGAGCTGGGGGTGCCGTCCCCGGCCTATGACCATCCCACCCCGCTCGGGGCCGAGGGGACCCTGCCCCGGTTGCTCGAGAGCCTGGCCCAATGCCGGGGGGCGGAGTTCGAGGTGTACCTGATCGTGGCCCCCACCGAGCCGGGGTTGGGGGAGGCCGCGGAGGGGCGGGTGCAGGGGATCGCTGCCGAGTTCGCGGGGACGATGCGGGTCACGGTGATCGGCCCCAGCGCCCTGGCGGAGCTCAAAGCCGAGTTGGCGGAGGGGCTGGAGGCGGAGCTCCTGTCCCTTCAGGGTTACGGGAACGTGCGCAACCTGGGCTTGGCCGTGGGGCTCCTCTCGGGGGCGGAGGCGATCGTGTTCCTCGATGACGACGAGGTGGTGGAGCCGGGCTACCTGGCGCGGGCCGGGGCTGCCCTGGCTGAGGTGAACCGCTCCGGGGAGGCGGTGGGGGTGGCCGGGCCCTATCTCGATCAGGGCGGGTCGCCCTTCCTCCCCGAGGGCCCGGAGCGGGGGAACATCTTCCTGGACAAGGCGCGTTACATAAACCAGGCCCTGCGCAAGCTACTCCAAGGGGAAGAGAAGAAGCCCACTCCGCTCGCCTTCGGGGGGAACGTGGTCCTCTCCCGCTCTCTGGCTCAGAAGGTCCCGTTCGACCCCCTCATCCCCCGGGGGGAGGACATCGACTACGTGCTCTCCGCCTGGCTCTTGGGGTGCGAATTCTACTTCGATCCAGGGCTTTCTGTGGTTCACCTTCCGCCCGCCGAGCCCAGGCCCACCCCTTATGAGGCCCTGCGGCGGGACGTGGTGCGATTTGTGTATCAACGCGGGAAGCTGGCCGTTGCCTCCGCCCAGTGGCTTCCCCTTCCCCTTGAGCTCGGCCCTTACCCCGGCCGCTTCTTGGAGGAGGATTTGGAGGGCCAGGCGGCCTCAGCTTTCAAGTTGGCCTGCGGCTCGCTGCCGGCCCGGAGTGAAGATTTCCTGGCGCGCCTCCGGAATTGGGTGCCAACCGGGGCTGCGGCTTTCTTTCGGTTCGTGCCCCGCTGGCGACGACTCACAGGGCGGCTGCCGGCACGGCACCTTCCGGCTGCCCTCCGCCGCCGGGCGTAACAGGCGGACATTCGGCGCCCCCTGCCCCCCCGGGGGGCCAGGACAAGCTGGAAGTCGAAACTAGAGAATCGCCCCCAGGCGGCGAGAAATCTCACTTAAGCCCATCTTCTACAGTTGAGAGGTGGGGCGGCGCTGGAAATGCAGATCTGTTGGCACCTGGTCCCTGAAAAGGCGGGATTTGTAGTGCCAA
>DFNF01000063.1 GCA_002375935.1 Acetothermia bacterium UBA3574
CCCCCCTTGGACCCCCGCACCCGAGAACCCTTGGACCCCCAGGCCCTCACCGCCCTGTTCGCCGAGGAGTGTGTGCGCCAAGAGGTGTGCACCGACCGGTGGATCGACATCCCGGAGGGGGTGCGGGAGGCCTATCGCCTGTGGCGACCGACCCCGTTGATCCGGGCTGTGAACCTGGAACGGGCCCTGGGCACCCCGGCGCGGATCTACTACAAGTACGAGGGCACCAGCCCCACCGGCTCCCACAAGCCCAACACGGCCGTGGCCCAGGCCTTTTATCACCGGCGCGAGGGGACCAAACGCCTGGTCACCGAGACCGGGGCCGGCCAATGGGGAAGTGCCCTGGCCTTCGCCTGCCAGATCTACGGCCTGGGCTGTACCGTGTACATGGTGCGGATTTCCTATGAGCAGAAACCATACCGGCGGGTGCTCATGGAGACGTACGGCGCCGAGGTGCACCCCTCCCCTTCCCCCCGCACCCAAGTGGGGCGGCGTATCCTGGAGAAAGACCCTTCCTCTACGGGATCCCTTGGGATCGCCATCTCAGAGGCCATCGAGGATGCCATGTCCTCTCCCCAGGCCAAATACTCCCTGGGGAGCGTGCTCAACCACGTGCTACTGCATCAAACCGTCGTCGGCTTGGAGGCGGTGCTCCAGATGGAGCAGGCCGGGGCGTGGCCGGACGTGGTGGTGGGCTGCGTGGGCGGGGGCTCCAACTTCGCCGGGTTGGCATTGCCCTTTTGGTACCAGGCTCGCCAGCGGGGGAGGGAGGTGGACCTCTTGGCGGTGGAGCCCACCGCCTGCCCCACCCTCACCCGGGGCGAGATTCGCTACGACTACGGGGACACCGCCAAGCTGACCCCGCTGCTCAGGATGCACACCCTGGGGTGCGAGTTCATCCCTCCGCCCATCCACGCCGGGGGGTTGCGCTATCACGGGGTGGCGCCGGTGCTCACCCGCCTGGTGGAGGAAGGGATTGTGCGCCCGCAGGCCCTGGACCAGGTGGAGGTGTTCTCCGGGGCGGTGACCTTCGCCCGGGCTGAGGGGATCCTCCCGGCTCCGGAATCGGCCCACGCAGTCCAAGCGGCCATCGCCCTGGCCCGCCGGTGCGCCGAAGAAGACCAATCCAAGACGATCCTGATCGGCCTCTCAGGGCACGGCCACTTCGACCTGTCGGCCTACCAAGCCCACCTGGCCGGAGAGCTGGCCCCCACAGGCGGGTAGGGCAGGCTGGGCCCAAAAACGGGGAAGGGGGGCGGCGGCCCCCCTTCCCCCCAAGGGTTCACAGGGTGGACATCATCCTGCACCCCCGGATCATCTGCCCTGGGGACCGATTCGCAGCCCCAATTACGTGGACCCGCTCCTATGTCAAGCCCGAAAGAGCTAGGGAGGTGAGGTCCATGGAGGTGCCGGCAGTCATAAAGGCGCAGCGTGCGGGAATTTGACCCTCGGTGGGAGGTGACCGCAGCCGAGCTTGCGGGCCCGCTGGAGGTGGCCCGCTCTCCCCGGCGCTGGAAACGCCCAGCCCAGCGGTTCCTGATGGTGGGAGATCAGAAGCTCCCGGGACCTGGCCCAGGAAGCCCGGGGCAAGGTTTTCTGGGCCAGGCCCCGGGGGAACTGCTAGTTACAAAACCGAGAAGATCAACCCTTCTTCTCTTCCCGGTCCAAGTACTGGATGATGGCCTGGACCACCAGGTAGTTGATGGAGCGATCTTTCTTCTCCGCGAGCTTGCGGAGCCGGGCCATGACGTTGTGCTTGGCTGCCTTGTCCTGGGGGATGTAAATAGAGATCTTGTCCAGGATCTTCCGTTCTCCCTTAGCTGGTCTAGGCATAGGTACACCCCTCCTTTCTGGGTAGCTATCACTAGCTTTCTCGCTAGCACTAATGCTATACTACAGTGTCCGGATGGCAAAGTCAATAGAAGGGCAAGGGATCACTGTAGCGAGTTGGGTGCAGAAAGTACGCACCAAGCTGGGTTTTAGCCAATTTGAGCTGGCACAGATTTTGGGCGTACACTGGGTAACCGTATCCCGCTGGGAGACCGGCCGCTCCCAACCCCGCCTGCCTCACCTCCACTCCCTGGTCAAGCTGTACCTGAACCACGCCCTAGATATCCCCAACCTGATCGCCACCCTCCCCCCCACCCCGGTGCGGGTGTTCTCCCACGGGATCGCCTACGACCTGCCCGGGGTGTTGCCCCAGGTGGGGCGGTACTTGGCCGATGGCCTGAAATTGGGCTACCAGGTGGTGTACCTCAAGCCGAGGTCCGCCTCCCCGAAAAGGGTGCTGGCCGAGCTCTCCTTGCCCTCCGAGCTTCACCGCAATCCCGCCCTGAAGTTCGTGGACGAGGAGAAGGTGTACTTCGAGCGAAGGCGATTCAACGTGGCCCAGCTCATCTGGGAGGGGAGGAGGCTAGTGCGGCAGGCCCAGGGAGAGGGCTACCGCCGGGTGAGGATCATCGCCGACCTGAGGCCGGTGCTCGCCCGGGAGGTACCGGCCTGCAAATTGGTGGCCATGGAGTACCTGGTGGACGAAGGGTTTCACGCCCAGAAGAGGGCCCATGGGATAGGCATCTTCCCGGCCACCATTCCTGATCCGGGCTTGGCCAGCTGTATCCTATGTCGCCACCCCTGGATCATCGGCCCGGCGGGACCGATTCGTAATCCCTATTATAACGACCCGGTCCTATGCCAGGCCCGCAGGTACTTGGGAGGTGAAGTGCATGGAGGTATTGGCAGCCATTAGGGCGCGGCGTTCAGTGCGGGAATTCGACCCCCGGCGGGAGGTGTCCGCAACCGAGCTTGAGACCTTGCTGGAGGCGGCCCGCTGGGCCCCCAGCGCCGGGAATGCCCAGCCCTGGCGGTTCGTGGTGGTACGGGATCTGAATCTGCGGCGGGGCCTGGCCCAGGCGGCCTGGGGCCAAGGCTTCCTGGCCCAGGCCCCGGTGGTGATCGTGGTGTGCGCGGACCTCGCCCGGGCTCGGGAGGCCTACGGCCAGCGGGGGGAAACCCTGTACTGCCTGCAAGACACGGCTGCCGCCATCCAGAACATGCTCCTGGCTGCCACCCAGCTGGGCCTGGGGACCTGCTGGGTGGGGGCCTTCCAAGAGGAAGAGGTGAGCCGCCTGTTGGGCCTGCCCCCCCACTTGCGCCCGGTGGCCCTGATCCCGGTGGGCTACCCCGCCCACTCCCCCCCGCCCC
>DFNF01000083.1 GCA_002375935.1 Acetothermia bacterium UBA3574
GGGGGGGACCCCCGGCCCCCCGGGGGGCGGGGGGGGGGGCGAGGGCGGAAAGTTCGCGCTGAAGGCGAGGTTCGTCCCCCAGAACTTGGCCCTTTGCCCGGTGTTTTGGAAGACGAGGTGACCGTCGGGCCCCACGACGACGGGGCCGCGGGCGTCGATGACCCCCGCGGGGTCCTCCTCGCCCGGCAGGAGGAGCAGGTCCGAGGCGTCCAGCAGCGTAGGGGAGGCGTCGTCCCAGGGCAGGAGGAGGGGGAACCAGGGGGACGGGGAGGTGGACCCGTAGCCGGTCCCGATCCCCAAGGCTATTGAAATCGCGATCAATCTTGCCAGGCGCAGCACTCGAAAGACCTTTCGTTCAACAGCACTGGCTACCAGCACTAGTATACCGCTTCGACAGCAGTGGTGATCACAACCCAGCTTCTCCTGCTTTACCTTCTCACCTCGCCTGGTTTTGCCTCGTAAATGGCGTGTGTCCGTGGCGCCAGGGGGTGGCCGGCTGAGACCTGCTGGGTGCCTGGGAGCCTGGGGATTTCCCCGGGGGAAAACTAGACCCGGGGAGAAAATTCAGGCTCGTAAACTCTGACCAGAACCACCTGTATAATGCACAACGGCCCTTGGGGATCGTGAGGAGGTGTGGGGATGAAAAGCTGGGTAGTGGCAGGGTTGGTGACGCTGGTTGGCTTGCTGGCGGGAGCAGAAGAGCCCCGGTTGGTCCTGGAGGGGCATACCGGCACCATCTGGGACCTGGACTTCTCCCCAGATGGGACGATGTTGGCTTCCGCCGGTGGCTGCGGTGACAAGATCATCCGTCTGTGGGATGTGACAACCGGCTGGGAGTTATTCCAGCTGGTGGGGCACGTGGACCGGGTAGTAGACCTGGATTTTGACCCAGAGGGCGGGACGTTGGCCGCGGTGGCGCCCACCGATCGGGCGGTGCGCCTGTGGGACGTGGAGACGGGCGAGTTCCGATTGCTGGAATCACCGGTCGGGAGCTTGTTTTCAGTGGCCTATTCCTCGGACGGCCGCTGGCTGGCTGCCGGCGCGTTCTCCGGGGGAGTCGCCCTGTGGCGCAGAACCGACGAGGGCTTCCAGCTGGTCCTCACCCTATCGGGACCTACGGCGGAGGTGCGCGAGGTGGCTTTCAGCCCTGACGGGAGCTTGCTGGCCGCTGCTTCCGAGGACGGCACGGTCCACATCTGGAACATCCAGACAAGGGAGCTGGTGGGGCTGATTGACGAGCACACGGATGAAGTGCGAGCGGTGGCCTTCTCCCCGGAGGGGAGCCTCCTGGCCACCGCGTCCAAAGACGAACGGGTGTTGTTGTGGGAAGTGCCCAGCTGGAGGTTGGTCCGGACTTTGAGCGGGCACACTTGGTCGGTGAATGCCCTGGCCTTCTCCCCGGATGGCCGACTGCTGGCGTCCGCTTCCAGCGACCGCACCGTGATCCTGTGGCAGGTGGCCACCGGGGAGGCTCTGGCCACCCTGCGGGGACATCAGAAAGAGGTGATGGGGGTGGACTTCTCTCCGGACGGGGAGCTTCTGGCCTCAAGCTCCGCCGACCTCACCGTGATCCTGTGGGAGGTGGGAGAACTCCCCTGATTGCGTCCCCGGCTCGCAAAGAGCGGCCGAACCGCCGGCATTGAACCCCCGGGGCGGATTTGCTTGGGGAAGGGAAAAGGCGATATAAGGACACATGGCTCGCTCAAGAAAAAGCCAGATAGTGATCCTCAGCTTGCTCCTAGTGGTCGGGGCGGTGTGCCCCCCGCTGGGTGGGGCAAGCGCGCCCGAGGACAAGTGGCGGCTATGGACCGGTCCCACCCAGCTGCGCGGGGCGAACGTCTACCAGCGGCGGGTGTACCCGGAGCTGGATGGCCGCACCTTCCTGGGCCCGGGGCCGTTCGGCCCCCCGTTTACACAAGAAGACTTCGACCGATTGGCCGCCTTGGGGGCCAATTACGTGAACATCTCCCACCCCGGTCTGTTCACTGAACGCCCTCCGTACCGCCTTGACCCCGCTGCTCAAGCCAACCTGGATCGGCTGCTGGGGATGGCGGAAGCGGCCGGCCTGTACGCCGTCATCTCCTTCCGCACCGGCCCGGGGCGCTCTGAGTTCACCTTCCTGCTGGGGGATCTGGGGGACTGGTTCGGAGAGGAGTACTTAAACGACTCGGTGTGGGGTGACCCGGAAGCCCAAGCCGCGTGGGCGGAGATGTGGAAGTACACCGCCCGGCGCTACCGACACAACCCCGTCGTGGTAGGTTACGACCTCATGGTTGAACCCAACTCCAACGAGGTGGGCAGCGACTACCTCCGCGATCGGTTGGACGTCTGGGACCCAGAGGAGTTCTACGCCCGCTATGGAGGGACCCTCTACGACTGGAACCAGCTTTACCCGGTGATCGTGGCCGCCATCCGCCAGGTGGACCCCCACACCCCGATCCTGGTGGGGGCAATGGGCTACAGCGCGGTGGACTGGTTGCCATATCTGGTTCCCACCCAAGACCCCCGCACCGTGTACACCGTGCACCAGTACCAACCATTCGTCTACACCCACCAGGAACCTCATGCCCGTGGGTACACCTACCCCGGCCGGTTCGATACTGACTGGGACGGGTTCCCGGACCACTTCGACCGGGGGTGGCTGGAGGAGCTCCTGTCCCCGGTGGACGAGTTCGTAGCTGCACATCGGGTGCCGGTAGCGGTGAACGAGTTCGGGGTGGTGCGGTGGGCCCCGGGGGCAGCCGAGTTTTTGGAAGATCAGATCGCCCTGTTTGAGGCCCGGGGGTTGAACTGGGCCCTGTGGGCTTGGGAGCCCAGTTGGCCCCCTTGGAGGGAGACCGTGACCGCGTTCAACTACCTCCTGGGCCCAGAGCCTGGGAACCTAGAGCCGACGGATTCCGCACTCCTGGCAGTGATCACCCGCTACTGGGCTTCCAATTCCACTCGCCCATAGCCGGAGGAGCAGAGGATGACAGATGTTTACCTAGACATATCGAAATCGGGTCGGGTGATGGCCCATGTGTTGGAACCCCCCGGCCTGGGAATCCGCTTCCCCAGTCGGGATGCTATGGAGTCGGGTTTCACCCCGGTGCTTGCAGACCACCTCGCTTGGCTTTCCGCCCATGGGGAACCGGTGCCGCCGGACGCCAGCTACCGGATCGCGGAGGAGGTGGAAGTGGCTGGCGACTTCGAGTCCGGAGACGACGCTGGGTTCTATGGCCCAGACACGCTACCGGTGACCCGAAATGAGATCGAGCGCTACCTGCGGATCGGAAGTTGGGCCCACCGGGAACTTCTGGAACTCGTGGACCCGCTCCCCGAAGAGCTGCTGGAGCGCAGAGAAAGCCCGTCTGTTCGCTCCATCCGGGAGATCCTGCTCCACGTGGCTCAGGCGGAACTTTGGTACATGACTAGGATCCTAGATGACCCAACGGACAGCGGCTTGCCGGCGGTAATCTCCCAGGCCCATGGTTGGGTCAAGGGCCACTCTGCCAGGCCCCTGGACTGCCTTCGGGTGAGCTGGGAGGCGTTTCAAGAGTTCGCCCGCAGTCTTCCCCCAGGGTGGGAGGGGCGGGTGACGGTGCCCGGGTGGTACGCCTCCATCCCGGAGAAGTGGAGTGCCCGCAAGATGCTGCGCCGGGCCATCGAACACTGCCGAGAGCACACCCGCAACATCCGCCGCCTGCTCATGAGTTGGGAAATCAATGGCCCTCGTCCCCCGGATGACTCCCCGCCTGGCCGGCGAAACCAAGCTTAGGGGGCGCCAAAGGCTCCGGGCCGCTCAGCTGAAGGAGGGGCCCCGAATTCGTTGCTCCCGCTGTTCCCAGCTCTCCCCGAGGCCAGCTGGCTGAAGAGCTCGATGATTTGGCCTGTCTTCTCATCGCGGTTGCCCACACTGAGCCGGACCAGCAGGTCACATTCGTGCCGGGCCCGATAAGCCAGCCGGTGGTTGGAAGCCCGGTGCACGGTGAGCAGGAGGTGCTTGGGGGCAGTCAGAGCCCGTTCTACCGCGGCGATGAACCGGGGCGACTTCAGTTCCATCGGCCCCACCTCGTCCACCACCACCAGCTCTGCATGCTCCAGGGCCCATTCGATGGCCGCTGCCCCCACACCATCTAAATCCTGTAAGTTCACCCGGTAGCGCCCCAGTCGGGGACCGCGGGGGAGGTGGATGTGCGCCAACACCCCTTCCTTTCCTGTGGCGACGTCGATCACCGCGAACCCCACCCGCCGCCCTATCTTGCGGATCTCCCGGGTGATCATCCCCCCCGCCTTGAGGGGGACCTCTGCCAGCACCCTCTCCACCAGGGTGGTCTTCCCCACCCCAGGCTGACCGGTGACCACGATCTTCATGGCAAGCGGTATTCTATCGTTGGGGGCAGGGTCAGTGAGAATCCGGCCTATCGCCCCCTCCGGTTTCTCTAACAGCTGCCTTTAAGGCTACAATGCAGCCTGAGGAGGGGATAAGTGGAGCTGAAACGAGAGGCTGGTTGTGGCTCAGAGGAGCGCTCCGATGCCCTGGTGCGGGTGCGTCCGGCAGGGGGCCTGACCATTTCCGTACATTCCAAGACCGGCCCCATGTACGCCGACCGGATCCGCGAGGTGGCGGAGGGCACGCTGCGGGCCCTGGGGGTGACTGGGGCGGAGGTGGAGGTCCGGGAGCAGGGCGCCTACGACCATGTGATCCGGGCCCGCTTGCTGTGTGCCCTGTACCGGGCGACCGGGGGTGGGGAGGCCTTCCGCCGGCCGGCCCCCATCGCGGCCGAGCGGCGGGGGAGCCCCAAGGGCAGGCTCCGGCGCTCGCGCCTTTACGTCCCGGGGAACAACGCCCGGGTGCTGGCGTTCGTGGACACCTTCGGTCCTGACTGCCTGCTCCTGGACCTGGAGGATTCCGTCCCCCCTGGCGAGAAGGACGCCGCCCGGTTCCTGGTGCGGGAGGTCCTGGCGACCATGGACTTCGGGGACACCGAGGTCTGGGTGCGGATCAACCCCCTGGACCGGGGGGGACGGGAGGACCTGGAGGTGGTGCTGGCGGGTCGCCCCCACGGGGTCTGCCTGCCCAAGGCCGAGTCCCCGGTGGAAGTGGCTGAGCTGGCCGGGCTCCTCTACGAACTCGAGGGCCGCTACGGGGTGCCCTGGCTGACGTGGATCATGCCCATCATCGAGTCCCCCAAGGGGGTGCTGGCCGCCCCGGAGATCGCCGCGGCCTCCGAGCGGGTGGTATGCCTGGCCTTCGGGGCCGAGGACTACACCGCGGAGGTGGGGTGCGGCCGGTCCTGGGAGGCCCTGCTCTGGGCGCGGTCCGGGATCGTGGCCGCGGCAGCCGCCGCCGGGATCCAGGCTTCCGACACCGTGTTCTCGGATATCGAGGACGAGGAAGGCCTCTTTGAGGAGACACGGCGGGCCAAAGACCTGGGATTCGCGGGCAAGGGGGCCATCCACCCCCTGCAGATCGAGACCATCCACCGCGCGTTCGCCCCGCTCCCGGAGGAGCTGGAATGGGCCCGGGGGGTGGTCCAGGCAGCCGAGGAGGCGGAGCGGAAGGGTCTGGGTGCCGTCTCGTACCAAGGCAAGATGGTGGACCGGCCGGTGGTGGCGCGGGCAAAGCGGATCCTGGAGATGGCTCGCACACTGGGGATGGAGGTGGGAGATGCCGCGTAACGCCGTGGGCCGCGATATCCCGGAAGAAATCGGGGGAAAACCCCTAAGGCCCTTCCAGGGGGCGTTCGCCACCGTGCCCCAGGGGAGGAAGGTCGCCCCGCCACTCAAGACCACCCGCCCCGGCGAGGACAAAGTCCTCCCCTCCCTGGAAGAGGCGATCCGGCGGGTGGGGCTCTCCGAGGGGATGACCATCTCCTTCCACCACTCCTTCCGCGACGGGGACCTCCTTGTCCTCCAGGTGGTGGAGGCCTGTGCCCGGATGGGGATTGGGGACCTGCGGCTCTTCCCCACCGCCCTCTTCCCCTGCCACCAGCCCCTGATCCGCCACATCGAGCAGGGGGTGGTGACCCGGATCGAGGGGTCCATGAACGGCCCGGTGGGGGCGTTCGTGTCGCAGGGTGGGAAGCTGCGGACCCCGGCGGTGCTCCGCTCCCACGGGGGCAGGTGGCGGGCCATCGAGTGCGGCGAGGTCCACATCGACGTAGCCTTCATCGCCGCCTCCACGGCCGACCCCTACGGGAACGCCAACGGCATGTGGGGCCCCAACGCCTGCGGCCCCATCTCCTTCTCGGTGCCCGACTCCTGGTACGCGGATCACGTGGTGGTGGTGACCGACAACCTCGTCCCCTACCCGGCGATCCCCGCCGAGATCGAGCAAGGGTACGTGGACTACGTGGTCACGGTGGACCGGGTGGGGGATCCCGGGGGGATCGCCACCGGGACCCTTAGGATCACCCGTTCCCCCACCCAGCTTCGGATCGCCCGGCTCGCCGCCGATGCGGTGATCGCCGCCGGGCTGGTGCGGGACGGGATGGGGTTCCAGGCCGGGGCCGGGGGGATATCGCTGGCCGCCACCGACTTCATCGCCAAGGAGATGGCCCGCCGGGGGGTGCGGGCGAACTTCGCCATCGGCGGGGTGACCATGTATCTTGCGGACATGCTCAAAGAAGGGTTGGTGGGGGCGATCCTGGACGGCCAGGCCTTCGATGCCCGCGCGGTGGAATACCTCCGGGAACACCCCCGCCACCTGATCATCACCCCCGGCTTCTACGCCGATTACAACTCCCGGGGCTGCGCCACCTACATGCTGGACTTCGCCTTCCTGGGCGGGACCGAAGTGGACCTCGAGTTCAACGTGAACGTGAACACCCACTCCGACGGGCAGCTCCTCCACGGGATCGGGGGACATCAGGACGTGGCCGCGGGGGCCAAGGTCACCATCATCACCATCCCCACCATCCGAGGACGCATCCCCACCATCCGAGAGCAGGTGACCACGGTGACCACCCCAGGGGAGGTGGTGGACCTCATCGTCACCGAGCGGGGGGTCGCGGTGAACCCCGGGCGCCCGGACCTCGCGGAGGACCTCCGGCGGGCGGGGCTCCCGGTGCGGACCCTGGAGGAGATGAAGGCCGAAGCCGAGAGGCTGGTGGGTAAGGCAAAAAAGCCACTCTTCGGGGACGAGATCGTGGCCCTGATCCAGTGGCGGGACGGGACAGTGATCGACGTGGTGCGAAAGGTGGTGGGTTGGGAATGAGGGAAGAGATCCTGCGCATACTGCCCGAGATCGGGTGGATCGAGGACGAGGGGCTCAAGGAGGGGGTGATCAGGACCTACGAGCGGGCCCTGAGGGAAGGGGGTTGGAAGCCGGCGGACATGGAGCGGATCCCCTTCACCCTCCTCAAGGAGACTGGGCTCTCTTACGCCGACCACGTCCGGGCCGTGACTCGTATTGCCCACGGGGTCTATGAGACCTTCGCCGAGGTCTTCGGGGACCGGGTGCGGCTCCGCCGGGACGTTTTGCTCGCGGGGGCCCTGCTCCACGACGTGGGAAAGCTCCTGGAGATAGAGGAGCGGGACGGGAAGTTCCAGAAGTCCGCCGGCGGGAAGGTCCTGCGGCACCCGTTCTCCGGGGTGGCGCTGGCGTATGCCGAGGGGCTTCCCCCGGAGGTGCTCCACATCATCGGGACCCATTCCAAGGAGGGCGACCCCTATCCCCGCACCCCCGAGGGCGTGGTGATCCACCACGCCGACTTCACCTGCTTCGAGACCGTGGGGGGGTGAGCCATGGGCAAGACCTTCGCCGAGAAGATCCTGACACAGAAGGCCGGCCTCCCGGAGGCCGTCCCCGGGCAGATCGTGGAGGCGACCCCGGACCTGGGGATGTCCCACGACAACACCGCGGCCATCAAGAAGATCTTCGGCAAGCTGGGTCTCGCGCGCGTCCGGGACCCAGAGAGGTTCGTGGTGATCCTGGACCATGTGGTCCCCGCGGCCCAGGTCCAGTACGCCGAGAACCACAAGGAGATCCGGGAGTTCGTGAGGGCTCAAGGGATCCGATTCTATGATGTGGGCCGGGGGATCTGCCACCAGGTGGTGGTGGAAGAGGGGCTGGCCCGGCCGGGGTGGCTGATCCTAGGGGCAGATTCCCACACCACCACCTACGGGGCCCTGGGGGCGTTTTCCGCCGGCATCGGCCGCTCGGAGATGGCCGCCCTGTGGGCCACTTCTAAACTCTGGCTCAAGGTCCCCACCACCATCCGCATCGAGCTCTCGGGGACGCTGCCGGAGCTGGTCACCTCCAAGGACGTGATCCTGCACCTCATTGGGAGACTGGGGGCCGATGGGGCCCTGTACCGCTCGGTGGAGTTCGCCGGCCCCCTGGTGGAGCGGATGTCGATCTCCGACCGGATCGTTCTTTGCAACATGGCCGCGGAGATGGGGGCCAAGAACGGTTATGTAGCCCCTGATGAGACCTGCTTCTCCTACCTCCGGGAGCTGGGGGTCACCGATTACGAACCCGTGTATCCCGACCCCGACGCCGCCTACGAGGAGGTCCTCCGGTTCGACCTCACCGATCTTCCGCCCCAGGTGGCCCGTCCCCACACCGTGGACAACGTGGTCCCGATCTCCGAGGTGGAAGGGCTGCGGGTGGACCAGGTGCTGTTGGGCACCTGCACCAACGGCCGCATCGAGGACCTGCGGCTGGCGGCGGAGGTGATGGGGGGGCGCCCCGTGGCCGAGGGGGTGCGGATGCTGGTCATCCCAGCCTCTCGGGAAGTGTGGGCCGCGGCCGCCCAGGAGGGCCTGTTGGGGAAGTTCGTGGAGGCCGGGGCCATGGTCCTGAACCCTGGGTGTGGGCCGTGTCTGGGGGCCCACCAGGGGGTGCTGGCCCCGGGGGAAGTGTGTGTTTCCACCTCCAACCGCAACTTCAAGGGGCGGATGGGGTCCCCGGAGGCGGAGGTCTACCTGGCCTCGCCGGCGGTGGCCGCCGCGGCCGCCGTCACGGGTGAGATCACAGATCCCCGAAAACTTTTGGGTTCATGAAAACCATCCTCCAGCGCGGTATGTTTTCAGGGAGGCGGAGATGATCAAAGGGAGAGCGTGGAAGTATGGGGACGATGTCAACACCGACGTGATCTTCCCCGGCCGCTACACCTACGCCCGCATGGAGCCCGAGGAGATGGCCAAACACGCCCTGGAAGACCTGGATCCGAAGTTCGCCGCGGAGGTGAAGCCGGGGGACGTGATCGTGGCGGGGAAGAACTTCGGCTGCGGTTCCTCTCGCGAGCAGGCGGCCACGTGCCTGGTGGCGGCGGGCGTGGGGGCGGTGATCGCCAAGTCTTTCGCCCGGATCTTCTTCCGCAACGCCATCAACAACGGGCTGTTGGTCCTGGAGATCCCCGAGGCGGTGGACGCCATCGGCCCCGGGGACGAGGTGGAAATCGATCCCGAGGCCGGGGTCCTGCGGCACAAGGGGCGCGAGTACCGCTTCCCGCCCCTGCCGCCCACGGTGATGGAGATCTTGCGGGACGGGGGGCTGATCCCCCACCTGAAAAAAGCGTTGACCAAGGAGGGATAGATGGCGAAGTACCGGATCGCGTACCTCCCCGGGGACGGGGTGGGCCCGGAGGTGTTGGAGGCGGCCCGCACGGTGCTGGACGCGGTGGGGTTTGACGCCGAGTACGTCCACGGGGACGTGGGGTGGAAGTTCTGGTGTGAGGAGGGGAATCCTCTGCCGGAGCGCACCATCGAGGTCTTGAAGAACACCGATGCCTGCCTGTTTGGGGCCATCACCTCCAAGCCCAAGGACGAGGCCGAGGCGGAGCTCGCCCCCCACCTCAAGGGCAAGGGCCTCTCCTACTTCTCCCCCATCGTGGCCCTGCGGCAGATGTTCGACCTCTACGCCAACGTACGCCCCTGCCGGGCCTTCCCCGGAAACCCCCTCAACTACCGGGACGACATCGACCTTGTGGTCTTCCGGGAGAACACCGAGGGGCTCTATGCCGGGGTGGAGTTCCACCCCGTCCCCGACCAGGTGGTGGAGGTCCTGCAGGCGCATTCCCCCAAGATGGAGCGGTTCGCCGGGGTGCCCAGGGAGGAGCTGGCCATCTCCTGCCGCATCTTCACGAAAAAGGGCTGCGAGCGGATCGTCCGGGCCGCCTTCGAGTTCGCCAAGGAGCACGGCTACCCCACGGTGACGGTGGTGGAAAAGCCCAACGTGATCCGGGAGACCAGCGGGATGATGGTCAGGATCGCCCGGGAGGTGGCCAAGGACTACCCCGGGATTGAGCTCTGGGAGACCAACATCGACGCCATGTGCATGTGGCTAGTCAAGAACCCTCAAGACTACGGAGTGCTCGTCTCATCCAACATGTTCGGCGACATCCTTTCGGACTTGGCGGCGCAGCTCGTGGGGGGCTTGGGGTTCGCCTCGGCGGGGAACATCGGGGAGAACTACGGGGTGTTCGAACCCACCCACGGCTCGGCCCCCAAGTACGCGGGCCAGTATAAGGTGAACCCCACTGCGGCCATCCTGGCCGCGCGACTCATGCTCCAGTGGTTGGGGGAAACGGAGCGGGCAGGACGGATCGAGCGGGCGGTGGCGGAGGTGTTGGCAGAGGGCAAGGTGCGCACCTACGACCTCGGCGGGGACGCCTCCACCCTCCAGATGGCCGAGGCCATCGCCGAGCGGGCCCGGAGGACGTGAGATGACCGCTGTAAAAGAAAGGCTTTACAAACTGCTCGAAAAGGTCCCCGAAGACGTTTTGGAGGAGCTGGTCGAGGACATCGAGGACATCCTTGCTCTGATAGAGGCGAAGAAGACGGATGACGGAACGCGGACCCCATGGGAAGAAGCACGCAAAGAACTTGGTCTTGAAGCCAGCTGATGGGGAGTGGCTACCGGGTTCTGCTGACGAAAGGAGCCCTGAAAGACTTGGAAAAACTGCCGCTCCCCCTTCGCCAGCGTGTCGGGGCGGCCATAGATCGATTGAGGGGCGCAGGGGGTAGGCCCCCTGGCGTCAAGAAGTTAGGCATCACCGGCTGGAGGTTGCGCGTTGGGGACTATCGAATTTTGTACGAGATAGAGGACGACAAGAAGGTGATCACGATCTATCGCATCCGCCATCGTCGGGAGGCTTACCGTAGTTGAGGAGGTCACAGAAATGGGTAAGACGGCGATTGAAAAGATCTTCGCGGCCCACACGGAAGACGAGGTGGCACCGGGGAAGGTCATCTGGCTGAAGCTCGATGTCCGCACCGCCAGGGACTTCGCCGGTGCCAACGTGGTGAAACGCTTCCGGGAGGCCTACCCCGACGAAAGGGTGGCCGACCCCGAGAAAACCTTCTTCACCTTCGACTGCAACGCCCCCGCCAACACCATCGCCTACGCCCAAAACCAACAGACCTGCCGGGTCTTTGCCCGCGAGCAGGGGATCAGGGTTTACGACGTTGACTCCGGCATCGGGACCCATGTGCTGTTGGAGGAGGGGATAGCCGTCCCCGGGGCGACCCTGGTGGGGACCGATTCCCACATGAACATCCTGGGGGCGGTGGGCGCCTTTGGCCAGGGGATGGGCGACGTGGACATCGCCTTCGCCTTCCGCCATGGGCGGACCTGGTTCGAGGTACCCCCCACCATGCGGGTCCGAATCAGGGGGAACTTTGAGTACCCGGTAACCGCCAAGGACCTGACGCTGTTTTTGGTGGGCAAGCTGGGGGCCCGGGGGGCACTGGGGAAGGCGCTGGAGATCGAAGGGGAAGCAGTGGAAGCCCTGGACATGGCGGGGCGGATCACCCTCTGTTCCATGGCCACCGAGATGGGGGCGATCAGCGCGTTCCTTCCGCCCTCCGACTCCCTGTGGGAGTTCGTGGAAGGGGCCACCGGCCGGCGCGATTTCCCCTACCCAACAGCCGATCCCGACGCGGAGTACATCCAGGAGCTGGAGTTCGACGTCGCGGGCCTCAAGCCGATAATCGCCGCCCCACCCCGGCCGGACAACGTCCACGAAGTGTCCGAACTCGAAGGGGAGCGGGTGGACACCGTATTCGTGGGCTCCTGCACCAATGGTCGTTACGAGGACATCCGCACGGTGGCCGAGATCTTAAAGGGGAGAAAGGTGGCCAAGGGGGTGGTGCTCAAGGTGGCCCCGGCCACCCGCCGGGTGTGGGGGCGGCTCCTGAAGGAAGGGTGGCTGGAGGTCCTCTACGACGCCGGGGCCGTCATCTCCCACGCCGCTTGCGCGGGGTGTGCCCAGGGGCAGCTGGGGATGACCGGCGAGGGGGAGGTGCAGCTTTCCACCGGCAACCGTAACTTCCCCGGAAAGCAAGGGAAAGGCCCCACCTACCTCTGTTCCCCGGCCACCGCCGCCGCCTCGGCCCTGTTCGGGAAGATCACCTCACCGGAGCGGCTGTGATTTCGGGCATACGCAAAAATCGTCGAGTACCGTATCTCCACGAGGGGCTTGTCCATGCGCCAGTGAAACGAAGGAGTGGAAATGCGGGCGTTGATTATAATCCTCTGAGGTGATCTCGGGTGGAGATCGCAGAGAGAATCCAAGCCGACCCCGAGATTTTGGGGGGGAAACCGACGATCCGGGGATTGCGGATCAGTGTAGCGCTGGTGCTCAAAGCCTTGGCTGCCGGGGTAAGTGAAGAAGAACTTCTACGCGAATACCCAGAACTTGAGCCTGCGGACATAAGAGCTGCTTTGGCGTATGCGGCGCAGCTTGTGGAAGAGGAGAGGGTGCTCCCGGTGAAAGGCCGGTGAATGAAGGTTTTGATCGATGTGGGGGTGGGAAGGTCGGTAGAAGAGTTCCTTAAAGCCGCTGGGCATGAAGTTCTTTCTGTACGTGAACTTGACCCCAGGATGAGGGACGTGGACATCCTGGATCTCGCAGCCCGCGAAGGGTGCTTGGTGATAACGATGGACAAGGACTTCGGCGAACTCGTGTTCCGAACTGGCCGTAAACATGCAGGGGTCCTGCTGTTGCGACTAGAAGGGGCCCGAGGGAGAGAAAAGGTGGCGGTCGTAGAGGAAATTTTCGCTAGCTACGGCGAGGAGCTAGTGGGCAGCTTTTCTGTTTACCAAAGCGGGAAATTAAGAGTCCGCCGTGGCTGAGCTTAAGGAAGGAGGGAGGGTGAAACAGTCGGTAATTACTGGCAGGCCCTGGCTGATCACGGATGAGGAAGGGAGGCTCATCGACGACATCGACACCGACCAGATCTATCACAACGCCCACCTGGCAGTGACCGATCCCAAGGAGATGGCCAAGTACGCGCTGGGGAACCTTAAAGGCTGGGAGGATTTTCCCACTAAGGTCCGGCCCGGGGACATACTGTTCGTGGGGGAGAACTTCGGGGCCGGCTCCTCTCGCCAACACGCGGTGGACTGCTTCCTGGCATTGGGGATCGGGGCCATCGTGGGGAAGTCCTTCGGGGCGATCTACAAGCGGAATGCGATAAATTCGGGGCTTCCCCTCATCGAGGTCCCGGAGATCCCACTGGAAGAGCTGCGAGGGGTGGAGGGGGTGGCGGTGAACCTGGAGACCGGGGAGATCACCGGGCCCGGCGGCCGGCTGATCGTCCGCGGCAAGCCCATGTCCCAGGTGGCGTTGGAGATCTACCGCGCCGGGGGCCTGTTGAAACTCGCGGTTCACTGACGCCCAGGATGGGATGCCCTGTGGGGATGAGCACGGCGCCAGCAGGGCGTTTTCTTCCGGGCAGTTCCCCCTTCAGGAAGCGGAGTTTCCCTCTATAGCGCCGGACCACACACGCTCGGTTTTAGGGCCCGGGCTGGAGCTTGGCTGTGGGGAAAAGGCTGGAAGGTTGCAGGGGCATCCCTCCCCGAGGCGACAGCTGGGGAGGTGGAAGGGGGGAGCAGGGTTTCCCTCGCCCATACCGATTCGAACGGCGGCCTTCCTGGTCGGGTGCTACCCCACCGGCAGGAGGAGACCGGTGGGGGCAGGGACCGACCCGTGGGGCTGTAAACCCGCACTGGCTGGCACCAAGCCGCGGACTAGCCACGCCCTAGGACGCGGCACTGCTCCCCCCGGTGTGCTGGTGTGTCTGGCGGGTGGGACTGTGGCAATTGGCCGCAGCCCTGGTTGGCCAGGCGCGGATTATAGCAGGGGCCAGTAGCCGGTCAAGGTGATTTTTCTCCGGCTTTGGAGAGTGTTCCCGACCTCAGTTCGGCAAGGGAATTCAAGGGCCAGGGAGAAGCAAAAAAGAGCCAGGCGGCCCCTACGGCCACCCTCGCTCCACCCCGCCCAAGCTGTACTTCAAGAGGAAGACTGCGCCCGCCGCCTGAACTCCGCTAGGTCAAGATGTTTGTCTACGAACTCGTGGAATTTCTCCTCCTCAGCGAACGGCGACTCGATCGCCGACTGCTCGAACACCTCGTCTGCGATGTAGATGGGGGACCGCGTGCGCAGGGCCAGCGCCACCGAATCGGAAGGTCGGGCGTCGATCTCCTTGACCTCCCCGCTGGCGGTGCGCACGTACAAGGTGGCGTAGAAAGTGCCCTCTTGGATGCTGGAAATCACCACCTTTTCCAACGTCCCGCCCAGGGCCTCCAAAAGCCGCTTCATCAGGTCGTGAGAGAGGGGGCGCGGAAACGCCTGCCCCTGCAATTCCAGGGCGATGGACATGGCCTCTGCCTCGCCTATCCAGATGGGCATGGCTTTGGAGGAGTTGCGGTCCTTAAGCAGTATCACCGGGGCGTTGTTCATCGGATCAACGAGCAGGGCTTTCACTTCCGCTTCCTTCATCTCTGGCCTCCCTTTGCCCGCCACCACGGGCAGCCGCATTATAGCGCCTGCCCCCCAGGGGCGACAATAGTCCCCATTACATTCAGGCTCCGCTTTGCCCGGTCAGCTCCCGGTAGAGCCCCACATACTGGCGGGCCGCTGCCCCCCAGGAATGGTCCTCCCGCATCCCCCGCACCATCAGCTCTCGCCACACCTTTGGCTGTTCCCGGTACAGCTGCACCGCCCGCCTCACCGCCCCCAGCAGGGCCTCCGGGGTGTAGTTCCGAAACAAAAATCCGTTCCCCGTCCCCCGCTCGGGGTCACACTCCCGGACGGTGTCCACAAGCCCCCCGGTGGCCCGCACCACCGGCACTGCCCCGTACCGCAGGGAGTACATCTGATTGAGCCCGCAGGGTTCAAACCGGGAGGGCATCAGGAAGATGTCACAGGCGGCCTCGATGCGGTGAGCCCACTCCTCGGAGAAGGTGATCAGGGCCGCCACCCGCCCCGGATACCGAGCGCTGGCGCCCCGAAAAAACTCCTCGTAGCGGGGGTCTCCGGTGCCCAAAAGCACGAACTGGATCCCCAGCGCCAGCAGGCGGTCGATTGCCCCCATGACCAGGTCAAACCCCTTCTGCTCGGCCAAGCGAGATATCATCCCCACCAACGGAACCCCTGGGGCTTGCTCCAACCCCAGTTCCTCCTGCAGGCGCAGCTTGTTCTCCCACTTTCCCTCCAGCGCCTGAGGGGAGTAGTTCGCCCACAGGTAGGGGTCTGTCTCCGGGTTCCACACCTCATAATCCACCCCGTTCAGCACCCCCACCAACGCCTCTCTTCGGCTCCCAAGCTCCTCCTCCAGCCCCTCCCCCTGCTCCAGGATCTCCCGGGCGTAGGTGGGGGAGACGGTGGTGAGAAGGTCACAGCTCAAGATCCCCCCGCGCAGCAGGTTCAGCTTCCCCGCCTTCTTGATCAGCCCCAGCCCCTCCTCCGGCACCCCGGTCAAGGGGGCTTGCTCCCAAGGGAACACCCCCTGATAGGCCAGGTTGTGCACGGTGAGGATGGTCTTGGCCCCGGGGACGCCCAGGCCCAGGCGCTGATACACCGGGATCAGGGCGGTGTGCCAATCGTTGGCGTGAATGACGTCCGGCTCGAGGGAGAACTGGCGGCACAGCTCCACCGCCCCTCGGGAGAGGAAGGTGAACCGGGCCAGAGAATCCGGGTAGTCTCCCCCTGCCTCCCCGTAGATGTGGGGCCGGTCGAAGTACGGGTCATGGGCCAGGAAGTAGACCGGGACCTCGGTGCCCGGGAGCGTGCCTTGGAAGACCTCCCCCGCCTTCCGTTCCCCCCCCACCGGGACCTCAAGCTGCCCCAGCTCCAAAAGCTCGGTCTTGTCTCCCACGCCGCGGTACTTGGGCATCACCACCGCCACCTCAACCCCCAGTTGGTGTAGGGCCCGGGGCAGGGCCGCGGCCACGTCGGCCAACCCGCCCACCTTGGCGAACGGGGCTACCTCAGCGGAAACGAATACCACCTTCACCGACGGCCTCCTTTCCCTGTCATCCTACTACACCCTTGCTCCGGCCCGCTACCTCATCGGACGGCTGTCTGGGGCTCGGGTGATAGAGGGGATTGGCAAGGTCAGCCACCGGGGAGGTAATCGAGGGACTATGGTCCGGGCAGAGATCGATCTGGGGGCATTGCGGGACAACCTACAGCGGGTCCGGGATCACCTCCCCCGGGGCTGCCAGCTGATGTTCGTGGTCAAGGAGGACGCCTACGGGCATGGGCTCCTCCCGGTGGCCAAGGCGGCCAGCGAGCTAGTGGACTGGTATGGGGTGGGGACGGTGGGGGAGGCGCGTGCCCTGCGCCGGGCCCGCCTGGCTCACCCGATTTACATCATGAACCCTCCGGTGGGCCGGGCGTTGGTCCAGGCAGTTCGGGAAGGCTACCACCTCCCCGTAGGAGATTGGCAGATGATAGAAGAGCTTCCCCGAGCCGCGCGCCGGGCCGGCCGCCCGGCCCTGGTCCACCTGGTGGTGGACACCGGGATGGGCAGGTACGGGCTCCTGCCGGAGGAGGCGGAGCGGGCCCGGCGCCGGCTGGAGGCCGCAAGCGGGGTGAGGTTGGTCGGGATTTGTTCCCACCTTTCCTCAGCCCATGCCGAGAGCGGCGACGCGGTTGCCTTCACCCGAGCCCAGGTGTGGCGCTTCCGAAAGCTACTCGAGGATTGGCAGTGTCAGGGCCGGGAACTTGCCTTCCGGCACCTGGCCAACTCCGCCGCCGCGCTGGCCTTCCCCGAGGGCACCGCCCCCCCGTTCAACCTGGCCCGGGTAGGGATAGCCATCTACGGCTACCCAGAAGGGCCCCAGCCGCCGCCGTTCCCTCTGCGCCCGGTGGCCCGGGCGTGGACGGAGATCATGGCCGTACGGCGCCTCCCCCAGGGGTGGCCCGTGGGCTACGAGCGCCAGTTCGTCACCCCCCGCACCACCCGGGTGGCGGTGCTAGGGGCCGGCTACGGCGACGGCTTGAGGCCCCACTTGCGCCGGGTGGGCATCCGCCAGGAGCTGGCCCCGCTGGTGGGAAAGCTGGGGATGGACACCGCCATGGCGGACGTGTCCGACCTGGCCCGGGTCCGCCGCGGGGAGCGGGCGTGGCTGCTGGGCCCGGGGCTGAAATCATTCACCGGCTGGGCCTGTCCGGTGGTGGTACCGGTGCTGCTCTCCGCCCGCCGCCGCTGGCTTTTCCAGTAGCTTCCCGCCAATTCCCCGGGAGTAAGAATTGCCCGCTCCCTCCCGGAGTAATATCCTCCCCCTCATGGCGGAATTCGTGATCAGCGGAGTCCAGGTGGTGACCCCCCGCGGGGTAAGGGCAGGGGGGGTGGTGGTGCGAGAGGGGAAGATCGCGCGGGTGGGGAAGATACGTGCCCGGGGGGAGCTCGTTTCCGCCCCAGGGCTCCTCCTCCTCCCCGGGGCCATAGACGCCCACGTCCATTTGGAGCTTCCGGTGGCCGGCACCCGCTCCGCGGACGATTTCCTCTCCGGCACCCGGGCCGCCGCCGCCGGGGGGGTGACCACGGTCCTGGATTTCACCTTGGGCGCCCCGGAAAAACCTCTCCCCAAGGCGGTTGAGGAGAGGCTCGTCCAAGCTGCCCCGGCCGTGGTGGACTTCTCCCTCCGGGCCGAGATGATCGGTTGGACACCCGACCGGGGCGGGGAACTCTCCCAGGCGGCCGAGTTGGGGGTGCGCTCGTTTAAGTTCTACCTGGCTTACGCGGATTCCGGGCGGCGCACCCCGCTGGGCGTGCTGAAAGAGGCCATGGAGGCGATCCGAAAATTGGGCGGGGTGGCCATGGTCCACTGTGAGGCCGAGGAGCTGGTGGATCCTGGGGGAGGGCCGTTCCCCAGCGCCCGGCCTGCCCTGGCCGAGGAAGTAGCCATCGCCGAGGTGGCGGTGTTGGCCCGCCGGACCGGCTGCCCCACCTACATCGCCCACATCTCCAGCGCCGATGGGTTGGCCGCCTTCCGGGCCGGGCAGGAGGCCGGTGCTCCCTTGTTTGGGGAAACTTGCCCCCATTATCTGCTGCTCACCGAGGAAGTCTACCTGAGGGAAGACGGCCACCAGTTCTCCGTCACCCCGCCCCTGCGCACCCCCCGGGACCAGGCCGCCTTGTGGCAGGCCCTGGCCCAGCGGGAATTGCAAGCGGTGGCCACCGACCACTGCCCCTTCACTCGGGAGCAAAAGGAGCGGGCCCGGGGGGAGCCGGCCCGGCTCCCCTCCGGCCTCCCAGGGGTGGAAACCTTGCTGCCGCTGCTCTTCTCGGAGGGGGTGGCCAAGGGGCGGATTTCCCTCTCCCAGCTAGTTTGGTACCTGGGGGAAGGGCCGGCGCGGGCATTCGGCCTGTGGCCCCGGAAAGGGGGCATCCTCCCGGGAGCCGATGCCGACCTGGTCCTGCTTGATCCCCAAGCCAGCTGGCAGATCCAAGCAGAAGCCCTCCACACCGCCTCCGACTTCTCCCCCTACCAAGGCTGGCAGGGGCGAGGGCGGGTGGTGGGGGTGTTGCTGCGGGGGGAGTGGCTGGTGCGGGAAGGGGAACTCCTGGCCTGCCCCGGCCAGGGCCAGTTCCTGCCCTGGAGTTACGGTTCGGCCCGCTTGCGGCCCTAGCCCCCCTGGGGCAGAATTGCGCACGACAAACGTAACTAGATTTGGGCTCCTTGGAAGAGCCAGGGTGGACGGTACCGACTGATAACCCCCGGGAAAGGTGAACTTGCCTCGGGGTCACAGAGAGGGAAGCTTTTTCAGTTGAACTGTCGCCCCCAAAGGGGAGCGACAGGCTAAGGAGGTCGTTGATGCCGAAGCGAACCTATCAACCGCATCGCCGGCGACGCAAGCGCACCCACGGGTTTCTCGCCCGCATGAGCACCCCTGGGGGGCGGGCCATCATCGCCCGCCGGCGGCGCAAAGGCCGCCAACGGCTGACCCCGGTTTGATGAGCCCGGGCAACGGAAAGGAAGGCGTTGAGTAAGAAGAGAATTTACGAACTAGCCCGAGAACTCGGCGTTCCCACCAAGGAACTGATCGAGGCGTTGGCCAACATGGGGATGCCGGGGCTGAAGGCGGTCAACACCGTCACCGACGAAGAGGCTGAGGTCATCCGGGAGCTGTTTCAGGAGCACCAGGGCCAGGGAAAGGAGGCTGCCTCCCCCGCCTCGGTGCAAGAGGCGAAGGTGGAGCCCGAGGAGGCCCCGGCCCGGCCCAAAGCCGGGGTCCCGCGACCCCCGGTGGTGGCGGTGCTCGGCCACATCGACCACGGCAAGACCACCTTGCTCGACGCCATCCGCAAGACCCACGTCACCCAACAGGAAGCCGGGGGGATCACCCAGTCCATCGGGGCTTACCAGGCGGAGGTGGATGGGCGGCTGATCACGTTCATCGACACCCCTGGGCACAAGGCGTTCACCGCCATGCGGGCCCGGGGGGCCCAAGTCACCGACATCGCGGTGTTGGTGGTGGCAGCGGACGACGGGGTGATGGCGCAAACCCTCGAGGCTTTGGACCACATAAAGGCCGCCGGGGTGCCCATGATCGTGGCCATCAACAAGATCGACAAACCCGATGCCAATCCGGATCGGGTGAAACAAGAGCTGGCTCAACTGGGCTATACCCCAGAGGACTGGGGCGGGGACACCATCATGATCCCCATCTCCGCCCTCACCGGCCAAGGGGTGCAGGACCTGTTGGAGATGATCCTGCTGGTGGCTGAGATGGAGGACATCCGGGGGGACCCCAAAGGGGAGCTGGATGCGGTGGTAATCGAGTCGCACCTTGACACCGCCCGGGGGCCGGTGGCCACGGTGATTGTGAAGAACGGGACCTTGAAGGAACGGGATATCGTGGTGGTGGGGCCGAGTTGGGGGCGGATCCGGGCCCTGGTGGACTATCGGGGCCAGCGGATCAAGGAAGCCGGCCCTGGGACGCCAGTTCAACTGTTGGGATTGTCGGAGGTGCCCCCGGCGGGGGAGCGGGTGGAGTTGGTGAAGAAACCCGGCCAAGCCAAGGCGCTGGTGGAGGAGCGCCGGCGGGAGGCGCTGCAGCGCCGACGGGTGGCCCGGCCCTTGATGACCTTTGAAGATCTATTGGAGGCGGCGGAGAAGAAGAAACTGGCCGTGGTGCTCAAGGCGGAAAGCACCGGGGCCCTGGACGCTGCCCGCCTGGAGTTGGGCACCATAGAGACGGAAGGGGTGGAGCTGGACGTGCTCCACGCCGGGGTGGGCCCCATCAATGAGTCCGACGTGCTTTTGGTGGCCACCGCCGAGGACGCCCAGCCGCTGGTGGTGGGGTTCGGGGTGAAGGTGGACGGCAAAGCCCGCCGGGCCGCCGAGGAACGGGGAATCCCGGTGCGCACCTACGACATCATCTACGACCTCACCCAGGACATCGAACGGGCCATGCGTCGGCTCTTGGGGCCGGAATACGAAGAGATCAAAGTGGGCGAGGCCGAGGTCCTCAAGACCTTCGATATCGACGGCGTGGGCCGGGTGGCCGGGTGTATCGTGCGCTCGGGCAAGGTGGTGCGGGGAGCCCGGGTGAAGGTGCTGCGGATGGGAGAAGAGGTGTTCACCGGCGAGATCGGCTCCCTGAAACGCTTCGCCCAGGACGTGCGGGAGGTTCAGGCGGGCCGGGAGTGCGGCATCCGCATCCGCGACTTCGATCAAATTCAGGTGGGAGACCTGATCGAGATCTACACCCTGCGGGAAGTGGAAGGGTAGCCCATGGCACTGGGGGTGTTACGCGTCCGGTTGCGGCTCCCCGGAACCCACACCCTGAAGGAGAAACGCTCGGTGATCGAGCCCTTGCTGGTGCGGAGCCGCCGCGAGTTCAACGTGTCCGCAGCCGAGCTCGACCTGGTGGACGACCCGCAAGCGGCCCTGCTGGGGTTCGCCCACCTCTCCAACCACGGTGGGTTCTCCGATCAGGTGCTGATGGGGCTTTTGCGGAGCCTGGAGGCGGAGCGGGCCTTCTTCGTGGAGGACTGGGAACTGGAGGTGCTGTGAAGAGCGAGCGCTCCCTCAGGCGGCTGGCCTCGGAGATCCAGAAGATCCTGGCCGAGATCCTGGAATTCGAAGTTAAGGACCCCACCTTGCGGGAGGCTGCCCCCACGGTGGTGGAAGTGCAGCTCAGCCAAGATGCCCAGCGGGCCACGGTCTACGTTTATGTGCCCGCGGAGGCGAACCGGGGCGGGGCCCTGGCCGCCCTGGAACACGACAAGGGCTTTTTGCGGACCCAACTCGCCAAACGACTCCACGTGCGAAGGGTGCCGGAATTGTCTTTTCAACTCGACAAGACCTTGGACCGAGCGCTCAGGCTCGAACAGCTGTTCGATGCCCCTCCGGACTGAAAAACCTCGGCTCCCCGTCAGGCTGCTTTCCTCTTCCCTTCGTGACCAACCCGTAAGTTCGCTGGCCGAGCCTGTCCTGGAGGCGTTCGAGGCCGCCACCGGGGTGGTGCTGGTGCCCACCGATGTCCTCCCCCAGGGGCGGGGGCTAGCGGCCCTCCTGCTCACCGGTGGCACCGAGGCCAGGCTGCTGGAGCTGGCCGCGGGTACTCCGGGCCCGGTGCTGGTCCTGACCCACGGGGCCCATAACTCCCTCCCCGCCGGGCTGGAAGCGGTGGCCCGGCTGCGCCGAGAAGGGCGTCCGGTGCGGCTGGTACACCTGGAAGACGAGGTGGGAAGGCGGGAACTCCCGGCCTTGGCCCGTGCGTTTGGGCTCGCTCAGGCGCTGTCGGGAAAGCGGGTGGGGCTAATTGGAAAACCGTCGCCTTGGCTCGTGGCCAGCTCCCCTGACCCAGAGGTCCTGCAGACGAAGTTGGGAATCGAGCTGGTGGAGCTCCCGCTGAAGGAGGTTTTGGGGCGACTTCCCCGGGAAGCTTCGCTCGCCGAGGGGCCGGGGGAGGGCATTGGCCCGGAGGCCAGGACCATGGGCCCGCGGGTGGAGGCCGCCCTGGCAGAACTGGTGGCAGAGCTGGGGCTGGACGCGATCAGCGTGGCTTGCTTCGGCCTCCTCCCCTACGGACTCACCGCCTGCTGGGCCCTGGCCAGACTGGCTGACCAAGGGACCCCGGCTGGCTGCGAGGGGGATCTGGTCGGGCTTTTGGCCCTGATAGTGGCCCAGGAGCTCACCATGGGGCCGGGGTTCCTCGCCAACCCTGCCCGGGTGGACGTGAGGGGGGAGCGGTTGGTCCTCGCCCACTGCACCGTGCCCCTTTCCCTGACCGGAGAGTTCCGGCTCCGTACCCACTTCGAGTCCGGGACCGGCCTGGCCATCGCCGGGGAGCTGGTCCCTGGCCCCTACACGTTGGTCCGGTTCGGTGGCCCCCGGCTGGAGGAGGCCTTCATCGTGGAGGGGACGGTGCTCTCCGAACGACCGGGGAGGGAAGACCTTTGCCGCACCCAGGTGACCTTCAAGGCCCCCCGGGGCGCCCTGCGGAAGCTCCTCCGGGAGCCGCTCGGAAACCACCACGTCCTGATTCCCGGCCTGCATCGAGAGGTGCTGGCCGCCTTCCACTCCCTGTTCCTGGCGGAGGGCTAGAGTTACAGCTCGCCTCCTGCTTCGAGAAGTGAGCGGTGAGCAGGCGATCCGCCTCCGCGGTGAACAGTGGTCAGGAGTCCGGGACGGCCCGCTTGATCTTCCGCCCCAGCTTCTCCTCCACCGATTTGATCTTGTACTGAAGGAGGCCCTTCCGGCCTGGGCGGTCGTCGATGTAGATGCGGGTGGCCACCCGCGGGGCCAGCTCCCGCATCAGTTTGTGGCAACGCTCGATGAGGCCCATCACCTCCTTCCACTCCCCTTCCACGATGGTGCCCATGGGGGTGAGCAGGTACGGAAGCCCACTTTTGTCCACCAGGTCGATCACGCGGGCCACATAGCGGCTGAGGCTTTCCCCCACTCCTAGTGGTGAAATGCTGAATTCCACGATCATTTTTCGCGCACCTCCAATGGGAAATTAAGCCCGGCGGGCGTGGGCTTGCAAGCCGAGCCTCTGGGGACTTCCCTGGAAAGTCAGGGCATGTGATGGACGAGCACCCGCTTTACGTTTCCTCTCTGCCACCGATGACCCGACAAGCCCTCCCCCACTTAGACCGCACCGCGCATCTCGAAGAGCGTTTGTCCACTGATGCCTATCCCTGCTCCTTGACGTAGGGTTTGCCCAGGGCCTTGGGCACTTGAGCTTTGCCCAAAAAACCGGCCAGTACGATCACGGTGAGGAAGTAGGGCAGCATGAGGGAGAACTGGGAAGGAATATAGTCCTGAAGGCGCATCTGGAGGGCATCCACGAACCCAAACAGGTATGCAGCTGCGAGCGCCGGAAGGGGGCGGTAGTTCCCCACCACCATGGCCGCGATGCCGATGAACCCCCGCCCACCCACCATACCATCGGTGAACCGACCCAGATTGTTGAACAGAAATGCCCCGGCCAGTCCGCACAGGGCTCCGTTCAGTACCGTATAAGCGAGACGGGTGCGGTACACGTTTATCCCAGCGGTGTCCGCTGCCCGGGGGTGCTCCCCCACCACCCTGAGTCGCAACCCCCAGGGGGTCCGGAAGATGTAGACCTGGGAAAGCCCGATCAGGAACAAGCCGACTCCCACAAGGATCCAGGCGTTCATGGTGGGAGCAGAGGGAGAAGTGCCCCGCCAGCCCCAGATCACCCGGGTGAGAAACAATGCGAACCCCAATACCAGCAGGTTGATGGCCGCCCCGGATACTACGTGATCCGCCCGGAGGTACACGCTCCAGACAGCGTGCAACGCCCCCAGGAGCGCCCCCACCCCAATTGCGGCGATCAGGGCCAGCCACGGCCAGCCAGTGAAGTAAGCCACCACCGCGGTGGTGAGCGCCCCGGCCAGGGCCATCCCCTCCACCCCCACGTTGATCACCCCGGCCCGCTCTGAATAGGTCTCCCCCAGGGCCACCAGGGCGATGGGGGTGGCCAAGCGCAATGCAGAAATGAACAAGTTAAAGCTCAATATCTCCAAGCTTTTTCCTCCTTACCAGCCGCCGGAAGTATCTGATTAGCTCGGGGGCTACCACGAACAGGATTACCAAACCCTGAATCACCGCCGCCAAATCCGCCGGGGCCACCCCAGCCCGGTCCACCGCCTGCCCCCCGGCCCGGAGCGCCCCCATCATCACCGCCGCCAGGATCGCCCCCAAAGGGTGGGCGCGGGCGATCAGCCCCCCAGCGATACCGTCCCAGCCGTACCCCGGGGAGAACAGTTCGATGAACCGCCGATGGGTGCCCAGTGTCTCCGCCGCCCCCCCCATCCCGGCCAGGGCTCCGGCCAACGTCAGGGCAAGGATCATGTTCCGGGTCACATTTATCCCGCCGTACTCGGCCGCCAATGGGTTCTGCCCCACTGCCCGCAGCTCGTAACCCCGCGGGGTGCGAAACAGTAGGTACCAAACGAGGAAAGCGACCAGCACCCCCACGATGAGCCCCCAAGACAGTTGGGCCCCGCGCAACAACCGGGGGAACTGAGCCGAAGTGGCGATGCGCACCGTCTGGTTGGCCCAGGCCGTCCCGTGGAACGGACCCCCAGGAGCTACCAACCAGCTGGTGAAGTTAATGGCCACATACGACAGCATCATGGTGGTGACGAATTCGTTGGCCCCGCGTTTGGCTCGGAGCCACCCAGGAATGAAGCCCCACACCGCCCCAGCCGCCGCCCCAAACAGCAAGCACACAATCGGGTGCAGCACTGGAGGAAGTTGAAAGGAAAAGCCTGCCCAGGCAGCGAAGAACGCCCCCATGTATAGTTGCCCCTCGGCCCCGATGTTGAACAAACCAGCCCTAAACGCAATGAGAAAAGAGAGGGAGGTGAAGATTATGGGTGTGGCCTGGGTCAGGGTTTGAGCCAACCGGTACCAGTCACCGAACGCCCCCACGGCCAGATGTCTGAACACTTGTGGGACTGAATACCCGGTGAGGGCAGTGACGATCGCCCCCACCCCCAGGGCCAGGGTGATGGCCCCGACCACCGGGCCAGTTTCCCTAATCCACCGCACCCTTCCCCCTCAGCATAAGAAGGCCCAATTCGCGTTTGGTGGCCTCCCCCCTCCGCACCACGGCCACGATCTCCCCTTGGTACATGACCGCGATCCGGTCAGCGAGCATCATCACCTCGTCCAGGTCCATGGACACAAGCAGGATCCCAGCCCCGTTCCGCCGCGCCTCTAGGAACTGTTCCCACACGAACTCCATCCCCCCCACGTCCAGTCCCCGGGTGGGTTGTACCGCCACAATCACCTGGGGGTCCCGGGACAGCTCCCGGGCCAGGATGAGTCGCTGTTGGTTGCCACCGGACAGGGTACGGACCGGGGCGGACAGGCTCGGCACGGACACGGAGAACCTCTCCACCAATTCCTGGGCGTATATCCGGATGGCCCGTCGCCTCTGGGCCCAGGGACCCACGGCGAACCGGGGCTGGCGATGCCGCCCCAGGACGGCGTTCTCTTCCACCGAGAAGGTGAGGATCAGCCCCCGCAGGTGTCGGTCCTCGGGGATGTGAACCAAGCCCTGGGCGGCCAACTTGCTGGGAGACTGCCCGGTTAATTCACGCTCCCCCACCCGTACCCGACCCCCAGTGGGCTGGCGTAGCCCAGCGATCGCCTCTACCAACTCTTTCTGACCGTTGCCCTGGACGCCGGCGATTCCTAGAATCTCGTGGTCGTAAACCTCAAATGACACCCCACGCACCGCCGGGACGCCCCGGTCGTCCCGCGCTTGCAATCCTTCCACCGAAAGGAGCACTTGGCCTTGAGAGCTGACTGGTTCTGGAGTTACGGTAAACACCACCTCCCGGCCCACCATCATCTCCGCCAGTCGCTCCTCTGTGGCCTCGCTAGCGGGGAGAGTACCCACGTTCTTCCCCCTCCGGAGAACGGTAATGCGGTCACAGATCTCCAGGGCCTCGTGCAGTTTGTGGGTAATAAACACCACAGCCTTTCCCTGCTCTTTGAGGGCTCGGACGGTGGAAAACAAGGCCTCCACTTCCTGCTCCACCAATACAGCGGTGGGCTCATCTAAAATCAGCACCTCCGCCCCCCGGTACAAAGCTTTCAGGATCTCCACCCGCTGCTGCTCCCCCACCGAGAGTTCCTCCACCCTGGCATCCGGGTCCACCTCCAGGCCATAGTCTGAGATCAAGCTTTCGATCCGGCGGCGCATGGCCCGGCGATCGAGGAGTGGACCGATCCGGGGTTCCCAGCCCACCGCCATGTTCTCCAACACTGTCAACCGCGGGACGAGCATGAAATGCTGGTGCACCATGCCGATCCCGAGCTGGATTGCCACGTGAGGGCTTCTTATCTTGGTTTCTTTCCCCCGGAAGAAAATCCGGCCTTGGTTAGGTTGATATAGTCCATACAAAATCGACATGAGCACGGTCTTCCCGGCGCCGTTCTCTCCCAGGAGTCCGTGTACCTCGCCCCAATGAAGGGAAAAGTCGATGCCCGCGTTGGCCACCACACCGGGGAACCTTTTTACGATTCCCTCCATCCGGACGGCCTCGGCGGGCATCGACTGTACGCTCACCTGTGGAGTAGGGTTTACTCGTGTTCGATCACGATGGAGCCGTCCAAGATGCCGAACACGGCCTGGACGACCTTCCACATCACCTCACCGGGGATCTCCACCTCAGAGTAGCTGGCGGAGATGTAGTCGCCGATATCCTGTTTGCCCACAGCGATACCGGTCCCGATCCCGGTGTCGGACACCATCCCGTAGGAGATGACGCCGGGACCCCAGGTACCCTCCACAGCCTTCATGATCTCGGTGTAAACGGCCAAGTCCACGCGCTTGAGCCCGGAGGCGATGATCACATCGGCGTGCTCGGGGGCAGACCAAGCTTGATCCACGTCGGTGCCGATGGCCCACCAATCTGGGTTCTCCTCGGCAGCGGCGAACACCCCCAGGTGAGACTTTCCGGCTGCCCCGTAGATGATGTCAGCGCCCGCCTGGTACATTTCCAAGGCCAGTTCCTTGCCCAAGGTGGGGTTGTTCCAGGCACCCACATAGCGGACCAGTACGTCATCGGCAGAGATGTCCGGGTTGGCCCACATGGCTCCCTGGCGGAACCCTTCCACAAATCGGTGGATCAGGGGGATGTCCATACCCCCCTCCACGCCCACCATGCCCGTCTTGGTCATCATCCCGGCCACAACGCCACACAGGAATGCCTCTTCCCAGTCGTTGAAGACGATGGAGGCCACGTTGTCGGCTGCTGCCACGGCATCGATCACCACGAACTTCTGATCCGGGTAGTCGGGGGCCACCTCGGCCAACACTGGAGCCTGGTCAAAGCCGATGCAGACGATGATCGTGTATTCGCCGGAGCGGGCGAACTCCCGCTGGAAAGCCTCGTAGTCAGCGATGGACCGGGGCTCCACGTAGGTGAACACCTCTTCCACCGACACCCCGTAGCGGGCAGCCAACTCCTGGGCGGCCCGCTCGGCGCCCCAGTAGGACTGGTCATTGAACGACCGGTCACCGAGTCCTCCGGTGGCCAGGATCAGCCCGATCTTGGGGATATCCTGGCCGATGGTCACCAGCCCAAAGGCGACTACCAACACCAGCGCAAATAGCTTCTTCATCCTGCCTCCTTTTGGTAACCAGATTGACCCTGCGGCCAACAGTTTGCTCCCTTTCTCACCCCCTTCCCCTCGATCATAACCCCAGGGCGCGTTTTAAGTCCCCGTCCAAGTCTACCCGCTCCACCCCGGGCCAGCCCAGCGTCCAACCCCCGTCCACGTACAGGGCATGGCCGGTGACGTAGGCGGCTGCCGGGGAGGCGAGGAAGATCACCGCCCCTACGACATCTTCCGGGGCAGCGAACCTCCTGAGGGGGATACGGCTTCGTCTGGACTCAGCCAGCTCCTCCTTCCCCCGCTGGATCTCTGCCAGCATGGGCGTCTCCATGAATCCAGGACAGACGGCGTTCACCCGGATCCCATGGGGGCCCCACTCGTAGGCCAGCGTCTTGGTGAGCTGCAGCACCCCCGCCTTGCTGATGTTGTAGGCGGCGGAGTTGGGGAACACGTATTCTGAGTTGATGCTCCCGATGTTGACGATGGCACCATGCCCTTGTCCCAACATCACCCGCCCGGCGGCCTGGCAACACAGGAAAACTCCCTTCAGGTTCACCTCCAGCACTAAATCCCACTCCTCTTCAGAAGTCTCCAGGGTAGGCCGGATGAGGTTGATCCCAGCGTTGTTCACCAGGATGTCCACCGTGCCGAACTTCCCCCTCGCCTCCGCCACCAGCCGAGCCACCTGGCTCCTATCCCGGACGTCGGTGGGGACGGCAATGGCTTCTCCACCCACACCTTCGATCTGGGCCAGCGTCTGAGAGAGGTTGAGGATATCTGCTAAGGCGACTTTGGCCCCGGCAGCGGCCATGCCCACGGCCAAGGCTCGCCCCAGCCCCCGGGCCGCCCCGGTGATGATGGCCACTTGGCCGGAGAGGTCGAACAGCTCCGCCGGGTTCATCCTGTCCCCTCCGCCAGCTTCGCCACCGCCTCCAGGGCGATCTCGATCTCCAGCTCCACCGCCCGCCGCACCACCTCCCGGTGGGGGTCGTACTCCCCGGAGGAGGCCCTGAGGGCGCTTCCGTCGATGGCCAGGATGGCCCCGGCCCGGGCCCCGCGCAGGGCGGCCACCGAGAACACAGCGGCGCACTCCATCTCCACGCATAGGGCCCCGGCCCGGGAGTAGGTCTCAAGCCCCAGGTCCAATACCCCCCGATAGAAGGGGTCCAGGGTGACCACCACGCCCCGGTGGACCGGGGCCCCTTTGGCCACGGCTGCCCGCCATAGGGCGAGGGTCACCTCCGGATCGGCCACGGCGGGCAGCTCCAGGGGGAGGAGCCTGGGGGTGGTGCCCTCGCAGCGGGCCGCTCCCAAGGCCACCACCAGGTCTCCGTCTCCCACCCCGTCTTGAAGGGACCCGGCGGTGCCCACCCGGATCAGCACCTTCGCCCCGGCCCGGATCGCCTCCTCGCAGGCGATGGCGGCAGACGGGGCGCCGATCCCGGTGGACAGCACCCCCACCGGGACGCCCTTGTAGAGCCCACGGTAGGAATGGAATTCCCTGTTCTTGGCTATCTCGCGGGGGGAATCCAGGCGCTGGGCGATCCTGGCCGCCCGGGCCGGGTCCCCGGGAAGCAGGAGATGAGGGGGAAGCTCCCCCGGGGCCACCAGGATTCCGGGCAAGCGTTTTCCGCTCATTGGTCCCGATGATACCCGATCACTGGAAGTAGGCCATCTGCCGGTCCGCGAACAGGCCCGGGACCCCCCCGGTGTGGACGAACACCACCACCTCGTCGGGGCCGAACCGCCCCTGACGGATCAAGTCGATCAGCCCGGCCATGGCCTTGCCGGTGTAGACCGGGTCCAGGATCAGCCCTTCCAGGCGGGCCAGGAGCTCCACCGCCTCCCGCATGGCCGGGGTGGGGACACCGTAACCCTCGCCCACGTACTCGTCGTAAACGGTGATCTCGGGCTGAGGAACCTTCCCGGCCAGCCCCAGGAACTCCAGCGCCTCCCCCAGCCCGTTTTCCAGCCGCTCCCTCAGGTAATCCTTAGGCCGGGAGATGCTGATCCCGAGCACTTTCGCCTGGCCACCGCAGTAAAGAAGGCTCCCCACCAAGAGGCCCAGCTGGGTGCCAGCAGTGCCGCAGGCGGTCACGAACCAGCCGGGGGCCAGGTTCATTTCATGCAACTGGCTCACCGCCTCCCGCACGCAGCCCGCGTAGCCCAGTGCCCCGTGCAAGAGCCGACAGCCGTTGGGGATGAAGTAGGGCACCTCCCCGGCGGCGGAAAGGCGCTGGGAAAGCTGCTCCACTTTCTGTTCCACGAGCTCCCTCTTTTCGTAGACCTCTCCGGGCAGGAAGTGGATCTCCTCGGCACCCAGAAGCTTGTCCACCAGCAGGTTCCCGGTGGCCAGCTCCGGCTCCTCCCCCACCAGGATGAGGTAGGTTTTCATCCCCAGCAGATTGGCCGCGGCGGTGGTCAGCCGGCAGTGGTTGGACTGGACCCCGCCGGCGGTGATGATGGCGGTGGCCCCAAGCTCCCTGGCCTCGGCCAGGGCATATTCCAGCTTCCGGACCTTGTTCCCTCCCAGTCCGAGGCCGCTTAAGTCGTCGCGCTTGACGAAGATCCTGGGGCCGCCGAGCTCCCGGCTCAGCCGCCGAAGCTCGACCAACGGCGTGGGGAAGATGCCAAGCCGTACGCGCTTCACCTCTCCTATCTGCACCGGTCCCCTCCTTAAGATTGGGCCACCTGGAGTGAAATCCAACCGTCTTTCTAGCCAATTTGAGTATCCGGGGCAAACTCGGGGCGCGACGAGGCCGGGTTTGCCGCGCCCTTTGGGGGGCCGGTATACTGACCTCAGCAGACCATGTCGCCGGCAAAGGTAGCGGTGATCGGCGGTTCGGGGTTGTACCGGCTGGGGCTCCTGGAGGGAGCCCGGCCGCTGGAGGTGCATACCCCCTATGGCCCCCACTCCCCCGGCCTGACGGTGGGAAGACTCTCTGGCCGGGAGGTGGCCTTCCTCCCCCGGCATGGCAGCTCGCACCGTCTCCCCCCACACAAGGTCCCCTACCGGGCCAACCTGTGGGCCCTGAAGGAGCTGGGGGTCGAGCGGGTGGTGGCGGTGTCCGCCATGGGGGGGCTGAGACCCGACTACGAGATCGGGGATCTGGTGATCACCGACCAGTTCATCGACTGGACTCGGGGCCGCGGTTCCACCTTCTACGACGGCCCAAAGGTGGTCCACACCTCCCTGGCCGATCCCTTCTGCCCGGAGCTGCGAGAGATCCTGGCTGTGGCCGCCGCGGCGGCCGGGTTCCGGGTGCACGAAAGGGGCACCGCCCTCACCTTCGAGGGGCCGCGGTTCTCCACCCGGGCTGAGTCCCGCATCTTCCGGGAGATCCTGGGGGCGGACCTCCTCTCCATGACCCAGGTGCCAGAGGTGGTGCTGGCCCGGGAGCTTGGCATGTGCTACGCCACCTGCGCCGTGGTGACGGACCTGGATGTGTGGGGCACCGCCCCGGTGCGGGCCGATGAGGTGACCCAGGTGATGACACGGGCGGAGCCCAACCTGGCCGAGCTCCTGTCCCGGGCCATCCCGGAAGTACCGGAGGCCCGGGGCTGCGGGTGTGCCGAGGCCGTCCGGGAGGCGTTGGGGGAGCGAAAGGAGGAACCCAAGTGAAAGGCGTGACCGGAAATTTTCTGCACGTGGACCTGAGCAAGGGGACGGTGGAGGCCAAAGAGATCCCGGAGGGGACCCTGCGGCTGTTCCTGGGTGGCTGGGGCCTGGCGGCTAAGCTCGCCTACGAGGCCATCCCCAAGGGGGCCGACCCCCTGGGGCCGGAGAACGCCCTCGCCATCGCCCCGGGGCTCCTCACCGGCACCGGGATCCCCACCGCCTCCAAGACCGCGTTTGCCTTCCGCTCCCCCCTCACCGGCACCTTCTGCCGCTCCATGGCCGGGGCCTGGCTAGGGGTAGCCCTTCGCAAGGCCGGCTTCGACGCGGTCCTGGTCACCGGGGCCAGTGAGAGGCCGGTGGCGCTGGTGATCGAAGACGGGGAGGCGCGCCTGGAGGACGCAACTAGTGTGTGGGGCCTGGACACCCGCGCGGCCCGGGCTGCCATCAAAGAGAAATTCGGGGAGGGCTGGCGGACGGCGGTGATCGGCCCCGCCGGGGAGAAGCTATCGCGGATCTCCATCATCGACTGCGACGGCCGCCAGGCCGGCCGGGGCGGGGGCGGCGCGGTGCTCGGCGCCAAGAAGCTCAAGGCCATCCTGGTCAAGGGCACCGGCCCAGTCCCCTCCGCCGACCCGGAGAGGATCAAAGAGCTCGCCAAGAAATGGAACGAGGTCATCCGGGACCACCCGGCCACCAAGGCCGACATGGGCTACGGGTCCGGGGAGTTCTTGGACTGGATGAACCGCGAGTCCGGCACCTTCCCGTCCCGCAACTGGCAGTGGGGCTTTTTCAAGTCCGCCTACGAGCGGGCCGGGGAGGGGAAGATCGAGCTCGACCCCTATTACTGGGCCCCCAAGTACTCGGTCAGGAACGTGGCCTGCCCCGGCTGCACCAAGCCCTGCGGCAAGCTTTTTGTGATCAAAGAGGGCAAGTACGCCGGCACAGAGGTAGACGGGCCCGAGTACGAGACCCTGTACTCCCTGGGCGGTTGTCCCGAGATCGCCTCCATCGAGGCGGTGGCCAAGGCCAACGAGCTCTGCGACCTCCTAGGAATTGACACCATCTCCGCCGGGGTCACGGTGGCCTGGGCCATGGAGGCGGCCGAGCGGGGCTTTCTCACGCCGGAGGACCTGGACGGGATCGACCTCGCCTTCGGAGACGAGGATGCCTTCCTTGCGGTACTGGAGCGGATGGGGAGGCGCGAGGGGAAGGTGGGGGAGCTTCTATCGGATGGGTCCAAGGCGGCCAGCGAGCGGCTGGGCAAGGGGGAAGAATTCGCCATCCACATCAAGGGCATGGAGCTTCCCGCCTACGACATCCGGGGAGCCAAGGGGGTGGCGCTGGCGTTCGCCGTCTCCTTCCGCGGCGGGGACCACCTCACCGCCGGCAACTACGGCACTGAGTTCGGCGGAAGCTGGTGGGTGTTCGAGGCGGTGGACCGCCACTCCACCGTGAACAAGGGGTTCGAAGTAAAATTCCACGAGGACCTGATGGCCCTCTACGACGTACTCGGAATCTGCAAATTCTCGCGGCACATGTTCTTCCTGGAGGGCCTGCCGAAGCTGGTGGCCGCCCAGACCGGCCTTGAGTTTTCGGCCGGGGAGCTCCTCACGGTGGGAGAGCGGGTGTACAATCTCGCCCGGGCGTTTAACGTGCGGGAGGGCTTTTCCCGGGAGGACGATCGGCTTCCCAAACGGGTGCGGGAGGAGCCGATCCCGGAGGGCCCTTCGGCTGGGGACCGGGTTTCCTATGAGGAGCTTCAGGCCATGTTGGACGACTACTACGAGGCCCGCGGCTGGAGCCGCGCCGGGGTTCCCCTCAAGGCCAAGCTGGTCTCGCTGGACCTTGAGAAAATCGCCGAGGAGGTGGGAGAAGGGAAGGTGGGATGAATAAAGACCGGCTCCCCGGCATTTGCTTGGTACCGCCGGTTGGGTTAAAGTAGAAGAAAAAAACGGCGAAGATGAAAAGGTTATCTCTCGCGGTGCTCGTGGGTTGGTCGATGTCATTACCCTCCCTGTGCGGAGCGATTTATCCCAACGATACGGGCGTGATCGCCTATGGATTCAAGATCGTGTTTGCCGCACCGGTAACCATCGTAAGCCACGCCCCAGTGTTTCCCGCGCAAGATCCGCTAGGAGAGGCGGTGGAGTTCACCTTCAGCGGTGGAGAGATCGCCCCCGGTGAGAGTTTTTGGCTCTCCTGGCGCCCGGCGGACGTCGCGGTGGCCGGCTATGCGTGGCTCACCTCATCGCAAGGGAAGCTGGCCGGAAGCGGTGAGGAAAGAGCTCAGGAGCCCGATGAACTTGAATCCACTCCGACTTCTCCCAGCGAGCCCTATCTTCGCGAGGAAGCCATCATCGTCACCTTGAGAAGTGGGGGCGGAGGAGAGCAACAGCTTGCCATCACTCGCCGGCTTTCGGACCGGATGATCCCTTTCCTGGTCGAGTACGCAGCCCAAGGAGGCGATGGGCTTTCTCTCACTTGGGATCTAAATCACTGCCTGGACTCAGATGGCGATGGACAATTTCGGAACGACGCCGATGCGGTAGGGAGGGAAGCACGGACGATCTATTTCTCCAACCGCACCCCCTACACCGTGACCCTGTGGGCCGAGGATGCAGCCGGAAGGATCTATCGGTGGGAAGACCAAGTTAGCTTCAATGTGCAGAATGGGGATGAAATATTCCTTGATGCTAAAGGTTTTGTTCAGAATGCTAGTTCAGTTGAGTGGCTTTCTTTTAATGGAGACTCGAGAGATACTAATTTCAGGATTGTATCTCCAAATAGATTAACAACCTACATGCATCCTACATATCCTGGTGTGACTGAAGTTACTGCGAGAATTACAGACGATTCTGGTAATATCCAGGAATTCGTAACGAAATTGTATGTTTTTAATCGTGACCCCGAAATGTTTCAAATGCGGGGTATTCGTTTTGGCTTTCCTCCCGCACCCCATGCGGATATGGATTACATCTCACTTGCTTTTGACTTAGCCAAAGAGTATGGATTTAACTTTTTGTTATTTAATCCTATTTGGGTTTACTCGAAGGAGGGTGATTCCTACATAATAAGAAATCCAGGAGTTCAATCTAGATTTGAAAATGATTATGAAGTGCTTAGGCAATTAATAGAGCTAGCTCATCAAAAAGGAGTAGCTGTGTCTTTAAATCTATCTTTAAGTAAAGGAAGAGGGACTACTTTAAGTAGGTGGCAAATTCCACCAACTTATTCCTTTTTTTTCTCAGATGAGGGGTTTTTTCATTTGTTCAGCAATATATCCCTATTTGTAATGAAGAGGGAGTAGAACTTTTTAGCCCTATTGTTGAGTTGGGTGGCATGGATGATCTTAAAGCGAGACCATTTCTAGATGAATTGATTTTGTTTCTAGACAAAGGATTGATTTCTACTCAATTCACATTTGAGAATTTTCTTTTTTTCGGCTGTATGTAAACCATATTATGGGCATTGCGGGACTGATTACAATAAATTGTCTTTGATAGGATGGAGTGCATTCGAAAGTATTGCCTGGACTGATAGTTCCCCAATAGATGAAATGAGATGGCAATTTAGAAGTAGGCATCTTAGAACAATGGATTTAGTCCATAATAGATTTCCTAATCTAGAGCAGTTGATTTATGAAATAGGGTTCCCTTCTGTTAACAAGGGTTCAATGATTTTTTTAGAGCAGTACGAGAGGGAGAGCCTGTTGATTATGAGGAACAAAGAAGAGCTGTTGCCGCTGTAATGAGAGAACTTTATGATTACATTAAGGAGGGAAGTGATTTCTTTAAAGGAATATTTTGGCATATTTGGGCACTCATGACTGACTCAGAGGCAGTGGCTTTTGAGATTGATAGGGACTTCCCGCTTTACGGAAAGCCGGCAATGGAAGAGATTTACACTTTTTTCTCAAGTGAACCTAAAGAATTGCCTGAGTTACCTTTATGGGTAATGTTCTATAACACAAATATGTATATTAATCCTTTTCAAGACGTTGTGGTTACAAGACCTGACGATCACCCAACAATACATGCACAAGATTTTGAAGGACCCTCTTATGCAAATTACTACCTTGATTTATGGCAGACCATGTATCTTCCTGAGATGATCTCGGCATATTCTCGTATTGATAGCCACGATCCATTTGAAGGGAAACAAGCTTTGCGTGTTTATTACAATAATCCATACGGGAAAGGTGGGGAAGCTCTCGTTATACCTCATTTGAACATTGGAAGCTGGCAAGACATAGAAACTGTTTCCTTAGCCATACGAAGAGAAGACCCGAACCTTGGTATTGCTTTGGTCCTATTTGACACAGAAAACCCACAAAGGACTTACACCCAAAGATTACCATTACATAAAGTAGGGGAATGGGAACAAATTGGTGTTTATGTGGATAATTTTGATAGAGTAGTTGGTTCAGGAGATACAACAATAAGATCGATAGGGAGGGAACATCTAAACCCTAACTATATAGGCATTTTGCTTTACAGCTTGGATGGTTCTCCTGTAAATTCCAAAGTATACATTGATGATATTGCTGTTACTCTTAAGAGCCAAGAATGATTTGGTTGCTGGTGCATCCGCGGGTGGAAACCCGTGGTGGTAGTCGCCTCCTTTCTTTCCGAAACCAGCGAGCGCCGAAGGCTTCTCTCCCAGGGAGCCACCCATGCCCTGGCTCCCTGCCGGGACCCGCCCCTCTTTGGCTACAGACCCACATAAACATGCAACGATTTCTGACTGCTAAGAAGAAATTTCAGAATGCACCCGTATGGCTGGCTGACCTTCGATGCTGGGCCCGATTTCAGACAGCCTGTCGCTCAGTGTGTCTCGGCGGTCTGGCAGCTTCCCATCTGCATTTCCGACGCATGAGATCCCCGAGTCCAACACCGGTCGCTAGGACCGGACCAGGTCGGGGTCCAGGCGCTCGTACCCCCAGTGTTCCAGGGCGAACCCCCAGCGCCGGTTCACCACCTCGATGGCCACCGGGTCCAGCCGGTAGGTGTTCTTCCGGTAGTCGGAGACCGAGCGCAAATAAGCGCGGAAGGCCGGCTCCGCGGCCGCGAACCCCGGGAGCCCGAGCTCCCCGTAGATGCGGCGGAGCTCGTCCAGGGGCGCCCGCTCCAGGTCCTCGAACCGCACTTCCACCAGGTTCCCGGCGGGGATCAGCCGCCGGTCGGCGAGGTACCGCTTCATCAGCCGCTCGTAGAACCAAAGGACGTTTTCCTCGATCTCCTCCGGCCCGATCCTCTGCAGCTGCGAGCGGGGGAGCACGGTGCGGTGGAGGTGCAGCGTGGACAGGAAGACGCGGTAGGGGTTGCGGCAGATATGGATGAACTTGGCCTCCGGGAAGAGGCGAAGGAGGACCCGGATCCTCCCGGTGTTGGCGCAGTTCTTCAATACCAGCCTCCTCCCCCCGGAGGCGAAGGTCGCTTTTCGCAACAGCTCCCGATACGTCGCGGCCCAGCGCTCAAGCTCCCCCTGGAGGGTCCCCTCGAACAGCACGTACCGCGCGAAGAAGTACCGGGCCCGCCGGGGGAAGCTGAACCCGTGGAGGAACGAGCAGGGGGACATGTTGGCCAGGGCGAACTCGTCCTCCTCGGGAGCATCGAAGAGCAGGGGCACGTTGTCTATCAGCCGGGTGGGGTAGCGCCTCCGCGTCTCCCGCTCCAGGAACCGCTTTATCCCCCCCCCGCCGATCAGGAAGAACCCCGGCGCCATCGCCTGGAACGTGGTGAGGTAGCCGAACTGCTTGTCCTGGCACAGGAGGTGGTGGAGGAACGTGGTCCCGCTCCGCCAGTGCCCGACGATGAAGATGGGGGAGGGGTGGATCGCAGTGCGGCGGATGGCCCGTCCGTGGCGGAGGCGCTCCCCCAGCCTGAGGGGGGAGGGGGCGACGGTGCTTGAGCACACGAACAGGCACCGGGGGAGGAACTCCCGGTCCACCCCGCCGCCCCGGCGGAGGACCCCCAGCCAACTGCGGAAGGACCCCAAGGCGGCGGGGTGCTCCAGGTGCGAGGGCCACCGGACAGCACCTCCGCTCTGGCTCATGGCGCGCCGTCGCTGATCATGACCAGCCCGAAGATGGTGGTGGAGTAAAGGACACCGCCCTTCGGGCCGATGAACAGGGCCCCCGCCCAGTTGTTGTAGCCCAGGCCGGTCCCCACCAGCCTCTTGTAGACCGTCTTCCCGGTGGCGAAGTCGATGGCGGTGAGGTACCACTTGGTGATTGGGCAGGACTCGTTCCGCCAGTACATGTACACGAGGCCGTTCCCCAGGCACAGCTTGAACACCCCGATGCTCTTCTCCTCGCTCGTCCAGACCTCCCGGCAGGTGTAGGAGCCGTCGGGGTTCCTCACGAGATCCACCCGGGTGAGGCCGCCCACCGGGCGGGAGCGGGGGAAGGTGTGGCGTCCCCAATTGTTCTCCACCAGGACCGAGTAGACGCCCGTCCCCCTCCCGCTTGCGTCGGCGTGCTCGAAGCAGGCCACGCTGACGTCGGTGCCGCTTTTGCCCTCCTGGAACAGCGGCTGGCGGCACACCACCTCCCCGTCGGCGCGCCGCACGAACAGCAGATTGATCCGGGACTCGGCGTTGTCGGTGATCACCACGAACCCGTCCTCCGGGTCCCCCATCAGGGACACGGAAGTCCCCGACCCCCGGGAGATGTGCCCGGGCTTCTTCCGGGGACCGCGGTCGTAAGGCGTGCGCCAGGCCACCACGATATCCCCATCCTCGCCCAGGACGAACCGGTACAGGGCGTGGTCGGACACGATGAATACACCGTCCTCGCCCACGGCGAAGGAGTTCTCAATCAACTCACCCTCCAGGCGCAAGGTGTGGACCTCGCCGGTTGCGATCTCGATGGTGCCTACTATCCCCCAGGTGGTGGCGTACCAATAGTACTCCCCTCCCCAATCGGGAAGCACCCAGGCCACGCTGTCCTGGTGGGGCCAGCCCATGGGGACCACGTGGTCTCGGAGGTCGTACTCGCGCACCAACTCGAACTCGCCGCCCGGCTTGGGGACCTGGATCACCAGGACGGTGTTCCGGGTGGTGGGCACGACGGCGCGGTCCTCGTGGTTCAGGTAGAAGTACATGCCCGCCCCGATGTACTCCCAGGGCATGACCCCCTGGAGGAGCCAGTAAATGGGCCGGGGCGTGAGGTCGTGGGAGGCCAATTCCTCCAGGGTGTAGGGGTCCATGAGCTCGAGCTGGAACCGCCGCCCGTTGCTGTACACCGCCACCAGGCGGCCGCGGCTATCGAAGGTGATCGTCCCGTAGCCCCCAAACCCCTGGGTCCGCGACTTCACCTGGAGGTCTGGGCCCACGGGGCCGCTGGCCTCGTAGGCGTCGCTCATGTAGGCGTCGCAGTGCATGTTGCTGGTCCCGTTCGCCGCCATGAACGGGTGCTGGGGGATCTCCGCGTGGGGGATGGGGCTGGGGGTCCACCCGGGGAGGTAGGCCATGAAATCCCCGCACCCCGGCGGCTCGGCCCCGCGGTGGACCAAGGAATTCCACCCCCAGATGAAGTACTCCCAGGGGTAGAGGACCCAGCCCGGGATCGGGCTCACCCCCGGGCCCTCCCGGTGGCGCCCGACCACGGCCCAGAAGAGGACGACCACGGCGACGACCAGCACCAGGGCAAGCAGCAAAATCTTGCGGGCCATTTCGGCGGAAACGATACCCGCTCGCTTCCCCGACGCCAAACCCGCCGGATTCGAGGGCTTCCCGGGCGGAAGTCGGAAATGGATAGCGGTTTTCCCTGGTTCTATTCAGGACAAATGAAACTGGGCATGACTGTAATCCGACAGTGCCCGCCACAACCCCCGCTGTATTCCAAGCAGCCTTATCGCGTTCCTGGAACTTGAGGAGTTGGTATTTGGTCCCAACGGCCTCGGGGAGCCGGAGGGCTGACAACGAAGTAAAGATGTGGCCCTACGGTTTCTGTGACCGTCTACTCTTTCCCACGGATCGGCATAATGCGCTGACGCACCTGGTTCAGAAACCCCAGCGTTTTGTCCCAAGCAGAATCGAAATCCACACCAACGTCCGAAGGAAGCAAATATACTAAATTTCTATGCCAGTCAGCTCTGAAATCATCCCGCCGGGATTCCAAGCGCCTGAGGTCAATGATGGGGGGAAGGCCTTTGGCCTCCATCTTGACCGGGAAGGCTTCAACGAGGCAGTCTAAATCCACTACAGCTCGCTTGAGCAGCTGTGAGACATCATAGAGATCGCGCGCGATCGCGTACCGTCGCTGGCCAATCAGGGCCCGAATTTTTTCAGCCAACACTTCCAACAGGTCGTAACAAGGCACCCGAACGTTGCTTAGCAACTCCTCGTCGGAATAGGGATGGATGATCGCTCTCCGGGAAGGTTGGAAGACCATCTTTTCATCCGCCGTGACGTCCATCCGAATGGCTCGGGGGTCGCCGACGCGCCGCAGGGGTCCCCGGTAGTAGATGCGAGCCTGGTAGGTTTCCTTACCGTACTCATCCTTAAGCGTGTCAACTCGAATAGGGCGAGCACTGAAATCTGTCTGCCAGACATCTTCTGCGATCCGGATGACTTCCATAAGCTGCTCTTTCAGATCCTGAGCGTCCAATCGGTGAACGGCCGTGAAGTCCAAATCCTCTGAAAACCGGTAATCGGCGTAGTAACACTTCCGCAGGCAGGTGCCGCCCTTGAAGATCAGGTCCTCGGCCCAACTTTGGCGATAGAGGGATGCCAGGAAGCAGCCCAACACGTAGTCCAGGTCCACGAGCATGGGGTCAACACCCCATCGCCCGGCCAACCGGCGTACCTCGGCTTCGCTGATCATGGCGTTGCCGACCCGTTCGCCAAACCGGGCACGTTAACGCGGACGCGCCAACGGCTATCTGCCCACCCCCCCGGTGGCCCCTCGGGATCCAGCGGCGCGTACCCCCCGGTCAAGCGGGACTGCCACCTGGCGAGGCGTCTATCCCGGTCGGGCAGGGCGAGCCTTGTCCCCAACCGCTCCGCCAGGAATCCCAGGCGCTTGTAGATGGCACCGGAGCCTACACGCTCCAGGTACCTGTCCACTTTGTCCCAGTCGATGTCTTCTGCTGCCGGAAGCATCTCCATTACCAGGCGAATGCCACCGCAGAGCTCGGGATGGTCCAGGGCGTCGATGAAGGTCTTTTCCCTGTCGGTGATGGTGAACGTGCCTCGCTCGACAGTGCGCTTGAGGTGGCCGAAGAACTTGCGAGGATGGACGCGCACGAACTTGTACTGCACCCCTAGCACCACCCGGGTGGTTCGCATCTTCCGCTGGGTGGTTTGGACGAACACCGTTCGGGGCGCCTGTTCCGTCCAGCCCCAGTAGTGGCAAGCCGACCAATAGGCAACGCTGGCCGGCTCTGCGAGGTGGCAAGCGATCACCAGGGCGTCCTCTGACCAGGTGGCCTCCGGTCCCGCTTCCAGAGGGATGATCAAGTATTTGCCCCGGGTGATTTGAGCGACCCAACCGGATTGACGGAGCCGATAAAGGAGTTTTCTCGCTTGGTCTCGGTCGATCCCCAAAACTTTGGCGAAATCCGAGATCTCAAAGATACCTTGACCACGAGCCGCTAGCTCGCTCAAGGCTCCTGCAAGTGGAGATGGCAATGTTCCTCTTTTTTTATTTTGAGCCATCAAAGTCCTCCCTCGTGCGACCTACATGTATAAAACTAACACACTTTCGGAAGATCCGCAACCCCGGTGGCTCCTTTAGGAAGAGCAATGGAACAGCAATGCGCACTTACGGGCCATCTCGGCGGAACGATACCCGCTCGCTTCCCCGCCGCCAAACCCGCCTGGCTCACCTACTTCCCGGGCGAAAGTCGGAACATGGAATGGATAGCGGTTTTCCCTGGTTCTATTCAGGACAAATGAAACTGGGCATGACTGTAATCCGACAGTGCGCGCCATAACTCCGTGATGTCCCAGGCAGTTCCACGCCTTCTCTTCTCAAGGCTTCAAGTCGGTTGACAATTATTCCTACTAGCACCCGGGCGCTGATAACAGAAAAGGAAAATCCACGTCCAGGATGTAGAAGATGAAAATTCAAGAAGTGAAGTATTGTTCTAGACAATCAACAAGTTTGTAATATGTAATCACTGCTCCATTGTGCTTACGCAACAGCTCCATTGCCTGATTCTCAACGTCAGAGCCTAAGGGAGGGCAAATGGACATACCAGATATCGCGCTGTTGTAAACATGAAGATCGTTTCTTAGTTTGCGAAGGCTATGTAACTTATAAGCTAATTGATTGTTTAAAATATGCAAAGACTTATGCAACATGTTAATTAAACCTTTGAACTTTTTGGGGACTTGTTGATTTACAGACTTTTGAGTCAACACTTTAACGCAAGCTGCATAACATAACCCTTCACAGATGCTAGCGATAAGCACCACACCAGCAAAGGCTATAGTGATAAGGACCGAAAGATCTATATCAAAGCGGTTCATTAACCATCTTAAGCAATCGTGAGCTTGAGCTCGATAGGCCAGATCTGTTACCAACGCTTTGTCTTCTATAAACTTCCATCGGCGTTTCCAATAGCTAGTCTTCCGAATAAAACCTCTGGGAAATTCAATTCCGACAGACCTATTCGCCATGCCAACCCTTATTAACAATTTTTCTAGTTTCGAGAGGTCCCCTCCAATAGAATCCCGTAGCTCTTTGATTTCAGTGGGAAGATCTTCGTCGCGTCTTCGTTCGAAAGGGCGCCTCTTCATGCTTACACCTCCCCCAAAAGGCTTTGTTCAGAATCGCCTGGTCTCGGCGCTGGAGTTCGGCTTCGGTGGGCTCCTGGGCCTTTTTGAGCGCTGTCACCCGGGCCTGGCTCCGGTCCAGATAGGCTACGATGCGTCGCTGTTCGGGAAGAGGCGGGAGAGGGATGAGTGCATTTAAAACTACATCCGGCTTAAGCCTTTGAAGATTTCCTTCGATCAGAAGCTCGTTGCTTCCTGCTTGCTTTCCGTACCATCTTTCAGGAGTTTTTCCCTTGTCATAGCTCGGGATGCTGTAAAGAAGGTGAAGTTCGCAGGGGAAACGACGCGGATCGATAGAGTGAGGTTGATAGTCCGCAACCTCCCCCAACCTCACCCAGCGCCATCCTTTAGAGAGTTCGATGGATCCGTGTGCCATTGCTTACTCTCCTCCTGGTCTAAAGACTGCCGAGCCCCTTTTACCGCCTCATCGAAGAATGCCAAAGGATCATGAGAATCCACAACCTCTCGGAACTCAGCGAGCCACCCTCGCACCAGGTCCAGATCCAGCTGCATACGCTGGCGGATGAGAATGCCCTCCACGTCCTCCATGTCCCGAGGAGGCCCGGCCACACATTTGTGGATGATCAGGTCCTCCGGTCCGATCAACCGGAGATCTCCTACCCCAGGAAAGTTGACCACCACGGACCGCCTGAAGGCTTCTTCCTCATAACCAGGAATGCCTAAGGAAAGATCTATGGGAACGCAATTTTGTGCCTGGATCAGCAGAACCCTATGCCGTAAGGCGAACTCTCGGGCATCAGGAATACGGGCTTGAAACCGCGAGAGTACAGCATCCACAAACGATTCCAGAACTTTTGAGGTCACAAGTACCGTTACGTCCACATCCCTTGTGAAACGGGGTTCTCCCCAGTGCTGGAGTGCCAGACCTCCGATGATGAAGTAGGGAATCCCCCGTTCTTCCAGAAATCGGGCTATCTCCGAAGCTGCCTGCAGTAGATTCATGGGCTCTTTTGGGGATTGCTTAAACTGGCGATCGCCCGACGCATCGCCCAAGTCAGCCGCGACGGAGCCTGTGAATGTCCTCCGGGACTCAGTTTTTTCAACTCAAGGTAAATCTGCAGGGAGTATTCAGGGGTGAGCGAAATCAGGAACGATACACGTTCTGTTCTCATCCGTTCCGCTACCGCTTTCTGCCCAGCAAGCCAGGCCCGTACTTCCCGGTTGTTAAGAGCCTTCTGCATGTGCATCCCCTTTTCCTTGGTGGTTTCCAAGGAGTTCGTTTAGTTCTTCCACGATACTCAAAATTAATCTCCCGTTCCTCCTCCAGGGAGCTAGCCACAATCCCGGCCGGGGAGAAGAACGCATCGCCTTCGGTGCAGTATCGGCTTCATTCATGCCCATAGATCCGTGGCCATTTTAGCTGAATGAACCAGGTGCCGAAAATCCAAAGCGCGAGACGCCAAGTCTTTACCCGTCTTATTCACGGGGGCATATAAGTGTCCCCGCGGCGCCCCGGTGGCCTCCCCGTGCCCCCGGGGCAAGATGGGCGGGATGGAAGGGAGATTTTCCCGCCAGGTGATCCTGCCCCAGTTGGGGGAGGAAGGGCAGCGGCGCCTGGGGGAGGCCCGGGTGCTGGTGGTCGGCTGCGGGGCCCTGGGCTCCCACACCGCCGCGGCCCTGCTTCGCGCCGGCTGATCTTGGTGGACCGCGATATCGTGGAGATCCACAACCTCCACCGCGTGGCCCTCTACACCGAGGGGGATGTGGGAAGGCCCAAGGCGGAGGCACTGGCCGAGGCCCTCCTCCGCCTGGACCCCGGGGCCGAGGTCGAGCCGCGGGTGGCCCACCTCGACCCCGGCCTGGCCCGGAAGCTGGTGGGGAGGGCGGACCTGGTGGTGGACGGCCTGGACAACATGGAGACCCGCTACCCCCTTCACGATGCCTGCCTGAAGCACGGGATCCCCTGGATCTACACTGCGGTCCTGGGGACGGCGGGGATGATGATGGCCATCGTCCCAGGGAGGGGGCCGTGCCTGCGGTGCCTCTTCCCGAGCCCCCCGCTCCCGGAGGCCCCCACCACCGCGGTGACCTTCCCGGGCTCGATCTCCATCTCCCCGTTCTTGATCACGTACCGCTGGATCACCCGCTCCCGGACCCCGAAGGCCTCCAGGGCCTCCCGCACCGGGGCGGAGAGGTCCTCCAGGGTGAGCTCGCTGGCGTAGGATTTGAAGAGCCTCCGCAGGACGAAGGGATAAGGAACCTAGTGGAGAGCTTTTTCTCCCAGCTTAAAAGGAAGATAGCCCCCTTTGCCGGTTACTTCCCGAGGAGGAGCATAGCTCGAGTGAGGGGATGAATCTGGACTTGGGCCGTCTTCTACAACCTCTCAAAGCTCGGCTTATGTTAAGCGCCCCCTTGTTAACAACAATCCTGGTTTTATAATTTATTATGGAGGTGATAAAAATGTATTTTTTGAGGATGCTTTGGACAACAGCGGTTGTAGGGTTTGCTTATGGTTATCCGCGCTTGGTCAGCCGGATGTTGGCGGAGTCCCGTATCCCAGCGGCGATGTGTCCACACAATCTTCCACTGATTGCCCACCCGGCTTTGAGAGGGAATGTACATGTTGGCGGGAGGGAGATCGAATTTGTGGATGGTGCCTAAGATGGGAATGCATGGAATGGGGAGTAGATCCAAACTGTTGGCACTTATGAATTTTGCTTTCCTGTGGGAATACAATCTAACAGGGTGCCAACACCGATGTGTGTTAAATGACGAAGCTAATCGCTCTCTATGACTTCCTTTATTGAAATAGTTTTGCTTTTATGGGTGATCTTGGCTATGGTGAACTGGATATACCCTTATACAAGGATCCGCACGGGTTGGATTAGGATGTTTTTGGCCGTTGTAGGGGCTATAGCGGCCGTATCTTTTGCTCCTCTTTTCCGGGAGACAATTGTATGGAAGGCGATCACTCCAGCGCACTTCCTGTGTGCGATAGGGGGTATAAGCATTGGAGCTCTCATCTTGCGCTTCTTGAGCAACCTGTTCCTCCAACGCCGAGACCGGGAAAGAAGGAAGGCATAGTGGTACTGCTCCAGCTCCACGATGGCCTCGTAGTCCCGCTCGTAGCGCGCCTCCCGGGCGCGGACCCGGTAGGAGTAGAGCGCCTCCCCGGTGAGAGGGGAAAGCCTCTCCTTCGTGTATTCGCGCGAAAACGGGGGCCAGATTACGACGCAGCTTCGGAGCTCATAGGCCTCGAAGCCGATCTCGGTCTTCCGGGAAAGGGAGAGCTCGTATTCCTTCCCCTCCTCCAGCCACTGGGCCACGGTGGCCTTCGCAAGGAACCACACGTGACCAAGGAGAAGGGCACTTTAAAACAAGCCTGCGCTAGATCCACCGACCCTCGCACGCCCTGCTTTGCTCAGACCCGAAGCTGACAGAGCCGCGGGCTGTGCGGACACCGGGGCCTAGCCCCGGAGGGCGGCCAGCACCCGGGCCGGGGTGAACGGGGCGCGGGTGAGCCTCACCCCCACCGCGTGGTAAATGGCGTTGGAAATGGCCGGGAGCGGCCCGTTGATCCCCACCTCCGCGATGGACTTCGCCCCCAGGGGGCCACTTGGCTCTTCGGAATCCACCAGCACCACTTCCAGTGCCGGCACGTCCAGCGCCGAGGGGATCCGGTAGTCGAACAGGTTCGCGTTCGTGCACCGGCCCTTCTCCGAGAACAGGAGCTCCTCCGAGAGGGCGTGGCCGATCCCCTGCACGATCGCCCCCTCCAGCTGCCCGGCGGCGAGCTTGGGGTGGATGGCCACCCCGCAGTCGGCCGCGGCCACGAACCTCTCCACCCGCACCACCCCGGTCTCGGTGTCCACCGCCACCTCGCAGAAGAAGGCGGCGAACGGCGGCGGCGATTCCTCCGGCACGAACGAGGCCGAGGCGATGATGTGCCGCTGGTCCACCACATAGGTGGCCCGGTGGCCTACCTCGGACAGGGTCACGGACTTGCCGGTCTTTTTGCTCGTCACCCGCTCCTCGGCGAGCTCCAAGTCCTCGGGGGGCTCAGCGAGCATCCCGGCCGCCACCTCCAGGATCGCCTCCCGCACCTTTCGGGCCGCCCGGAGCACCGCCATCCCGGAAACGTAAGTGGTGCTGGAGGCGTAAGCCCCGGTGTCAAACGGGGTGAAGTCGGTGTCCGAGGAATAAACCGAGATCCGCTCCACTGGTACCCCCAGCACCTCGGCGGCGATCTGGGCGAGGACCGTGTCCGAGCCGGTTCCGATGTCGGTGGCCCCCACAAGCAGCCGGAAGGAGCCGTTCTCGTTCATCATGATGGTGGCGGCGGCCATGTCGATCCCGGTGATCCCCGAGCCCTGCATGGAGACCGACATCCCCACCCCGTAGGCCCAGCTCCCCTCCCGTCGCCTCCGGGCGCGCTTTTCCCGCCAGCCGATCTTCTCCGCCCCCACCCGGAGGCACTCCTCCAGGGCACAGGATTTCACGGTTTGGGGCTTCCCCTCCCGGCCCTCGCCGATCTTCTCGAAGATGGGGGAGGTCTCCCCGGCCCGGATGTGGTTTACGAGGCGGAGCTCAATTGGATCCATCCCCAGCCGCTCGGCCAGCATGTCCATGGCCACCTCCAGGGCGAAGTAGCCTTGGGTGGCGCCGTAGCCCCGGTAGGCCCCGGCCACCGGCAGGTTGGTGTACACGGCCTTCCCGTGGAACCACAGATGGGGGGCCTTGTTGTAGAGGGGCAGGGTCTTGGAGCCGGTGTTGGAGAGCACGGTCAGGGAGTGGGCCCCGTAGGCCCCGGTGTTGGAGAGGGCCTCCATCTCGATGGCATGTAAGGTCCCGTCCTTTTTCGCCCCCAACTTCACCCGCACCCGCATCGGGTGACGGGTGCGGGTGGCGGTGAACACCTCGGCCCGGTCCAGGGCCATCACCACCGGACGGCCGGCCCTGAGGGCCAGGGCCGCCGCCACCGGCTCCAGGATCACTTCCTGCTTGGAGCCGAACCCCCCGCCAATCCGGGGCTTGACCACCCGGATCTTCTCCATCGGCAAGCCCACCACCCGGGCCACGATCCTCCGCACGTGGAACGGGACCTGGGTGGAAGTCCGCAGCACCAGGCGGCCGTCCTCGTCGAAATAGGCGATCACGCAGTGGGGCTCCAGGGCGACGTGCTGGGAGTAGGGGATCTCACAGCTTGCCTCCACAATCACGTCGGATTCAGCAAAACCTCGCTCGATGTCCCCCACCGGGATGTCCACCGCCGCGGCGATGTTGTGCTGAGCATCGTAGATGCCCTCGGCGTCGTCCTCGTCGTGGATGGCCGGGGCGCCGGCCGCCAGGGCCTCTTCCGGGGAGAGCACCGCCGGAAGCACCTCATAGTCCACCTCGATCAACCTGAGGGCTTCCCTGGCGGCCTCCTCGGTCTCGGCCGCCACCGCTGCCACCCGGTCCCCCACGAACCTCACCTTGCGGTCGAACAGGAAGTTGTCGTAGGGGGAGGGCTCGGGCCACCCCTGCCCGGCGGTGGTGTAGGGGACCCGGTCCACGTTGCCGTGGTGGAGGATGCAGGCCACCCCCGGCACCGCCTCCGCCCGGGAGGTGTCGATCCTGAGGATGCGGGCGTGGGCGTAGGGGGAGCGCAGGATCTTCCCCACCAGCGCCCCCGGGAGGTCCAGGTCCAGGGTGAACTTGGGGCGGCCACAGGCCAGCGCCAGGCCGTCCACCTTGCGCACGTTCCTACCCACCACCTTGCCCTCTAGCGCCACTTCCCCTCCCTCTTCCACTGGGCGGCAAGGAGCACCGCGTCCACGATCTTCACGTAGCCGGTACAGCGACACAGGTTGCCGGAGATGGCCGCCCGCACCTCCTGGGGGGTGGGAGCCCCGTTCTTGGAGAGGAGTTCGTAGGCCACCAGGATCATCCCCGGGGTACAGAAGCCACACTGCACCGCCCCCGCCTCCACGAACGCCTCCTGCAGGGGGTGGGGGTCATCCACGTCCCCCAGGCCCTCCAAGGTGGTGACCCGTTTGCCCCGCACCTGGGCGGCGAAGGTGGTGCAGGATCTGACCGCCCGGCCGTTCAAAAGTACGGTACAGGCACCACAATCCCCGGTCTCACAGCCGGATTTGACCGACTTCATCCCCAATCTGCGGAGCAGGGAAAGAAGGGACTCCCCCGGTTCGATCTCCACGTACCGCTGCTCTCCGTTGAGCTCAAAGTAGATTTTCATCGCCTCTTGCATCTCATCGTTGCCTTGCCGTCGCCTTTTCCGCGGCCCGGGCCAGGGTGCGGGCCAGCAGGGGCCCGGCCGCGGCCCGCCGCCAGGCAGCACTGGCCCGCCGGTCAGCCCCCACCTCCACGTTGGCCTCCACCTGCTCCCGCACCACCTGCCACAGCTCCTCCCCCGGGGCCTCCCCGGTCAGAAGGTCTTCCAGCCAAAGGAGGCGGCGGCCGCGTCTGGGGGTGGCCCCCAGGGCCACCCTCGCCCATGCGACCTTCCCATCCTCGATCCCCAGGCCGCAGGCGCAGTTCAAAAGGGCGATATCGCCGACATTCCGGGAGAGCTTTCCGAAGGCGAACGCCCCCTCCCAAGGGGGGAGGAAGATTTCCGTGATCACAGCCGAGCTCAAAAGCCGACGAAACTCCCCCTGCCACAGCTCCTCCACCCGGGCCCGGTGTTCCCCCTCCTGGTCCACCCAGCGGACCTCGGCCCCGACGGCCACCAGGGCGGTGGGGAGGTCGGCCCACGGGTGGGCGGAGGCAACTGCCCCGCCGAAGGTGGCCTGGTTCCGCAGCGGGGGGTTAGCCACCTGGCCCACCACCTCGGCCAGGAAGCCGCCCAGGTATTCCCTGGCGGCCCGGCTTTCCAGGACTTCCGTGAGGGTGGTGGTGGCGCCGATCCTGAGGCCCCCGTCCTGCTCATGCACGTAGGAGAGACCGAGGCCGGAGATATCGATCAGGCCTTCCAGTTTGGGGTTGAAGGAGCGGGCCAGGTCCAGGCCGCCGGCCAGGATGGCCCCGCGACCCCGGTAGGCGGAAAGCAGTGACAGGGCTTCCTCCACGTCGCGGGCGTAGTGGAACCGCTTTATCTTCAAGCGCATCCTGCCAGCACTATAGCACAGGTCTGCCTGTAAGACAACTTGACAAGTCCGCCCGCCCCTCACTATAGTTAGCCAACATGGCCGGTGGACATAAACAGCCCCCGCAAGACCACCCCAAGCTCCTCATGCAGGACATCGTGAAAACCTTCCCCGGCGTGCGGGCCAACGACCACGTCACCTTCGAGGTCCGGGCGGGAGAGGTCCACGCCCTGCTCGGGGAAAACGGCGCCGGCAAAACCACCCTCATGAACACCCTCTACGGCCTGTACCAGCCCGACTCCGGCGCCATCTACCTGGGAGGAAAACGGGTCCGCATAAGGAGCCCCCGGGACGCCATCGCCCACGGCATCGGCATGGTCCACCAGCACTTCAAACTGGTCTACCCCCACACCGTGGCCGAGAACGTGGCCCTCGGCTTGTCCGGCGCCCCTTTCATCGGCCCGGCCCGGGTGGTGGAACGCCGCCTGCGAGAGCTGGCAGCACGCTACAACCTGCCGGTGGACCCCAAGGCCAAGGTGTGGCAGCTTTCGGCCGGGGAGCAGCAACGGGTGGAGATCCTAAAAGCCCTGTACCGGGGCGCCGACATCCTGATCCTGGACGAGCCCACCAGCGTGCTCACCCCCCAGGAAACCCAGGAGCTGTTCAAGGTGCTGGAGCGGATGAAGGAGGAGGGGCACGCGGTCATCTTCATCTCCCACAAGCTGGACGAGGTGATGGAGGTGGCGGACCGGGTGACGGTGATGCGCCGGGGAAAGGTGGTGGGCACCAAGGCCATCTCCGAGGTGGACAAGCCCACCCTGGCCCGGATGATGGTGGGCCGGGAGGTGGTGTTCCGGCTGTCCAAGGGGGTGTGCCAACCCGGGGAAGAGGCCCTGATCGTGGAGGACCTCCATGCCTCTTCGGACCGGGGGCTCCCCGCCCTGCGAGGGGTGTCCTTCCACGTGTGCCGGGGGGAGATCCTGGGGATCGCCGGGGTGGCCGGCAACGGCCAACGGGAGCTGGTGGAAGTGCTCACCGGCCTCAGGAGGCCCCGCCGAGGGCGGGTGGTGATCCTGGGCCGGGAACTCACAGGCCAATCACCCCGCAAGATCGCCGACTGCGGGGTGGCCCACATCCCCGAGGAGCGGATTCGGATGGGCATCGTGGCCGGGATGAGCGTGGAGGATAACCTCATCCTGAAGAAACACCACCGGCAGCCCTTCTCCCGGGGGCCGCTCCTCAACCTGCGGGAGATCAGGAGGTTCGCCAAGCAGTCCATTGAGGAATACGAGATCATGACCCCTTCCCCGAAAACCCCGGCCAAGCTCCTGTCGGGGGGCAACATCCAAAAGCTGATCCTGGCCCGGGAGCTATCTGGCCAGCCGGGGCTGGTAATCGCCGCCCACCCCACCTACGGCCTGGACGTGGGGGCCACCGAGCTCATCAGAAAGCTCCTCCTGCGGCAGCGGGAGGCCGGGGTGGGGGTGCTGCTGGTCTCGGAGGACCTGGAGGAGATCATGGCGCTGTCCGACCGAATCGCGGTCATGTTCCGGGGGGAGATCATGGGGATCGTGCCGGCCGCGGAGGCCAGCCTGGAGGAATTGGGGCTGATGATGGCCGGGGAGCGGCGGGCGAAGGAGGCGGCGTGAGACGGCTGGGCCCGCTGGCCTTCGAGCGCCGGCTCACCCCCAGCCGCCCCGCCGTGCTGGGGGTCTCGCTCCTGGCCATCCTGGCCGCCCTGGGGACGATGTCCATCATCTTCGCCGCCTACGGGGTGCCCCCCCTGCGGGCCTACGCGGTGATCATCAAGGGCACGCTGGGCACCAGGTTCGGACTGATGGAAGTGCTCCGGCGCACCATCCCCTTGCTCCTGTGTGGGGTGGGCCTGGTGCTGGCGTTCCGCTCCAAGTTCTGGAACATCGGGGCCGAGGGGCAGCTTCTGGCCGGGGCGGTGGCCGCCGCCGGGGTGGCCCTGTTCACCGACTTGCCGCCCCCTCTCCTGCTCCCGGCCATGTTCGGGGCCGGATTCCTCGCCGGGGCGATCTGGGGCATGGTCCCGGCCCTGCTCAAGGTGCGGCTGGGGGTGAACGACGTCATCTCCACCCTGATGCTGAACTACGTGATGATCTACATCGTGGAGTGGCTGATTCACGGCCCCTGGAAGGGACCCACCATGCGGGGGTTCGCCTACACCGACACCTTCCCCCGGGCGGCTTGGCTCCCCCTGATCCCCCGCAGCATGGTGCACTGGCCCACGTTGGCGGTGGGGGTGGGGGCGGCGATACTGGTGGCCCTGCTGCTTTCCCGCACCCGGCTGGGCTACGAGCTGCGGGTGAGCGGGGAGTCCCCAGACGCCGCTCACTACGCGGGGATCAGCTTCCTCAAGGTGAGCCTGGTGGTGATGTTCCTCTCCGGAGGGCTGGCTGGCCTGGCCGGGGTGGGGGAAGTGGCCGGCATCCACCACAAGCTCCTCCCCCCGATCCAGATTTCCCTGGGCTATGGCTACACCGCCATCATCGTGGCGTGGTTGGCCCGGGGAAGCCCCCTGGCCGCGGTGGTTACCGCGCTTTTGTTCGGGTTCATCTTCGCCGCCGGGGACGAAATGAAGGTCACCCTGCAGATGCCGTTCCAGGTGGTGGGGGTGTTCAGCGGGCTGATCCTGTTCTTCCTGATCGGGGTGGAGCTGCTCATGTACTGGCGGGTGAGGTTCCTGCCTAAAGGAGAGGGATGGACTGGGAAAGCTGGGTCGTAAGTACGCTCAATCGGGCGCTGGCCTACGGCACCCCCCTCCTGTGGGGGACCCTGGGGGAGATCTACGCCGAGCGGGCCGGGGTGGTGAACCTGGGGGTGGAGGGGATGATGATCCTGGGGGCGTTCTCCGCCTTCGCCGTGGCCCAGTCCGTCGGCGACCCCTGGTTGGGCCTGCTGGCGGCGGCGGTGGTGGGGGCGGGGGCGGCCCTGATCCACGCCCTGTTCACCGTGACCTTGCGGGCCAACCAGTACGTCTCTGGCCTCGCCCTGACGATCTTCGGCCTGGGCTTCTCCGGCCTGTTGGGGGCCCGCTGGGTGGGGATCCCGCTGGCCAACCCCCTGCCGAAGCTCACCGTGCCGGGGCTGTCCCAGCTCCCGGTGTTGGGGCCTGCCCTGTTCCAAAACCAGTCCTACCTCACCTACATCGGCCTGTTCTTGGCGGTGGTGCTGTGGCTGGTGCTTTACAAGACCCGCTGGGGGATCGTGATCCGGTCGGTGGGGGAGTCGCCAGCTACCGCCGATGCCCTAGGGGTGAATGTGTTCCTGGTGCGCTACCTGTGCCTGGCCTTCGGCGGAGCGATGGCCGGGGTGGCCGGTGGGTTCCTGTCGGTGGAGTACCGGCCGGCTTGGACCGAGGGCATGACCGCAGGCACCGGCTGGATCGTGATCGCCCTCACCATCTTCGCTGCCTGGAACCCACTGCGGGCTGTGTGGGGGGTGCTGTTGTTCTCCGGCCTCTACCACCTGGCCTATCGACTGCAGGCCTGGTTCCCCCCCGAGTTCTTGAAACTCATGCCCTACGCGTTTGCTATATTGGTGTTGGCCATCGCCGGGCTGCGGGGGGCGAGGCAGCTCGCCCCCGGGGCCCTGGGGATACCATATACCCGAGGTGAGAAGTGAAGGGGGTGAGAGCCGAGAGCAATTGGCACGGTCCACGCGGAGGACTGTTGAGGCTGTGAAAAAGGAGGTTTCAAGATGCGCAAGGCGATTATCGGTGCGGTGCTGGTAGTCATGGCCGGGCTGTTGGTTGGGGCCCAGGAGGAAATCGTGGCCGGGTTCATCTACGTGGGCCCCATCGGGGACCTGGGCTGGACTTACGCCCACGACTACGCCCGCCGGCTGGTGGACGAGGAGTTCGACTGGCTGACCACCATGTACGTGGAGTCGGTGGCCGAGGGACAGGAGGGGGCCATCATCGACCGGTTGGTGGCCCAGGGTTGTAACGTCATCTTCACCACCAGCTTCGGGTTCATGGACGGGACCATCGAGGCGGCGGCCCGGCATCCGGACGTGATCTTCGGCCACTGCTCCGGGTTCAAGCGCGCCCCCAACTCCATGTCCTACATGGCCGACTTCTACCAGGTCTACTACCTGAACGGGCTCATGGCCGGCGCCCTCACGGAGACCGGCAAGGTGGGCTACGTGGGGGCGTTCCCCATCCCGGAGCTGAAGCGGCACATCAACGCGTTCACCATCGGCGTCAAGGAGGTCAATCCCGAGGCCGAGGTGCACGTGCGCTGGATCTACTCCTGGTACGACCCCGGGGCGGCCAAGGAAGCCACCGAGGCCCTGATCGCCGAGGGCTGCGACGTGTTCGCCTTCACCGAGGACTCCCCCACCGTGATCCAGGTGGCGGCCGAGCACGCCCTCCCCTCCTTCGCCCACTACTCCCCCATGCTGGAGTTCGCCCCCGAATACGTGGTGTCCGGGCAGCTGGTGCACTGGGAGGCCATCTACCGTGACTTCCTGCTCAAGGTGCACCAGGGCATCTACACCACCACCAACCTCCAGCACGTGGACTACTGGTGGACCCTGCCCCAGGGGGCGGTGGAGCTGGGGGCCGACTTCGGGGTGGCCATCAACCCGGTGTGGGAGGACGAGCTCAAGGCTTACGTGATCCAGCACCCGGTGTTCGGAGACATCAGCGTCTACGACCTGGTGTTCATCCGCCTGTCCCAGTTCGCCGACCCGGGGATCACCTTCGACCCATTCCAAGGCCCCCTCTATGACCGCAAGGGCAACCTGGTCGTCCCCGAGGGGATGTGGCTCTCGTATGAGTCCCTGATCACCATGGAGTGGGCAGTGGACGGGGTAGTCGGTCCCTGGCCGGGTGAGCCGGAGGGCTGATCTTCCCCTAAAGGGTGAACTGAGGGGCCGCCTTCAGGCGGCCCCTTTTTCACTTGCTGCGGCAAACATCCCGAGGCCCTGCCCCGGCTTGAAAACCCCGGCTTTAGGGTCACCTCCCCCTGGGACCCGAGCAAGCCCCTACGGGGGGGCCGAGGGAGAGAAAGGGTCAAGGATAAAGCCGGTCCAGCAGGCGGGGGAAGGGGATGGTCTCCCGGATGTGCCTGGTGCCGGCGATCCAGGCCACGGTGCGCTCCACTCCTAGGCCGAAGCCCGAGTGGGGTACCGACCCCCAGCGGCGCAGGTCGATGTACCACTCGTAAGGCTCCCGGGGGAGCCCATATTCCTCAAGTTGGGCCAGAAGCTCCTCTTCGGTGTCCACCCGTTGGGAGCCGCCGATGATCTCCCCATAGCCCTCCGGGGCGATGAGGTCGGCACACAAGGCCACTTGAGGATCGTCTGGGGCTCGCTTCATGTAAAACGGCTTGATCTTGGCGGGGAAGCGCTCCACGAACACCGGCCGGCCGAAGTGGGCCGACAGGGCGTCCTCGGCCGGAGCCCCGAAATCGTCGCCATAGCTCATCTCCACCCCGTGGGCGTTCACGATCTCCACTGCTTCGGCGTAGGTGACCCGGGCGAATGGCTCCCGCACCTGAGCCAGCAGCACCTCAGGATCTCGTTTCAATTGGGCCAGCTCCCGGGCCCGTTCTGCCACCACCGCCTCCACGATGTGCCGGACCAGCTCCTCCTGGAGGGTCAGGTTCCCCTCGTGTTCCAAGAAGGCCACCTCCGCCTCGGCCATCCAGAACTCGGTGAGGTGGCGGCGAGTTTTGGACTTCTCAGCCCTAAATACGGGGCCGATCCAATACACCTTCCCCAGCGCTAGACAGGTGGCCTCCAGGTACAGCTGGCCCGATTGGGAGAGGAAGGCCTGGCGGCCGAAGTAATCAAGCGGGAACAGGGTGGTGGTGCCCTCCACGCTGGTGCCCACCAAGATCGGGGTCTCGGTGGCCACGAACCCCCGCCGCTTGAAGAAATCGCGGATGGCCCACAGGACCGCGTCCCGGATCCGCAGCAGGGGCACCTGCTTGCCCATCCGGATCCACAGGTGGCGGTGGTCCATCAGGAACCCCACCCCGTGCTCCTTGAGTCCGATGGGGAAAGGTTCCTTTGGGATGTGGATCGGTTGAATCCGACGTACGTCCAGCTCGAACCCTCCGGGGGCGCGGGCGTCCGCCCGCACCACCCCCCACAGCCGCAGCGAGCTCTCCTGGGGGAGCCTTTCGGCCAGCTCGAACGTCTCCTCGTCCGCCGCCGGGGTCACCACCCCCTGCACCCATCCGGTGCCATCCCGCACGATCACAAACCGGACCTTCCCCGAGGAGCGCTTGTTGAACAGCCACCCCTGGATCAGCACTTCCTGTCCCACATGCTGGGACAGTTCTTCCACATACACCTGCCTTGGCTCCCCCATGACCTCAGTCTCGCTGCCACACCACCCTCACCAGGGGCTCCCCCTTGGGCTGGTGAATGGTGAGTTCCCCCTTGTGGGCGGAGTGGATGGCCTTGCCCAGCCGGCGGGCCAGGTGGGCGGTGGTGGTGGCGATCTCCATCTCCCCGTCGTGGGGCTCCACCCACAGGATGCGGTGCAGGGGGCGGCTGAGCTGGGCCTGGGCCTCCTGGTTCCTGATTAAGTTCAAGATTTCATCCCAATGGCGGGGCCAGTATTCCCCGCGCAGAAACAGGTAGCCCCCGGGATAGCGGTCCATCTCCCGTCGACAGGCCGGACACACCGAGCGATGGGCCTCCGGGGGGACGCTGTCCGCCCGCTGCCAGTGCCCGTCCCGGTATACCAACCCACAACGTTCGCAGACAGTGGGTTCTGGGTGTTTCCGGCCCTCGTAATAGGGGTTTTCCGACTCCCAACCCACTGGGCCGCGTCTCTCACCCGGCACCCTGCTCCCCCTCCTTCTCCTGAACCAGCCGTTCGATGTAAGCGATGGCTTCGCCTACCGTCTGGATCTTCTCCGCATCCTCGTCCGGGATCTCGATCCCGAACTCATCCTCAAACTCCATGATGAGCTCGACGGTGTCAAGGGAATCCGCTCCCAGGTCGTCTACGAAGGTGGCCTCATCGGTGACCTCGTCCAAATCGGCCATGAGCTGTTCCGCGATGATCTCCCTCACCCTATCGGCGATCTCACTCATTGTTGTTCACACCTCCTGCTAAAGCTTTTTCGGTTTCAGTCACACGGTACCAGGCCCCCGTCCACGTAGAAGAGGTGCCCAGTTATATAGGAGGCTTTCTCGGAAAGCAAGAACCCGATCAGCTCCGCCACCTCCTCCGGCTGGCCGGGCCGGCCCAGGGGGATGCGGGCCAAATATTGCCGGCGGACCTCCTCCGCCAGGCCCTCGGTCATGGGGGTGGCGATCAACCCCGGGGCCACCGCGTTCACCCGGATCCCCCACGGGCCCACCTCCTGGGCCAGGGTGCGCACCAGGGCCACCAGGCCCGCCTTGGCGGCCGCGTAGTTGGCCTGCCCCACATTGCCGGTGGTGCCCACCACCGAGGTCACGAACACCATGGCCCCAGCCCGGGCTTTGGCCATTACCTTCAGAGCCTCCCGGGCGCAGAGGTATCCCCCGGTGAGGTGGGTCCGCAGGACCAGTTCCCAATCCTGGGGCCGCATTCGCAAAAGCAACTTGTCCCGCGTCACCCCGGCGGAGTGGACCAGGAAATCAAGCCGCTCCCCCCAGGCGCGGGCTTGGGCGAAGGCGGCTGCCACCTGATCTGGCTGGCCCACGTCGCAGCGGACGAACAGGCTTTGGGGGCCTAGCTTCTGCTGGGCCGCCTCCCCCCGGTCCGGGTCCCGCCCCAGGACCACCACCTTGGCCCCCCGGGCCAGCAGCCACTTGGCCGTGGCCAACCCGATCCCCGAGGTGCCCCCGGTCACCACTGCCACCCGCCCTTCAAACGTGTCCCATCACCTCCTTCAAGGCGAGGTAGCGTATCCCCGGGGTGCCCCTCTTGCCAAGCCGGGCCAGCACCTCCCCCGGACCCACCTCCCAGGCTTCCTTTACCCCCAGGGAGACCAATGTATCCAGCACCTCTGTCCAGCGCACCGGGGAGGTCATCTGGCGGGCCAGCAGCTGGGCGATTTTTTCCGGGGCCCCCTCCGGTCGACCGGACACCCCGGACACGAATGTGCACCTAGGGGGGTGGAAGGTGACCTCCGCCAGCAGGCGGGCCAGCTCCCCTTGGGCCCCCTCCAGGTAGGGGGAGTGGAACGGCCCGGCCACCGAGAGCCGAACCGCCTTCCCCCCCTGCTCCTTGGCCAGGGATTCGGCCCGGACCAGCTCCTCCTCCCGCCCCGCGAGCACCGTTTGGGTTGGCCCGTTGTAGTTGGCCACAAAGCAGCCGCTCTCCCGGGCCACTGCCTCCACTGCCTCCCGGGGGAGGCCGAGCACGGCAACCATCCCCCCGGGGTGCTCCCGAGCTGCCTCCTCCATCAGCTGCCCCCGGGCAGTCACCAACCTCAGCGCCTCCGGCCAGGTGAACACCCCGGCGGCGGCCAAGGCGGCGAACTCCCCCAGGGAGTGCCCGGCCACCACGGCCGGCTCCTTCCCCTTCTGCTCTAGGGCCTGCCAAGCCAACCACTCCACCAGCAGGATGGCCGGCTGGGCCACCGCAGTCCGGGCCAGTTCTCCTGGCTGGGAGAGGATGATCTCCTCCAGGGCGAGGCCCGTTATTTCTCGAGCCACGGCAAGGGTTTCTTGGGCCCACCTCGCTTGGAGCAGCTCCCGTCCCATGCCCGGGGATTGGGAACCCTGCCCGGGGAACAAGAAGGCTACCACCTCAAGATCACCGTCCCGTAGGCTGCTCCGGCGCCGAAGGCGGTCAAGGCCACCACGTCCCCTGGGGAAAGCCTCCCCGCCCGCCGCAGCTCGTCCAGGGCGATGGGGATGGAGGCGGTGGAGGTGTTGGCCACCCGGTCGATGTTGATGACCACCCGTTCCTCCGGGATCCCCAGGCGAGCCGCCAGGGGGCGGATGATCCGCAGGTTGGCCTGGTGGGGGATGAGCCAGGTGATGTCTTGGGGGGCCAAACCGGCCTGATGCAGGGCCTCCCGGGTGGCCTGTTCCATCATGGGCACTGCCGCCCGGAACACTCCTTCCCCCTCCATCTTCAGGAAGTGGAGCCCCTTTTTTACCGTGTCCACGGAGGCCGGTAGGCGTACCCCCCCGGCCTCCACCCGCAACAAGGCCAGTTTGCCGTGATCACCGTGCAGGGACACCCCCAGGATGGCCGCCTCATCGGGGGAGGGGGTCAACACCACTGCCCCGGCCCCGTCTCCGAACAGGACACAAGTGCGGCGATCCGTCCAGTCCACGAACCTCGACAGCGCTTCGATCCCCACCACCAGGGCGCAGCGGAACACTCCGGCGGCCAGAGCGGCCCCGGCCAGGGCCACCCCGTACACGAACCCGGAGCAGCCGGCCTTGAGGTCGAGGAACGCCGGCTCATTGGGGAGGTCCAGCCCGGCGGCGATGTGGGGAGCTGTGCCGGGAACCGGCTGCTCAGACACGTTGGTGGCGGCGATGAGCACGTCCACCTGGGCTGGGGGGAGTTGGGCCGCCGCCAGGGCAGCCCGGGCAGCTTCCACCCCCATCTGGGCCGGAGGGGCACCCGGGTCCAACAGGTGCCGGGTGTGGATGCCGGTGCGAGAGCGAATCCACTCGTCGCTGGTGTCCATCCTCTCGGCCAGGTCGAAGTTGGTGACCCGGTTGGGGGGCAGGAAGGAACCCGTGCCGACGACCTTTACTTTGAGCATGCCTTCAACTTTTCGCCCAGGCGCTGGACGATCTCAGCCTGGGCGGCCCAGAAGGTCCGCTGCAGGGCACCCTCCATGGCGCCAGCGGTGGACCGACCATGGGCCACCAAGACCAGGCCCGCCACCCCCAGCAAGGGGGCCCCATTGTAGCGGTCGTAGGCCAGGCTTCGGGCCAAGGCCTTGAGGGCCGGCCGGGCCAGCCAACCGGCCAGCTTCCCCCGCAGCGAGCCCAGCAAAGCCCCCTTGAGGGCAGTCCACGCTGCCTCCGCCCCTCCTTCCAGGGCCTTCAGGGTGAGGTTCCCGGGCACTCCCCCGCACACCACCACGTCCACTGGCCGGCGGGTGAGGAGTTCGTGGGGCTCAACGTTTCCGGAAAACCACTCTTCCTCCCGCAGCAGGGCGTGAGTGGCCCGCATCAGCTTGTCCCCCTTCTCCGCCTCCGCCCCGATGGAGAGGAGCCCCACAGTGGGTTGGGAGAACCCCAGCACCTCTTGGGCATAAAGGCGCCCCATGAGGGCGAACTGTACCAGGTGCTCTGGTTTGGGATCCGCGGTGGCCCCCACGTCGATGAGCAGGAACTCCTTTCCCACCAGGGTGGGGAGGGAGGCACACAGCCCGGGGCGCTTCACCCCGGGCAGCCGCCCCAGCCGGAGCAGGGCGGCCGCCACCACCGCCCCGGTGTTGCCGGGAGACAGGAAGGCATCGGCTTTCCCCTGGGCGAGGATCTCCAGGCCCCGGGCCAAGGAGGTGTCTTTGCGTCGGGCGGCCTGCACCGGGGGAGCATGGGGGGGGACGAACTCAGGGGCGTGCACCACCTCCACCCCGGCGGCAGCAGGCAGATGGGGTTCGATCGCCCTGCCGTCTCCCACCAGCACCAACTCCACTGGCAACCGGCGGGCAGCGGCCAGTGCCCCAGCCACCAACTCCCCCGGGGACCTATCCGCCCCCATCACGTCCACTACGATCCGCACACCCATAAAAATTAACGCCCCTCCCTCACACCCCTGGGGGAAGATAAATGCAGCTCAGGGCTCTTGGCCCTGGCCCCCCAGGTGGGCATCGAGGCTTGCGGGGCTCACTGGTGCCGAGGGTGGGATTTGAACCCACACGGGCCTTAAAGCCCACTGCCCCCTCAAGACAGCGCGTCTGCCAGTTCCGCCACCTCGGCTCTGGGCGGATGTTAGCTGGGCCCTGTGAGGCGGTCAAGGCGCCCTGTGCCCGAGGGGGCCTGGGGTGCTAATATGCGGGACAAGAAAGGGGAGTGAAAATGCGTTGGCTACTGTTCTTGTTGCTTGTCTGCCCCATCTGGGCTGCCGAATCCCCACCCGACCAGAGCCTGGCCCTGACCCCGGTGCGGATGGCGTATGGGGAACTCGCGTTGGAACTCAACTGGGACGCCTACGGGCCGGAGCTACGGCCCGGCGGGGGCTGGGTGACCCTGGGGGACCGGGTGCGGGTACCGGCCATCATCCGCCGGGAGGGCACCGCCGGGGCGAGGATCAGCTCCCAATCGCCCTTGTCCGTGCGAGAACTCGCCCCGGTCCTGGAGCCGGTGTTGTGCTCCGGGGAAGGCGCCCTGAGGGTGAAAGTGCGAGATCTTTTCTGCAACGAGGTGGAGTGGGAGGCCCCTCCGGAGAGGGTCCACTGGTCCCCTGGCTCCTTGCTGGAGGAGGTACGGCGGCAGGTGTGCGGCCTGGAAACGTGGGCCACCATTCCCGCTGGGGAGCCCATCACTGACCTTGCGGCCTTCCTCGCCGGATGCCCGGCTCCGGATGACCTGGCCCTCCTCCAGCAGGATTTTCCACTGCTGTTTCAGCCCCCGCAGCTCCCCCCCCCGGCCACTACTACTTGCCAAGGGGCGGCCTTGTCTCCCGCGGGGCTCCTCCTCTACCAGGCCCTGGACGTGATCCGCCACATGGAACTCACGCACCCCCTCCCTTGGACCAGCCTGCATCCCTACCACTGGTTCGAGGAAAAGGTGGGGGGCATCGTGATCAGCTTCTCGGCGGAGGAGAGCTACTGCTGCGCCGGGGTGCTCCTCCCCCAGGGTGCCCCGGGGCGGGCCCTGGTGCTGTCCAGAAAAGACCCTCGGTTGTGGCCCTCTCGCCCGGGCTGGTACGACCCGGAATCCGGAGCTGGCCTGCTTCCGCTGATCCTGGAGCTGGTGCGACTGGCCCGGGGGGTAGAGCGACCTTCGGACTGTGGCCACCGGGATTCCGGCCCCGACTACCTGGGGCCCTGGGGAGTGGCCTGGGCCTTGGCGCGAAAGCTCGCGGAGGGGGACATCCGGATAGGACTCACGCCCGAGCAGCGGGAGGAGACGGCCCTGTACGCAAGCCAGCTTTTGAGCTCACGGTTCTGCCACTGAGAGCGACCCTTGGGCTATCATTGTTCCCATAACCCCGAGGAGGTGGATCATGGAGAAGTGGGAATGCACCGTGTGTGGGTGGGTGTACGATCCGGAGAAGGGGGATCCCAGCCAGGGAATTGAGCCGAGGACGCCTTTTTCCGACCTACCCGACTCCTGGGTGTGCCCGGAGTGCGGGGCCCCGAAATCCATGTTCGAGAAGCTGTCTTGAGATATGCAATTGTGGGCGGCGGGATTGCGGGGGTGACCGCCGCCCGGCGGTTGCGGGCCCTGGCCCCCAAGGCCGAGATCCTGATCTTCGAACAGGAGCCACAGCTTTACTATCTCCGGCCAGGGCTCATTGACCTACTCGCAGGAGAGAAGAAGCCCGCCGAGCTCACCCCCTTTGACCGCAACTGGTACGAGTCCCATGGCATCTCCTTTCGCCCTTCGGCCCAGGTGGTGGAGCTGGATCCAGGGAGGCACACCCTCACCCTGAGCGGGGGAGAGAAGATGAGCTACGCTGGGTTGATCCTGGCCACCGGGGCCGATGCCTTCCGCCCGCCTGTCCCTGGAGCCAGCCTCCCGGGGACCTTAACCCTCCGGAGCCTGCAAGATGCACTCGAGATTCGGGAGCGGGCCCAAGGGGCGCGGGCGGCCCTGGTGCTGGGCGGGGGATGGCTGGGCCTGGAGACAGCCCGAGCGTTGCGGGCCTGGAAGCTCGAAGTGACGGTGGTGGAGCGAGCGCCTTGGCTCCTGCCCCGGCAACTGGATCGGGCCGGGGGGGAAGTGTTGGCAACCCAACTCAACAAGCTGGGGATCGAGGTGATCACCGGGACCAGCTGCCAAGAGCTTCGCGGGGACGGGGAAGTGCGGGAAGCGATCCTGACGGGGGGCCGCAGGTTGCCGGTACAACTGGTGGTCATCGCAGCGGGGATTCGCCCCCGGCTGGGGTTGGCCCGGCAGGCCGGCCTGGCGGTCAACCGCGGGGTGGTGGTGGACGACTGGTTGGCCACCTCGGCCGAAGGGGTCTACGCCTGTGGGGACGTGGCGGAGTGGCAAGGGAAGGTGTTTGGCATCGTCCCCGCCGCCCGGGAGCAGGGTCAGATCGCGGCTGCCAACGTGGTCGAGCCCGGCAGCGCCCGCTATCGGGGCACGGTGGTGAAGAACCGGCTCAAGGTGGCCGGGGTGGAGCTCGTGTGCCTGGGGGACACCCAACCCGAAGGGGGCCCCGGAGAGGAACACCGGTACGCCTCTCCCCAGGAAGGGGTGTACCGCAAGCTGGTGCTGCGGGGTGGGAAGCTGGTGGGGGCGATAGTGATGGGGGACCTGTCGGGGCTGGGGGAGGTGGAAAGGCTGATAAGTGCAGGAGAGGAGGTGGGCGGAGAGCTAAAGCGGCTACTCACAGGCCGCCTGGGGTGACCGGGAGGTAGTCTCGGGACGGCTGCTCAATTGGGCACCGAGTTGAGCGAAGAGGAGAACGCGCTTGCGGCAATATCGTTCGACTCGTCGGCTCGCGGGGCTCAAACTCCGAGCCAGTGACACCGACGGGTTTACCATCTTGCGAGAGTCGGCGGCTCAGGGCCTGGGCTTAAGGCGGTCAAACGACCGGCTAACCCACCCCGCCAGGGGGCACCTGCCCGGACTTACCGCGTCCCGACCAGGTTTTAGGTGTCAGCAGAAAAGCCCCTGTATAGCCAGGGGCTTTTCTTTTGCCGGGGCTCAGCCGCCGAATTGGAATCTGATTCTAAGATGCCACTTGCCGTCCGGGCCCAAGTACCAACACCAACCCGGCTCCTCCGGGCACTCCCCGATGAAGAAATGCCAGTTTCCCTCTTGGTCGCAGAACCAGCCTGCCCCCACCGGGGCCCACACCGTGCCGTAGCAGGGAGGGCAGGGGCCCCAACCCCAACACGGCGGGCAAGGCCACACCCCGTAGCTCATGCTGGGCAGTGTCTGGAAACTGGTCCAGGCCGTGACATAGCACCCACAACCTGGTTCTGGCACCAGGCCCAACACGTGCGCCCTGCCTTCCTCGGGGGAGCCCCCCAGGAGCGGGAAGGGATCGTCTGGTTGTCCGGTGGGGAAGCCCAGCGGCACCGTGCTGGCGATGATCTGAAGCCACTCCGTCCCCGGCGGGCCCACTACCCGGAGCTGATAGGTGGGTTTATCGGGAATCACATGGTGTCCTGCGCTCACATAGGGGTTTGGGGAGTAGACGTTGGGGAAGATCTGCCGCACCAGCCCCGCCGCGTCGATGTTGAAGATGTAAACATAGGCCGGCTGGGAGACGTAGAAGTGAATCCAAGCGTGCTCCCCTATCCTGTATTCCGGTTTGTCGGTCCAGATGGACACCGACAGGCCTGGAGCCGGCCCGGGCACCAGCCCCAACGGGGATACTCCGCCCTGTGCCCAACCTCCTAGCCCGATGGCGAAAATCAATATGACAGCTGCTAAGCTGCGCATCCCTCTCACCTCCATCGCATATACACCCTGGGGAGAACCCTGGTTTCCTCCCCGGCGTACCTCTCCCCCCTCCGAGGTGTATATTGAACGAGGAGGTGGGAAGATGCGTAGGATGCTGGTAGCGATGTCGGTGGTGGCTTCTCTGACCATGGGGCTCGTGGCCCAACAAACCGCGACGGCGAGTGCTTCCTTCCAGGACCAACTGGAGGTATCGGTGGGGACCTTCCTCTTCTCCCCGGGGGAGAAGCTGGCCTTGGAGATCGTCAGGGCCGAGCCCTGCCCTTGTCTGTGTGAGCCCATCGAGGTGGTGGGGTTTCGGGTGCTGGATGCTGGGGGAGAGCTGGTATACCAGGACCTGCTCACCCCCTATCCCCGGCCTTTGAGCGAGTGGGTGGGCCGCTGGGCCCTGGTGGACAGCGCCGAGACCCCGGTCGACCCTGGGGATTACACCTGCGAGGTCCTCACCTCCCTGGGGAGGTTCCGGGCCCAAGTGCGGGTAGTGGCAGCGGGGGAAGCGTTGGGAGCTGGCCGCAGCTTGGCCTCTGCCTCGGTCTGCGGCCTCAGCCTGCGGGTATACCGCTTGGTAGAGGAGGCGGAAGAAGCGAGCCTGGTTTCGCTCCAGCGAGGGGAGTTCTTGCTGGTGGCCTTGGAAGGCAATCCCACCACCGGGTTCGAGTGGGCCCCCCAGGAGGTCCCGGCCTTCCTTCGCCCCCTGGAAGGAGTGGGGTATCTTCCCGGGGAAGGCCTGATCGGGGCCGGAGGTTATTTCTATTTCCGATTCGCCGCCGAGGAGGCGGGGCAGGGAGTGCTGTCCTTCGCCTACCGCCGGGCTTGGGAGGAGGCCCCTCCGGCGGAGACCTTCTCCATCACGGTGCAGGTGAGGTAGCCTCCCCCGGTTAGGGGCTGAGCCAGCGGGTCCAGGAGCGCCGGAAGCTGCGGGATTGCTTGGCCAGAAGCTCGCCCAGCCGGCGGGGGTCGTGCTTCACGGTGGGCTTCCCCTCCAGCTCCACCACCGTGAGCAGGGGGGCGCGGACTACTCGCAGCCCCAGGGTTCGGGGGCCGTGGAGGTCGTCCCGCACCGGCTCGGCCCCCTCGGCCCGGTAACGGGCCAACACCTCCGGCGGGGGAGGCTGAGTGTTGACCACCACCGCCTGGAATCTCTTCAAGTCCATGTACTCGGCCAGGGTGCGGAGATGGTCATAGGCGGAAAAGCCGTCTGTTTCCCCTGGTTGGGTCATCAGGTTCATCACCACCACCTTCTCCCCAGGGGCCCGGGCCAGGGCTTCGGCCACCCCCTCCACCAACAAGTTGGGGATGAGGCTGGTGAACAGGCTTCCCGGCCCCAGCACGATCAGGTCAGCCTCCCGGATGGCCTCCAGCACCCGGCCGTAGGCGCGGGCGGGCCGGGAGAGGCGCACTTTTTTGATGGACCGGGGGTCGGCGGCGATGCGCGCCTCCCCCACCACTTCTTCACCATCGTCCATTTCAGCCACCAGGTGCACGTGGTCCAAGGTGGCCGGGAGCACTTCCCCGCGCACCGACAGGAAGTGGCTGGCTTCTTCCACTGCCCGGTCGAACCCCCCGGTGGCCTGTTCCAAGGCGGCCAGGATCAGGTTCCCCAGGGCATGCCCTTGGAGGCCCTCGCCTTCCTCGAACCTGAACTGGAAAAACTTGGCCAGGCGGTCCTCCTCCTCGGCCAGGGCCAACAGGCAATTGCGCACGTCCCCGGGCGGGAGCACCGACAGCTCTTGCCGCAGGCGACCGGAGCTGCCCCCGGTGTCCATCACCGTGACCACCGCGGTGAGGTTGGCGGTGTAGGGTTTCAGGGCCCGAAGCAGGGTAGAGAGGCCGGTACCCCCTCCCAGTGCCACCACCCGGGGGGCAGCTCGCAGCACCCGGGCTTGGTACAGGGCTTCCCCCAAGGAGCCTCCTCCAGGGGCCAGGGCCACCAGCACCGAGCGCACCGCCCGATAGATCCCCACCCCCACCCCGGTGGCCCCCAGCCCCAC
>DFNF01000024.1:0-123 GCA_002375935.1 Acetothermia bacterium UBA3574
GGGTTTGAGTTCCCCCTCCCCCCCTGCCTATAATGCCCGGAATTTTCGCAAGGAGGGTGATATGAAGGAAATCCGCTGGCACGGTCGCGGAGGGCAAGGGGCCAAGACCGTCTCCCAGATCCT
>DFNF01000024.1:443-2960 GCA_002375935.1 Acetothermia bacterium UBA3574
GCCAAGACCGTCTCCCAGATCCTGGCCCAGATAAACCTCCGCGAGGGCAAGCACGTGCAATCCTTCCCGGAATACGGGCCGGAGCGGTCCGGGGCCCCGGTCCGCGCCTACAACCGCATCTCCGACGAGGAAATCCTCATCCACTCCGGCGTCTACCATCCCCACATCTCGGTGGTCATCGACGAGACCCTGCTGGACTCGGAGAACCCCACCGAGGGCCTGAGCCCGGAGGGGACACTGCTGGTTAACACCAAGCGCTCCGTCGACGAGGTGAGGAAGCTCACCGGCTACTCGGGGGAGATCATCTGCCTGGACGCCGACAAGATCGCCAAAGAGGCTGGGACCGGCTTCCCCAACGTGCCCATGTTGGGCGCGGTGGTGGCCGTTTTGGGGACTGATCCCCAGCTGGCCGAGGAGGAGCTCAAGGGGACTCTTGCCAAGCGCTTGCCCCCGCAGGTGGTCGAGAAGAACCTGCAGGCCTTCCGGGCCGGGTACGAGGCGGCGAAAGGAGCGAGGGAAAATGCCTCAGCTTAAGACCTGGAAAGAACTTACGATCGGGGGGGTGGTGCCGGGCGGTGCCACCCCCGAGGCCAATAAGACCGGCTCCTGGCGGGCCGAACGCCCTATCTGGGACTCGGAAAAGTGCATCCAGTGCCTGCAGTGCTGGCTCCACTGCCCGGATAGCTCCATCCTCATCAAGGACGGCAAGGTGACGGGGGTCGATTACGAGCACTGCAAGGGCTGTGGAGTGTGTGCCGGGGTTTGCCCGGTGGATGCCATCGAGATGGTGCCGGAAAGGGGGGAGGGATGAAGAAAACCATGACCGGCCACAAGGCAGTGGCCGAGGCGATGCGGCAGATCGAACCGGACGTGGTGGCCGTCTACCCCATCACCCCCCAATCGGAGATCGCCGAGTACTACGCCCAGTACGTGCACGACGGGGTGGTGAAGACGGAGCTGGTGCCGGTGGAGAGCGAGCACTCGGCCATGTCCGCCTGTGTGGGGGCGGCGGCGGCCGGGGCGCGGGTAATGACCGCCACCGCCTCCCAAGGGCTGGCCCTGCTGGTGGAGGTCCTGTACATCGCCGCCGGGATGAGGCTGCCCATCGTCATGGCCCTGGCCAACCGGGCCCTATCTGCCCCGATCAACATCCACTGTGACCATTCGGACGCGTATTTGGCCCGGGACGCGGGCGCAGTACAGATCTTCGCCGAGTCCGCCCAAGAGGCCTACGACTGGATGATCATGGCCCAGAGGATCGCCGAACACGAGCGGGTGCGCCTGCCCGTCATCGTCAACCTGGATGGGTTCACCCTCACCCACTCGGTGCAGGTGGTGGAGCCCCTGTCGGACGAGCAGGTGAAGGGGTTCGTGGGCGAGTTCAAGCCCGTCTATCCCCTGCTGGACGTGGACAACCCCGCCACCTGGGGGCCGTTCGCCATGCCAGATTACTACTTCGAGCTCAAGCGGGCCCAGCAGGCCGGGATGGAGGCGGTGCCGGAGGTTTTCCTCAAGGTGCAGGAGGAATACCGCCGGCTATCCGGCCGCCCCTACGCGGGCTTCTTCGAGGCCTACAGGCTGGAGGACGCGGAGAGGGCTGTGGTGATCATGGGCTCCACCGCCGGCACCGCCAAGGTGGTGGTGGACGAGCTGCGGGGGCGGGGCGAGAAGGTGGGGCTCCTCAAGGTATGGCTGTGGCGTCCCTTCCCCGGGGAGGAGTTCGCCGAGGCCCTGGCCCACGTGTCGAAGGTGGCGGTGCTGGACCGGTCGCTCTCCTTCGGGAACATGGGGGCCCTGTACCTGGACATCGCCGCTGCCCTGGTTCACCGGGACAAGCGACCGGAGCTGGTGAACTACATCTACGGCCTGGGTGGCCGGGACACCACCGTGGAGCACATCCGGCAGGTCTTCGAGGAGCTGAAGACGGCCCGGCCCGGGGAGCTCCGCTATCTGGGCCTGCGGGAGTGAGGAGGAAGGGATGCCGAACATAAAGGTTCTTGCCCAGCGGGAAGAAGTCCGGCTCAGGTTCACCAGCGGGCATTCTCTGTGCGCCGGCTGTGCCGAGCCCATGATCGTGCGGACGGTGCTCAACGCCATTGAGGAGCCGGTGGTGGTGGCCAGCCCCACCGGCTGTTTGGAGGTGTCCACCTCCCGGTTCCCCACCTCGGCCTGGAACGTGCCCTGGGTCCACTGTGCCTTCGAGAACGCCGCCGCCACCATCTCCGGGGTGGAGGCTGCCTACCGGGCCCTGATGCGCAAGGGGAAGCTGGACCGCAGGATCAGGTTCGTGGTGTTCGCCGGGGACGGGGGAACCTACGACATCGGCCTGCAGGCCCTGTCCGGGGCCCTGGAGCGGGGGCACGACTTCCTGTACATCGTGCTCAACAACGAGGCCTACATGAACACCGGGGTGCAGCGCTCCAGTGCCACCCCCAAGTGTGCCTCTGCCACCACCTCCCCGGCGGGGAAGGCCATCCCCGGAAAGCCCCAGGACAGGAAGGACCTCACCGAGATCGT
>DFNF01000024.1:3275-3666 GCA_002375935.1 Acetothermia bacterium UBA3574
AGGAAGGACCTCACCGAGATCGTAGTCGCCCACAGGGTGCCCTATGTGGCCCAGGCCTCGGTGTCGAACCTCATCGACCTTGCCAACAAGGTGGAGCGGGCCATGTCCTATGAGGGGCCCAAGCTGATCAACGTGCTCTCCACCTGCCCCTTGGGCTGGCGCACCCGGCGGGATTCCGCCATCCCCATGGCGAAGCTGGCGGTGGACACCTGCTATTGGCCCCTGTACGAGGTGGCGGAGGGCGTCTACAAGGTCAACTACAAGCCCAAGGAGAAGCTGCCCATCGAGGAGTGGCTCAAGCCCCAGGGGCGGTTCCGGCACCTGTTTAAGTCCGAGGAAGGAAAGAAGCTGATCGCTGAGCTGCAGGCGGCGGTGGACCGCCACTGGGAGG
>DFNF01000072.1 GCA_002375935.1 Acetothermia bacterium UBA3574
GCTGGGCTGGTCGGTGGTGGGGGAGGCGGGCTGCCAGGGGGCCCCGGGCCCAGAAGACCTGGCCGCCGGCTTCGCCCTTGGCCAGAAGCTCGCCCAGGCCGTCCTCTCCCCACCACAAAAGGAGGGGCCGTGAGCTGGAGGAAGCTGGCCGAACGCGAGTATCTGGAGGCCGATCGGAGGTTCGTGGAAGAGGTTCTCCCCTTGGGCTCGGTGAACCTGTCCTCGTTCGGCCTGATAGCCGACGCCACCAACTACCTGCTGGTGGAGGAGGGAGGGGAGGTGCACATCCACCCGGAGGTGGCTTCCCTGAAGGAAGTGGTGGCTTCCCTATCCCGGGGAGGGGCAGCGGTCTCGCCCCGGGATGCCGAACAGGCGGTGCGCAAGTTCGCCGAGCTGTGGGAGGAGGGGCTGCGGCGCAGCGGCAAGTGGGAGCAGGTGGTGGCAGCGGCCCGGGAGGCGGGGGAGATCCGGCCCCCGGAGCGGAAGCGCCGGTGGCCGTTCGGCCGCTGAGGGGAGATGCCTGACCGCCTCCGGGTGGGCATCCTCACTTCCGGGGGGGATGCCCCGGGGATGAACGCCGCCCTGCGGGCCTTCGTGCGCCGGGGTTGGGAGCTGGGCCTCCAGCCGGTGGGCATCCGGCGCGGCTATGCCGGGTTGATTTCCGGCGACCTCTCCCCCCTCACCCCGCGGGACGTGGGCGGCATCCTGGAGTTGGGCGGCACTTTCTTGGGCACCGCTCGGTGTCCGGAGTTCCTCGAGCCAGCCGGCCAAAAGCAGGCTCTTGAAATCCTCCGGAGAGAAAACCTGGCCGCCCTGGTGGTGATCGGGGGCGAAGGGTCCCTGGCCGGCGCCAACTGGCTCTCCCAACAGGGGGTGGCGGTGGTGGGCCTCCCTGCCTCCATCGACAACGACATCCAGGGCACGGACCTGGCCATCGGGGTGGACACCGCCCTCAACACGGTGGTTTGGGCCCTGAACCGCATCCGGGACACCGCCTTGGCCCACGGGCGGGCCTTCCTGGTGGAGGTGATGGGCCGGCAGTCCGGCTACATCGCCCTCATGGGGGGGTTGGCCGGCGGGGCGGAGGTGATCGTAGTCCCAGAGGTCCCCCTTTCCCTGGAGGACATCGTGGCCCAGGTGGAGGAGGGCTATCGGAAGGGGAAACGACACTCCATCGTGGTGGTGGCCGAGGGGGTGAGGGAGCGGCTGGGCACCACCTCTCAGCTGGCCCGAGCCATCGAGGAGGCCACCGGGTTGGAGGTGCGGGTCACGGTGCTGGGGCACCTCCAGCGGGGGGGCTCCCCCACCGCGTTCGACCGGCTGTTGGGCTCCCAGCTGGGAGCCCAAGCGGCCGAAGACGTGGCCGCCGGGAAATGCGGCCACCTGGTGGCCTGGCAGCAAGGGAAGCTGTGCTCCATCCCCTTGGCACAAGTGACCAGAAAATCCCCGGCCATCGACCTCGCCCTGTATCGGTTGGCCCATTCCCTGGCCACCTGACTGCGGCCCGCGAACCTGGGTCCCCCGCTTGGCCTCCCGGCGGGGGACGATGTCCTGGCCTCACCCCTTTCTCGGCACCATAATCGGCCCATGAGTTGGTGGTGGTTGCCCGTGGCCGTGGTGTTGGTGGGGGCGCTGGCCTTGGCCATCTCCCCGGCCCTGCATTCCCCGCCCCAGTATTTCCAGGTGGGGGTAGCCTCCTGGTACGGGCCGGGGTTCCACGGGCAGGCCACTGCCAGCGGGGAGCCGTACGACATGTACTCCTTCACCGCCGCTCACAAGACCCTGCCCTTCGGCACCCTGGTGCGGGTGGTGGACCTGGACACCGGGGCGTGGGTGGTGGTGCGGATCAACGACCGGGGGCCGTTTGTCCCCGGCAGGATCATCGATCTTTCCTATGCCGCCGCCGAGGCGCTGGGGATGTTGGAGCGCGGGATCGCCCGGGTGGGGCTGGTGGTGCTTTCCCGCTGACCGCGCGATAACGGGCAGCCCGTGATCGGTCCTCGGCGCCGAAAATGGCCCGTTTTTTCTGCGGTAGAGTTTACGTTGGGCCTGTTGGGAATTGGGCTTTCAGGGAGGGCCGGGGTAGGTGAGCTGCCCCCCCTCCACCCGGGCGAAGGGGGGCAGCCGGTGCTCTACCGCCCTTTCGGCCTCCAGGATGTGGATCACCCGGTGCCCTTGGGCCACCAGGAAGTCGGAGATGAGCCGGCGGTGACAGCGCCACCAAAACCTCTCGGCGCACATGATGGCGGTGTTTCCCCTTCGGGCCAGGGAGAGGAGCCGGTCGATCCCGCGCCGGAACTGGGGGGTCAGCATGTGGTCCGCGTAATTGCGGAACCCCCCTGCTTGCCAGCCCCGGTTGGGGGAACCCTCGCCCAGGCCCCGGCGGCGGTAGCCCCCCAGCTCCTCGCCCAACCAGAGGTAGCTGATCCCCGCCCCGGGCAGGGTGGCTTCCAGCCGCTCCCGGGCGAAGTGGGGGTACTTCCGGGAGGTGGGGAAGGCCCGCACGTCGGCGATGGCCTGGATGTGAAAGCAAGCCAAGAGCTCCAGGAACTCCTCCTGGGAGCGATTTGAGTGGCCCACGGTGTAGATCACGACCCTCACGGCCCGACTATAGCCCGGCGGGGCGGTGGGGGATAGGCCCTTCCCAGGCCTCACTTGATCCCCCCTGCCCCTTGCCCTATACTCCTTCCTGCCAGCAAGGCAAGACTCCATCCCGATGAAAGTCTCAGCTGTCATTCCAGCGTACAACGAAGCCGACCGAATCGGCGCTGTGCTTGCCCCTTTGCTCGCTACCTCCGTGGTTCAGGAGATCGTGGTGGTGGACGACGGCTCCAACGATGACACCGCCGAGGTGGCCCGCCGCTACGGGGTGAAGGTGGTGCGACTGCCGGAGAACCGGGGCAAGGCGGCTGCCTTGGACGCCGGGGTGCGGGTGGCAGAAGGGGACGTGCTCCTGTTTCTGGACGCCGACCTGGTGGGCTTGAAGCCCCATCACATTGAGAAACTTGTCTCTGCCTATGAAAACCGAGCTCCAGGGGAGGAAGTGGTGATCGGCATCTTCAAGGAGGGCCGGGCTGGCACCGACCTTTCTATGAAAATCGCCCCCTTCCTCTCCGGCCAACGGGTGCTGTCCCGCCAGGTGTGGGAGCGCCTCAGGCACGCGGTGGACGACATGGAGTTCGGGGTGGAAGCGGCGCTGGCCAAGTTGCTGTTCAAGGAGGGGTGGAAGCACAAGAAGGTGGAGCTGGAGGGGCTGAGCCACGTCCGCAAAGAGGAGAAGCGGGGCTTCGCCGCCGGCTTCTGGGACAGGATGGCCATGTACTGGCACATCCTGCGGGCCCTGGCCAAGAAGCTATGAAGATCGCCATTGGGGCTGACCACGCCGGGTACCGGCTTAAAGAACACCTCATCGCCCACGGCCTGAGCGAGCACCAGGTGGTGGACGTGGGCACCCATTCTGAGGAGTCCACCGACTATCCCATCTACGCCTTCAAGGTGGCCCGGCTGGTGGCCTCCGGGGAGGCGGACTTGGGGGTGCTCATCTGTGGCACCGGGATCGGGATGAGCATGGCCGCCTCCCGGGTGCCGGGGGCCAGGCCCGCCCTGTGCACCAACCAGTTCATGGCCCAGCTGGCGCGGGCCCACAACAACGCCAACATCCTGTGCCTGGGGGGACGGGTGGTGGGACCGGGGTTGGCCTTGGCCATCCTGGAGGCGTTCCTCACCAGCCGATTCGCCGGGGGGCGCCATCAGCGCCGGGTGCGCATGGTGGAGGAAGGAGGGGCCGGGTGATCGGGGTGTGGCTGGTGCTGCTGGGTTCGGCACTGGCCATCCTGGCAGCCGGCCAGACACTGGTCCGCTCCGCCGAGCGCATCGCCCGGGCCACCGGTTTGTCTCAGGGTTGGATCGGGTTCATCCTGGTGGCGGTGGTCACTTCCCTGCCCGAGCTGGTGGCCACCATGACCGGCGGGGGAATAGACGCCCCGGGGATTGCGGTGGGCAATGCCCTGGGTTCCAACGCGTTCAACCTGGGCATCCTGGGGTTGATGGGCCTGCTTTCTGGCACCGCGTTCTTCTCCCGCCTCTCCTCCTCCCACGTGCTCTCGGCCACCGGCACCGTGCTCCTCACCGCGGTGGTGGTGGGGGCGGTGGCCATGGGGGGAGGGATCAGCCTGGGACGCGTGTCCTTGATCTCCTGCTTGCTTGTGGGGCTATACTTGCTCTTGGTTTACGTACAGTTCCGGGCCGAGGAGGGCACGCCCCCGGAGGAAGGGCTGGGGTTGGGAGCGGCCCCGTGGTTGGCCTTACTGTCCGCAGTGGTAATCGTGATAGCCGGCGTCGCCCTCACCTACGCCGCCAAGGAGGTGTCCCTCAGAACCGGGATCTCCCAGTCGGTGGTGGGTTCCCTGTTGGTGGCCCTGGCCACCTCGCTGCCCGAGGTGGCGGCCTCGGTGGGGGCCCTCCGGCTGCGGGCCTACAACCTCCTGGCCGGGGACATCTTCGGCTCGAACATGTTCAACGTGGTCACGGTGTTCTTCGCCGATCTCACCTTCGGCCGGCCCATCTTGGGGGCATTGGAGGCGGACGCCTGGCCCCTGATGCTGGTGGCCGCCCTGGGCATGGGCCTGTCTGCGGTGGCCGTGCTGGGGTTGATGCTCAGCCCAAAAGGGCTGCCGAGGAGGTCGCTGGACCCAGCCTCCCTGGTGTTGACCATTTCGTATCTGGGAGGCCTGGGCCTGCTGGCCGTGCGGGGGTTCGTCCCGTGAGGTGCACACCGGGAGACCGGGCTGCCCCCGGCTTCTCCCCTAATTCGGTGCTGAGTTAGCTGCCTTAGGCAGTCGAAAAATTCCTGGGCCACTGGCCTCGGGACTGAGGTGATGGGCATGGAAATGCACGAGGTTCTCAGCCTGGATTTCGATGCGCTGCAGAAACTGGCCGAGGAGTTGGGCGTGGACGGAGCCCAGGACCTCGCTCCCCATGAGCTCCAGCTGGGGGTGATGCGCCAGCTGGCGAGCCGCCAGGAGTTGGTGGCGGAAGGGGTATTGGAAATCATGCCGGATGGCTACGGCTTTTTGCGGGGCAAGTCCTGCCTGCCTTCCCGCAACGATGTGTACGTCTCCCCCTCCCAGATCAAGCGGTTCAACCTCAAGGTGGGGGACGTGGTCCGGGGCCTGGTGCGCCCCCCCAAGAACGACGAGCGCTACTTCGCCCTGCTGCGGGTGGAGGCGGTCAACGACCAAGATCCGGAGCAGGTGCGAAAGCGAGTGGACTTCCAGCAGCTCACCCCCCTGCACCCAAACGAGCAATACATCCTGGAACACGACCCCGAGGAGTACTCCACCCGCATGATCGACCTGTTTGCCCCCATCGGAAAAGGGCAGCGGGGGCTGATCGTGTCTCCCCCCAAGGCGGGGAAGACCACCCTGCTCAAACACATCGCCGCCGGGCTGGAGGAGAACTACCCGGAGGTGCGCCTCCTCATCCTACTGGTGGACGAGCGGCCGGAGGAGGTGACCGACTTCCGCCGCTCGGTGAAGCGGGCCGAGGTGGTGGCGGCCACCTTCGACATGGAACCCCATCACCACACTCGAGTGGCAGAATTGGTGACCTCGGAGGCCAAGAGGCTGGTGGAGTGCGGCTACGACGTGGTGATCCTCATGGACTCCCTGACCCGGCTGGCCCGGGCCTACAACCTCTCCGTGTCTCCATCTGGAAAGCTCTTGTCCGGGGGAATCGACCCCACCGCGCTTTACAAGCCCAAGGAGTTCTTCGGGGCGGCGCGCAACATCGAGGAGGGGGGCAGCCTCACCATCATCGCCACCGCGCTGGTGGACACCGGCTCCCGGCTGGACCAGGTGGTGTTCGAGGAGTTCAAGGGCACGGGGAACATGGAGCTGGTGCTGAACCGGGATCTCTCCAACCGGCGCATCTTCCCGGCCATCGACCTCATCCAGTCCGGGACCAGAAAAGAAGAACTGCTGCTGGACCCAGATGTCCTTCGGCGGGTATGGATCCTGCGTAAGCTGATCGCCGAGATGGAGGAGCCGGCCGCCGCCTTGGCGTTCATCAAACAGAGGATGGAACAGACCAGCACCAACAAGCAGTTCCTGGAGCTGATGAACAGTGAGTAAAGAGGCCCTGGTAGCGCTGCTGTTGGGGCTGCTACTGGTGCCCCTGCTGTTTCTGCTGTTGCTGGAGCCGGACCAGGGCGGGCCGCTTGCCTTCCCCCAAGGGCCCACTGCCTGGCACTCCACCGTGGTCCAAGCCGGCGACACCCTGAGCGACATCGCCGACCGCTACGGGGTGCCCCTCGCCTACCTGGTGGCCACAAACGACCTGTTCGACCCCCGGGCGCTCCTCCCTGGGCAGGAGATCATCGTGCCCTCCGGGGGGGTGGTGCATACCGTAAAGCCGGGGCAAACCTTGGCTGATTTGGCGTTGACCTATGGGGTGACGGAGGAGGCCATCAGCGCCGCCAACGGGGGCGTGGGGGAGCTGGTCCCCGGGGAGCGGCTGCTTATCCCCCATCCCTCCCGGGTGCCGCAGGCGGCGGCGCTGGAATTGGGCCCTCCCCGCGCCGGGTTCATCTGGCCCCTGCGGGGGCGGTTCACCTCCGGGTTCGGTCCCCGCACCCACCCCGTCTACGGGGGCAGCGACTTCCACACCGGCATAGACCTGGCGGTGCCGGTGGGCACCCCGGTGCGGGCTGCCGCCCCCGGGGAGGTCATCTGGGCCGGTTGGCGGGGAAACTACGGGCTGTTGGTGGTGCTCGACCATCAAAACGGCTACTCCACCTACTACGCCCATCTCTCTCAGCTGCGGGTGTCCCCTGGGCAGTTCGTGGAGCTGGGCCAGGTGGTCGCCCTGTCCGGGAATTCCGGCCTCTCCACCGGTCCCCACCTTCACTTTGAGATCCGCCGATGGGGGGAACCCCTGGACCCACTCCCGCTGCTCCCGTGATCCTCATTCGGGGCGGGCGTCCCCTGCGTGGGGAGGTGCCGATCTCGGGAGCCAAAAATGCGGCCTTGCCCGCCATATTCGCCTCCCTGCTCACCTCAGAGCCGGTGCGGCTGGAGAACGTGCCGCGGCTTGCAGACGTGGAAACGGCATTGCAGCTCGTGCAGGCATTGGGGAAGCGAGTCCGGTGGGAGGCCGGGGCGGTGGTGATCGAACAGCAGGCCCCTCCCACCGCCAGCCCCCCGGCGGAGCTGGTGGGCCGGATGCGGGCCTCCTTCCTCTGTCTGGGACCGATTCTGGCTCGGCGAGGGCAGGCGCGGGTGCCTCTGCCGGGGGGGTGTGCCATCGGGGCCCGCCCGGTGGACCTGCACCTCAAGGGCCTGGCCCGCTTGGGGGCCGACCTCCGGCTCCGGGAGCGGTGGGTGGAGGCCAAGGCAGCCGGGCTCCGCGGCGGGGAGGTGTACCTGGATTACCCCTCCGTGGGGGCCACCGAGCAGCTGCTCCTGGCCGGGGCGCTGGCCGAGGGGGAGACCGTGATCTTGAACCCGGCCCGGGAGCCGGAGGTGGAGGACCTGGGGCGGCTGCTTTCGGCCATGGGGGCGGAGGTGAGCTGGGGTGAGAAGGTGGTGCGGGTGCGGGGGCGGGCAGAGCTTGGGGGGGCCCGACATCGGGTGATCCCGGACCGCATCGAGGCGGGCACCTACCTATTGGCGGCCGCCGCATGCGGGGGGACGGTGCGGGTGCGGGGGGTGGTCCCCCAACACCTGGGTGCCTTGCTGGTAAAATTGAGGGAGGCTGCCCTGGAGGTGGAGCGAGGGCGGGACTGGGTCGAGGTGGTGGTGAAGGATCGGCTGCAGGCCCTCACGGTGGAGACGAGGCCGCACCCCGGCTTCCCCACTGATCTTCAGCCCCCCCTGGTGAGTGCCCTCACCCTGGCCCGGGGCGAGTCTGTGGTGAGGGAGACCGTGTTCGAGAACCGGTTTGGGCACGTGCCGGAGCTGGTGCGCCTGGGGGCTGAGATCCGCCGACAAGGTCAGACCTTGCTGGTGCAGGGAGTGGAGAGGCTGGTGGGCACCCGGGTGGCGGCGAGTGACCTGAGGGCGGGGGCGGCGTTGGTGGTGGCCGGCTTGGCCGCTCACGGCTGTACCCAGGTGGAAAGGGCGTGGCACCTGCGCCGCGGTTATCAAGGGCTGGTGGAGAAACTGAGGGGACTGGGGGCGGAGATATGGGAAGAAGCGGACTGCCGCGAGTAGAAGACTATGTGGGCCGGCGAGCGCGGTTGTATCCCGCGGAGCGGGCCCTGCTGGTGGGGGTGTTGCCCCCCGGGCCCCTGTCCTGGGAAGAAGAGGAGTTGATGGACGAGCTGGCTGCCCTGGTGGAGACGGCCGGGGCCCAGGTGGTGGGGCGGATCGTGCAGCGGCGCCGGCGTCCGGACCCAGCCACCTTCGTGGGCAAAGGAAAGGTGGAGGAACTTTCCGCCCTGGCCCGGGAGTTGGGGGCGGAGGTGTTGGTGCTGAGTGACGAACTGTCCCCTGCCCAGGCCCGCAACCTGGAGGAGCGGACCGGGCTCAAGGTGGTGGACCGGGCCCAAGTGATCTTGGACATCTTCGCCCAGCGGGCCGGCACCGCGGAGGCGGAATTGGCGGTGGAGTTGGCCCAACTGGAATACCTGCTCCCCCGGCTGCGGGGTTGGGGGCAGGCCCTGACTGATCCGGGCGGGGGCATCGGCACCCGCGGCCCGGGGGAGACCCGGTTGGAGTTGGACCGGCGGAAGGTACGCCGCCGGATCCAATCCATTCGCCGCCGCCTCTCCGACGCCGACCGGGTGCGCTCCTTGCGCCGGAAACGCCGCCGCCAGCTGGGGGTCCCCCAGGTGGCCATCGTCGGCTACACCAACTCCGGCAAGTCCACCCTGTTCTCTGCCCTCACCGGGCAACAGGTATTTGTAGAGGACAAGCTATTTGCCACCTTGGACACCAAGGTGAGGCGGCTGGACCTCCCCGGGGGGCGGTGGGCGCTGGTCTCGGATACGGTGGGGTTCATCAGGAAGCTCCCCCACCAGTTGATCCCGGCCTTCCGGGCCACCCTGGAGTCGGCCCGAGAAGCTGACCTGCTCTTGGTAGTCCTGGACGTAGCCTCCCGGTTCGCCTGGGAACACCTGGCCACGGTACGCCGAGTGCTGGCCCGGGAAGTGTTCCGGGATTCCCCGCTCCCCCCTTGCCTCTACGTCCTCAACAAGGTGGACTTGGCCACTACCCCGGAGCGGATGGCCACCCTCAGGCGGCTGGAGCACGAGCTCTCCCCCACTGTGGCCGTCTCCGCCCGCTACGGGACGGGGTTGTCGGAGCTGAAGGAGGGGCTGGCGAGGCTGTTGGCCCCCCATTTCGCCCGGGTGGTGGTACGCATCCCCCCGGACCGCCAGGCCCTCCTGCAGAGTCTGAGCGAGTTGGGGACCTTGCTCTCCGTAAGCTGGGAAGACGGACAGGGGCTGGCGGAGGTGTCGCTGCCCAAGGTGCGGCTGGGGCGGCTGGAACGGTTCGGGGTGAAGTTCTCGGAGGTACAGGATGAGCTCAGTGAGTGACTTCTTCGGCATGGCGATCGCGGGAAACGCGCTGTGGAAGTACTTCCTGCTTTTGGGGATCCTGGCCGGGGTGGTGGTGGTGCACCGGGTGCTGGTGGGGGTGGTGCGCTACCTCCTGCGCCGCCGGCAGGCCCCGGAGGGGCTGCAGAAAAGCTTGGCCACCCTGGCGGGGAAGCCCCTGGGGGCCCTGATTTACCTGGTGGGGCTCTGGGTGGGGTTGCAGTTCTTCACCCTGTCGCCGGGTGCGTGGTCGGTTTTGCGGGGATTCTTCGTTTTCGCCTCCACCTTCGTGGCCATTTACCTGCTCACCAAGCTGGTGGACGTGGTGTTCTCCCTGTGGAAAGAGCGGGCCCAGAAGACCAAGACCAAGTTCGACGACCAGTTGATCCCCATCTTGTCCCGGATAGTGAAGCTGTTCATCTGGGCCATTGGGGTGCTGCTGATCCTTCAGAACCTGGGTTACAACATCACCAGCCTGCTGGCGGGCCTGGGGATCGGGGGGTTGGCCATCGCCCTGGCCGCCCAGGAGACGTTGTCCAACTTCATCGGTGCCCTGGCCTTACTCGTGGACCGGCCCTGTGAGGTCGGGGACCGGGTGGACGTGGAGGACATAAGCGGGACGGTGGAGGCCATCGGCCTCCGGTCCACCCGCATCCGCACCCTGGACGGCACGGTGGTGGCCATCCCCAATCGGAAGATGGCCGATGCCAAGATCAACAACTTCGTCTACCGTCCCAGCATAAAAAACCAGTACACCATCGGGATCACCTACGATACCCCGTACGAGAAGATCCAGCAGGCCCTGGCCATCCTGCGGGAGATCCTGGGTAACCATCCCAGCACGGCCAAATACTGGGCTTACTTCAAGGAATTTGGCCCCTATTCGCTGAACATCTTGGTGATCCACTGGTGCAAGTACACCGACTACCAGAAGTTCTTGGAGGCCACCGAGGAGATCAACCTGGAGATCCGGCGTCGGTTCGAGGAAGCGGGAATAGAGTTCGCCTTCCCCACCCAAACGGTGGAGGTGCGGGGGGTGTTTCCCCCGGCGGCCGAGGGCTGACCACCTGGGTGGCGGGGGGAGGCCGCGCCCTCGGGCGGGGTTTTCTTGCCAGCTAGGGGAAAACCAGGGGGGCCAGGGGCTCCTCTCTCGCCCTGGGAGCCCCCGAAGGGCGGGGCAGCCTGCTCGAGGTCCAACTCACAGGGATTCATCCATGTCCCCAATAGAAAAACTCCCCGGGGAGGACTCGAACCTCCAACCCGCCGGTTAACAGCCGGCTGCTCTGCCAGTTGAGCTACCGGGGAAGGCGAGACAATGTTAACCCTCTCCCCCTCGGCTGGTCAAGCCTCCGAAGTTCCTCCAGAGACGCCGGCCAGCCGGAAAAGACGGCGAGACGTTCCCACCGAGGGCCCTTTTGGCAGCGAGTGAGCTTTCCCCAGCTACCAAAACGCGGGGGGTAAGAGCGTGGTCTTCAAGCTGGGGCGAAGGAGTTTTCTTGCCAATCGGGCTGAGGTCGAGCCCTAGCCGGGTGGGCGGTGTCGATAGCGGCCCTCAACCCGAGGGGGCGCTGGGGGGAGGGGAGGCCACTGCCGCGTCCAGGGCGATCTCGGCGATGTTGAACCCGTACTCCCTGCTCCGCAGGAGGCTGTCCATCACGATGCTGATGGCGTAAGCATTCTCCGGCTGGTCGGCCGCGGAGAGTTGGGCCAGTTCGAGCAGCCGCTGGCGGTCTTCCTTGCGGCCCAGTACCTGGTTGGCCAGCTTGCTGTTGCGCGTCTCAAATGCCCGCATGGCCCCTGCCAAAACTTCCCCGGACTCCGCGGCCAACCCCTGTACCCGCTCCCTCACCCCCCGGGCGAGGGGAGCCGGGGTTTCCAAGGCGGCCCGGGAGATCTTCACCGCGTGGTCCGCCACCCGCTCCAGCTGGTCGGCCACCGTGTGCTGATACAAGAACTCCAACCGGGACAGCCCCACCTCCTGCTCGGTCACCAGGTCCCGCAACAGCAAGCTGAACTGCCGGGCCACCAGGAGCACGAGCCTGTCCACATCGCCGTCCCGTTCGATCACATCCCGGGCTAGTTCCTCTTCCTGGGTCAGGAACGCACTCACCGCATCGGCCAGCATGGCCTGGGTGATGGAGAAGATGCGGTGGAGCGTCTGCTGGGCGGGGAAGTCCTGCAGGTTCACCACCGAGTGCAACGTGACTGTGGATTGGGTTTCCTCTAGGATCTCCATGCCGATCAGGGATTGGGCGATCTCGCGCACCATGCGGCGCTGCTGGGGGCGCACCCTGTCCCCGGCCACCTGGATGACGTCGAAGCCGGCGATGTAGTGGGCGATGATGTCTCTTTCGAGTTCCTCTTTGCTGCGGTCGTCCAGGGGGAGCTGGCAGCGGTTACGTTCCCGCAGGCCTGGGGGGACGATCAGGAGGGGCCCCCCCTCGCTGGGGACCAGGTTGAGCTCCGCCCCGTGGGAGACCCCCAGCTGGGCTGCCCAGCCCTTGGGCAGGGTGACGAACAGCGTGCCCCCGCCGGTCTGCTGTACCTTGCGTTTGTACATCGAGCGGTTCCTTTAGCTTTACTCGAAAAATTTTAAGAAAAGGGAGCTCGGGTGCCAGGGGCACTGCAGGGTGAAAAAGGGCGGGGCCGGAGAATCCGGCCCCGCCCCCCAACAAAGCGGACCTCGCTTAGGGACCGCCCTCGAGGGTCTCGATGTCCGTCTGGTAATACACGGCCCGGAAGTGCTCCGAATATGCCAGGGCAGTGCCGATCCGGAAGTTGAGCTCCGGGGTAAGCGGGCCCGGATGCCCCTCCGGCAACCCCACCACCAACGGGTTGAAGGGCGGGTTCACCATCCACCGGCGCAGGCGCACCAGCCCCGCCGACCGTTCCAGGTCCCCGTCACCGTCCATGTCCAGCCGCAGGTCCATGAAGATGGAGGTGGCGTTCTGAACCCGAAACACGTAGGTGATCCGATTTGAGGTCACAGAGCCGGTGAAGATGACCCGCCAGCCCTCGTCGGTGGGCTCGGGGATCAGCCCCAGCGGGGAGGGTCCGGCCTCGGTGCGCACCCCCACGAAGGTGCCGTCGGTGCGGAGCTCCAGCCGGTACTCATGCGGGGTGGTCCAGCTGGAAGAGCCGTTCACGGTGATGTGCCACTCGTCCCGGCCCCACACGTACACCCCTGGCACCCCGTCCATGGGTGGCTCCTGCCAGGGGTAACCGGTGGACTGGACCAGCAGGGGCTGGCTGGCCTGGGAAGTGGCCCCTTGGTTATCGGTCACCCACAGGGTGATGAGGTAAGTGCCGGGAGCGTAATAGGTGCTGGTCACCAGCGGGCCGAAGTGGTCCGCCACCCCGTCGCCGTCCAAATCCCATTGGTAGCTGGTGATCGCCCCATCGGGGTCGTAAGAGGCGCTGGCGTCGAAGGTGACCAGGGTGCCCACGTACACCACACTTGGGCTGATGGTGAACTGAGCCACCGGGGGCTGGTTGGGGACTGGCCCCACCACCACCGGCTTGGTCACCTGGCCGGTGGCCCCCAAGTTATCGGTGACCACCAGCAGGACCTGGTAGGTGCCGGCGATGGGGAACTGCCAGAAAGCCACCACCCCGGAGGCATCGAACACCCCGTCGCCGTTGAAGTCCCACTGGTAGCTGGCGATGGTGCCGTCCGGGTCGTAGGAAGCCGAGGCGTCGAACTGCACCCACTGGCCGGGCTGGGGACTGGTGGGGTTGAAGCCGAAGTCCGCCACCGGGGATTGGTTGGGTACCTGGACCACTATCGTTTTAGTCTCGGTATCGATGGCCCCGCCGTCGTCCACCACCTGCAGGGTCACCTGGTAGCTGCCCCCGACCGTGAACTGGTGAAACACCACCATCCCGGAGGCGTCGAACACCCCGTCGCCGTTGAAGTCCCACTGGTAGCCGGTGATGGTGCCGTCAGGGTCGTAAGAGGCCGAGGCGTCGAACTGCACCCACTGGCCGGGCTGGGGACTGGTGGGGGTGTGGGAGAACTGGGCCACCGGGGGCTGGTTAACCGCCACCGGGGTGAGGTCGATGTTCAGGGTTCGGGTTCCCCCGGTCATGATGTACACCCGCACCGAGTAGTCTTGGTAGCCAGTTTTCCTAATGAGCACGTCGTGGAAGCCGGCGGTGAGGCTCAGGGAGCGGGGGGTCCAACCCCGGAACACCCCGTCTATGTACAGGCGGGCCAGGGGGGGATTGGTGTTCACCTGCAGGGTGCCGTAGCCCGGCGGAGTCCCGGCCACCACCAGGAAGCTGGTGAAGTCCACCGCCCGCTGGGCGGGCTCGGGCACCAGCCCCAAAAGCTGGGCTTCAAGCTGGGCCCGCCAACCCTCAGGGTCCTCTCCCAGCAAGGGGTAAGGAGCCCCCTCCATGGGGCTGCCGAACACCCCCGCCAGGGGCTGGGTGGTGGCTATTACCTGGATCCACTCCGTCCCCGGCGGGCCCACCACGCTGAGGTGGTAGGGCTGCCCCGGCCCCGGGATCTGGTGGATGCCCGCCTGGTAGTAGTTCTGCTGCTCCCAGTAGTTGGGGAGCAGCTGGTTCACCCTCCCCAGGGAGTCGATGTTCAGGATGTACACATAAGCGGGTTGGTTTAACTCAAAGTAGATCACCGCCTCATCGCCGATGGCGTAGACCGGCTTGTCGGTCCACACCCTGATGGAGAGACCCTCCTCCGGGGGCTCGACGATGATCCCCAGGGGCTCGGTCTGGGCCAGGGTCAGGCCTGCCCAGGCCACCAATACTACGCCTAAGATCGACAAATACCGCATACCTACCTCCTTTCTGGATTGAGGGCCAGCGCCACGATCTCTTGCACCAGGGCCGGCGAGAGCTGGGCCAGCAGGGGGTCCACCAGCTGGACCGGTAGGAGCGTCCCCCGCAGCCTGGTGAGTCGGGCGTGGATCAGCTCTTCCATCGCGGCCGCATCGGCCGGACTGTGCCCGGAGATCAGGTGATCCCCGATCGCCCAGGCCACCTCCAGCACCAACAGGGCGCAGCCCAAATCCGGGGGCGCCTCCGAGTAGGCGCTGCGCAAGGGGATGAGCCCGTGGTGGCTCAACACCGACTGGGTGGCGGAGAGCAAGCCGAGCCGCAGCTGGAGGATGTTCAGCACCTGGGGCCAAGGGCTGGCCAGGCGCAGGCCATGCAGGGCCTCGTTGAGCAACTGGTCTACGATCATCTCCCCCATCAGGGCGGAGAGCATCACCTCCAGCCCCTGGGCTTGCTCCTGAGGGGAGAGCTGAGACAGTGCTTGCAGGAAGGCCATGGCTATCCCGGGGGAAAGGCGCCCTTCGGACATGCCGGCCAACATCTCGCCGGCCAAGGGTTCCTTCAGCTCCTCGGGCACCGGCAAGGTGGCCAGGAAGGCCAGGACGTCCTCGGGGGCCACCTGGGGGGCCAAGGGGAAGGAGATCTGGGCCCCGCCGCCGGCTGCCAATGCCAGGCAAAGCGTCAGGGCCAACGCCAACTTCCTCATGCCCCGCCTCCGTTCTCCACGTAGCGGATGGAGGCGTACTCCCCGAAGGTCTTCACGTACTCGTCCGCCAGCGGGTCTTTGCCGATCCACTGGCCGTCCACCAGGAAGGCGTACTCGTACCGTCCCGGGGGGAGCTTTAAGACCGCCGTCCAGATCCCGTCTCCATCTGGATCAGAGAGTGGGATTGGTTGCCAGGCGGAGAAGTCGCCCACCACCGCCACTTCCTGGGCCCTGAGGTCCACCACGGCGAACAGGGTACCCCCCTCCGCCAGCTCGGGGAGGGGAGGGGGGGCGGGGAGAAGCAGCCGGCCCAGCCCCAGGCCCAAAAGCAAGGTGAAGCACATCGCCCCGGCCAGGGCCAGCCGGGGCAGGCTCCGCGGGGCCAGGAGCACTTCCACCAGGCGCTTCCACCAGTTGGGGGAAGCCTGACGGCGGGTCAGGGCCTCCACCACCCGCTCCTCCAGCCCCAAAAGCCGCTCCTGGGCAGCCGCCCGTTCCCTGACCATGGCTTCCCTTATCTGGTCATCCAGTTCAAACGACCACATCCTGGATCACCCCCCGCTCCACCAGTTGCGCCCGCACCAACGCCCGTCCCCGATGCAGGCGCGTCTTCACCGTCCCCTGCTTGAGCCCCAACACCTGGGCGATCTCGGAGATGTCGAGCTCGTGCCAATAGCGAAGCACCAGTGGAGCTCGATAGATTTCCGGCAACGACCACACCACCTCTTTCACCACCTCACACATCTTCTCCCGCCAAGCTTCTTGGGCCGGATCAGGGGCCCAGTGCAGTTTTGGCAGTGGCTCCTCCCGGCGCCTTTTGCGCAACATGTTCTTGGCCACGTTGGCCGCCACCGTGAGCAGCCAGGTGGAGAACTTCCTGGACAAGTCGTAGTGGCGGAGCTTGAGATAGGCCCGAATGAACGCCTCCTGGGTGGCATCCTCCGCGTCTGCCCGGTTCCTCAGGATGGCCACTGTCACCCCGAACACGGCCTCCTTGTAGTTTTTCACAATCTCACCCCACGCCTCCAGGTCCCCTGCCAAGCTCCGCTGCAGAAGTTCGAGTTCGCCGGAGTTCAAGCCCGCCCTCCTTAGCGCTTAATATACACCCTGCCCGGGAAGTTGGTTCCCGGGACAGCTGTCTCCGCCCTCTTGGACGTAGCCCCCCTCCACCATACCCCCAAGTCCTCCCGGCTGCCCAGGAGGGCGATTAAGGTGAGGCGGTCTGGTATAGCTTGTTCCAAGGAGGGAAAGATGAACAGGAAAGTTTTGGCGGGAATGCTGCTCCTGGCGGTACCCCTGGTCCTGTCCGCCTGTCGGGGGTTCTTCACCCAGGCCCCGGTGGCGGTGCTCGATTACGAGCCTAAAGGCACCTTCGAGGCCCCCATCACCATCACCTTCGACCTATCGGGGTCTCAAGATCCGGACGGCACCATCGTTGCCTGGACCCTCGACTTCGGCGACGGCAGTGCCCCGGCCAGCGGCACCGACGTCACCGTCCCGGTGGAGCACACCTACGAGGCGGAGGGCAGTTACACCGCCACCCTGGAGGTGGAGGACAACGCGGGCAAGAAAGATCAGGCCTCGGTGGTCATCACCGTGGCCGCGCCCCGGATCTACTTCATCTCCGACCGGTGGGGTTGGTGGCAGGTATTCCGGGTGAAGCTGGACGGCAGCGAGGAGGAGTTCCTCCCGGTGTGGCTGGCCGAGATTACTCCTGCCCTGCGCTGGAACACCCGGGACAAGCTGGCCGCCTCCGTGTTTGACGCCGGGGAATGGGACCTGACGGTGACCGACCTATTTGCCTTCACCGGGCAGCACCTGGATACCCAAACCTACTCTGAGATCCAGCCCACCTGGCATTACCAAGGGGACAAGCTCGCGTTTGCCTCAGACCAGGCCGGCAACTGGGAGATTTGGACGGTGGAGTACCCCTGGGGGATTGCCACCGCCGTGTCCCAGCTCACGGTGCAGACCCCGTATTGGGCGTTGGCCCCGGCCTATTCCCCGGTGAACGGAGACCTGGTGTTCGTCTCCAGCAAGGGCTCCGGGGGGGCGGCCAACGGCGGTTCTGCCCTCTGGATATGGCCCGCCGGCGACCCCGCTCCCCAGCTTCTGCACGATTCCAGTGGCCACGACGGGGCCATCGACCCCGGGTGGGGGCTGGTGGCCGGGCTTCCGGCCGACGGTGGGCTTTCTACCCCCGCCTGGTCCCCCGACGGCAGCAAGATCGCCTACACCTCGGATCGGGCCGATGGCGTGGGGGGCCTTGACATCTGGATCTACGACCTGGATGCGGGCACCGCTCAGAACCTGAACGCCTTCTCAGGGGGCAGCCCCAACACCGCCGCCGATGAGTTCGACCCCTGGTGGGTGGAGACCGGCGACGCCATCGCCTTCGTGCGCGACGTGGGTGGGGGCACCTACCAGGTGTTCCTGGTGGAGCTCGACACCGGCACGGTGAGGCAGCTTTCCAGCGCCGCGGACAGCATCAGCCCCGCCGGCGAAGAGCAGTAAGAGCGAAGAGAGCGTTCCCGCCCAAGGGCCCCGCCGCTTTCCTCCCGGCGGCGGGGCCCTCTCTTCATAGTCCCCACTGGCCCACCTCCCTCCCCATCGCTATCCTCAACCCATCATGGTGAGCGAAAAGGTCTTTCTGGTGGCCCTGGGGAAGGAGCCGGCGGATCTCCTCCTGAAAAACGCCCGCCTGGTGGACGTCATCAGCGGGGAGATAAGGCGGGGGGAGCTGGCGGTGGCCGAGGGGTACGTGGTGGGGTTCGGGGCCCGCAAGGCCCGCCAGGTGGTGGACCTCCGGGGGAAGTACCTGGCCCCGGGGTTCATCGATACCCACGTGCACCTGGAGAGCTCCCAGGTCACCCCCCCGGAGTTCGCCCGGGCGGTGCTCCCCCGCGGCACCACCTGCCTGATCGCCGATCCCCATGAGATCGCCAACGTGCTGGGCCAGGAGGGGATCCGCTATCTCCTTGACGCCACTGCTTCCCTCCCCTTGCGGTGCTACTTCATGGCCCCGGCTTGCGTGCCTGCCAGCCCCTGGGAGACCGCCGGGGCAGAGCTCGGGGCCCGGGAGATCGCCGAAATTTTGCGCTGGGAACGGGTGCTTGGGTTGGGGGAGTTTATGAATTTCCCGGGTGTTTTGGCCAGAGAGGAGGTGGCCTGGGCGAAACTGAAAGCAGCTCAGAACAGGCCGATAGACGGTCATGCCCCCGGGCTGTCAGGGGCCGAGCTATGGGCCTATGTGCTCGCCGGCCCCCGCACCGACCACGAGGCCACCGCCTTGGAGGAGGCCCGGGAAAAGCTTGCCTGTGGGGTCCACGTCCTGATCCGGGAGGGGACCACCGCCCGCAACCTCCTCCCCCTGCTCCCCC
>DFNF01000069.1 GCA_002375935.1 Acetothermia bacterium UBA3574
CCCAAGCCCTGCCCCCGCCTCTGGGGACCGCCCCCCTCCGCCAGGTGAAGAAGACACGCTCGAAGCGCAGTGGGCGGCCTTCCTGAAGGAGGTGCTGCGGGAGCGCGCCTCGGTGGCCGCCTGCCTGGCGCCGGCCAAAGTCCAGCTCGCAGACGGCCTCCTCACAATCAGGTTGCCCGAGCACTGCCGGTTCCACTACGAGGTCCTGACCAGGCCCGAGGTGCAAGACTACCTGCAGGCCAGGGCTCAGAAATTCTTGGGTCACTTGCTCTCCCTGGAAGTCCGCTGGGAGGGGAAGGCGGCGGAGAAACCCAGCCTGGAGGAGGGGGCACGGCTGGTGGCTCAACTCCTGGAAGGCCAGATCTTGAAGGAGGCAGGCGATGAGAGGACTGGGAGACCTTAGGAACCTCGTGCAGCAGGCCCAGAAGCTGCAGGCGGAGCTCGCCAAAAAGAAGGAGGAACTGGCGCAGGCCCGCCTGGAAGGCAGCGCCGGGGGAGGGGCAGTGCGGGCGATAGTGAACGGTCAGGGAGAACTCCTGCAAGTCCACATCTCCCCGGAAACCATTTCTGAGGGGGATCACCAGCTGGTGGAAGACCTGGTGTTGGCCGCGGTGGGGGAAGCACAGGCCAAGGCGAGGGAGCTGGCCCAAAGGCTCATGGCCGGCTTGACCGGGGGATTCCCACCGGGGGTGGCCGCGTGATCAAGCCGCTGGAGGAACTCCTCACCGTGCTCTCCCGGTTGCCGGGGATCGGGCGCCGCTCGGCAGAGAGGATCGCCTTTTTCCTCCTCACCAAGCCGGAGGAGGCAGCTCGACTCTCCCAAGCTGTGGGCAACTTGCATCGGCAAATCAAGCGCTGCCAACGCTGCCACAGCTTCTCCGAGGGCGATCTGTGCCCCATTTGCCAAGACCCCAAGCGGGATCAGACTACCATCTGTGTGGTAGCTCGCCCTTGGGAAATCGAATACATCGAGCGCACCGGTGAGTTCCACGGCCTGTACCACGTGCTGGGGGGGCTTATTTCGCCCAGCGAGGGGGTGGGCCCCGAGGACCTGACCGTTGGCGAGCTGATCCGCCGGGTGCAGACAGAGAAGATTGAGGAGGTCATCCTGGCCTTGGAGCCCAAACTGGAGGGCGACCTCACCGCCATGCACCTCCTGCGAGTGCTAAAACCCCTGGGGGTCAAGGTGACCCAGATTGCTCACGGGGTACCGGTGGGGAGGGACCTGGAATCCGCAGACCAGATCACCCTGGGCCGGGCGCTCAAGGGCCGGGTCCCCCTGTAGGGGGCGGAGCCCTTCACCCCCCACCGATGGGGGGGAAGAAGCTGATCCTGTCCCCCTCGGAAAGCTTCGTTTCCAGCCCCGCGAGGGTGGCCACGTTCCGCCCGTTCAAGAACACGTGCAGGTGGTCTCTGATCTCCCCGGAGGGGGCGAAGAGAAGCTCCCCTACCTTGGGCTCCAGCTTCGCCAACTGGCGCAGGGCCTGGCCACAGCTGGCGCCCGGGGGAAGCTCCAGTTCCACCTTGTCCCTCCCCGCCGCCTCCCTGAACTCGCCGAACAATTTCACCGTGACCCGCATCGGCTGCGCCTCTCCGCCCCGGTCAGCCGCCGGGTGGTCCGCCTGCTCCGCTTTCCCCAGCACCCACTCCTGGTTCCTTAAGCCAGTGCCAGAGGAAAGCGAGGAGCACGCCACAGAAGAGCCCCAGCACTCCGGCCACGGCCAGGTTCATTTTCCTGTTCGGAGCCACCGGGAATTCGGAAGCCCAAGGAGCCCGCACCACCCGGACGGGAGAGGGAGGGTCCTGAGCCAGGGAAGCGACGGCCGCCTCTTGGGCTTCTAGGGCTGCCAGCTCCCCCACGAGTTCCACGTAAGCTTCGCCTACTCCGGGCAGGGCGGTTGCCCCCAGCCGCTCCAGCCGATCCAACTCCAGTTCCACTGCCTCCAGCCGCGAGTAAAGGAGGTCGAGTTCCCTTTGGAGTTGGTAGCTAGCCAGATCTGCCTCCGTGCCTGGGGGCACATCCAAGGGGCCCGCCCCTTGACTCAACTGAGAGATGCGGGCCAAAAGTTCATTCCGCTGGGCGGCCGCTCGCGCCTTCATCCGGGTCAGTTCCTCCTCCCAGGCAGCCAGCTGGCGGGCCAATCTCTCCCGGTGAGAAGCGATTCCGGCCAGTGCCGCCTCGAGGGCGGCCTTCAATTCCTCCGCACCCCGGGCCTGGACGGCAGCCACTACCCCGGCCAGGGCTCGGCGCAATGTCTCTGGGGGAAGAGCCCCCTCCAGGGACAGTTCCAGAAGCTCCTCTTTCGTCCGGACCTGGAGGTGGCTGGCCACCCAGCCGGGGGAAGGTTCACTATCAGCCAGGGCAGCCGCCAACACCGCTGGATCCTTGGCCCACTCGATGACCAGCGTTGGGCTGAGTAAATCCGAAATCAGATCGCTTTGGGAGACGTTTCCCCCCCTCTCCCTGGCTGGCAGCAGCTGGAATCCGGAAATGGCTGGACTTTGGATTGTCAAGGAAGCCTGGGCTCGGTACACGTCCGGGGCCCGGAAGGTCACCACCGCGGCCACCCCTACTGCCACCACCAGGGTCGCCAGCAGGATCCACTTTCCCTGCCACAGGACCCTTAGGTAATCTCGCAAGTCAACCTCATACTCTTCCATTTCACCCTCCAAGCTAACCTACAGCCAATTTGCGCCCAAGTCAACCGGATGGTGCCTGATCAGAATTTTGGGAACGAGTCTTTCCTCGGATCAGGCGGCGCAGCTCCGCCAGCCTCTCCCGCACCCGCGCTTCCCAGCCCGCCCCTTTGGGCTTGTAGTACTCCCGCCCGGCGAGGCCGGAGGGCAGACACTCCATCGCCGCTACCCCCTCCGGAAGGTCGTGGGCGTACTGATACCCCTCGCCGTAGCCCAGCTCCCGCATGGTATCCGTCACCGGGTTCCGCAGGTGCAACGGCACCGGCTCATCTATGGTCTCCCGCACGTCCCGCCTGGCCGCCTCGTAGGCCTTATAGAGGGCGTTGGACTTGGGGGCCAAGGCGAGATAGACCGCGGCCTGGGCCAGAGCGAGCTCGCACTCGGGCATCCCCACCTGCTCCACCGCCTGGGCGGCGGCCACCGCAAGCCGCAGCGCATGGGGATCGGCCAGCCCCACGTCCTCGCTCGCGATCCGGACCAGCCGCCGGGCCAGGTACCGCGGGTCCTCCCCCGACTCCAGCATCCTGACCAGCCAGTACAGGGCCGCGTCCACATCCGAGTTCCTTATCGATTTGTGTAGGGCTGAGATCAGGTTGTAGTGTTCCTCCCCAGCTCGGTCGTAGCGGGGGGCCTTCCTGCCCAGGGCCCGGGACACCTGCTCCAGCCCCAGCTCTCCTTCGCCCTCTGCAGCCACCGCCGTCTCCAGGGCGGTGAGCAGCCGCCGGGCGTCCCCGTCCGCATAGCGGATCAGGAACCTCTCCGCCTCCGGGGTGAGAGAAACGCGGCCCCGGTAGCCCCGTTCGTCGGCCAAGGCACGCCGCAAAAGCCCCCGCAACTCCTCTTCGGTGAGGGGCTCGAACACAAATAGCTGGGCCCGCGACAGAAGCGCCGGCCGGAGGGCGAAGGAGGGGTTTTCGGTGGTGGCCCCGATGAACACGATGGAACCCTCCTCCAGGTAGGGGAGGAGGACATCTTGCTGGGCCCGGTTCCAGCGGTGGACCTCGTCCAGGAAGAGGAGATCCCGTTCCCCGGTCCTCCGCCAGAGTTCCCGGGAAGCCTCCAGGGCCTTTTTGACCTCGGCGGTGGAGGTCAAGGCGGCCGAGATCCAGATGAACTTGGCCCCCAGCCGGGCGGCGATGATCTTGCCGAGGGTGGTCTTGCCGGTCCCTGGGGGGCCCCAGAAGATGAGGGCGGAGAAATTTCCAGATTCTATCAGTGCCCGGAGCGGGCCGTGTTCCCCCAGGAGGTGGGCTTGGCCCACCACCTCCCCCAGCTCCCGGGGCCGGAGCCGCTCAGCCAGCGGGGCCTTCCCCTGCCACAGGCCTTCCACGCCCTTCCCTCCGCGACAAAGCGGCCACAAGTTCCTCCTCCAGCCCCTCGGCCACTAGCTCCTGCCGCCTGCCCCGGCGGGCCTCAAGCCCCACCGGCATCCGGCACCGCCTCCTCCACAAAGGCCAACGCCCTTTCAGCCTGGGCCCGCTGTCCTTGCCCAAGCCACCTTTCGCATTCCCCTCGGTCAAGCACGGCGTGCCATTTTAACATGCCCACTTCCCCGTGCTTCGCCCCGGCCAGCGCCTGGGGAACAGCTTCTTTTTGGTACGGGCATCGGGGCTTGCACCTCCCCGGCCCAAGGGCTAAAAGGTGTTCGGCCATGGTGACCATCAAGGACGTGGCTCAGGCAGCCGGGGTGTCTCCTTCTACCGTCTCCCGGGCCCTGAACGACTCGCCGCTTTTGCGGGAGGAGACCAAAGCCCGCATCCTGCGGATCGCCGCTGAATTGGGCTATGAGCGAAATGAGCTAGCGCGGGGACTGGTCCTGGGCACCTCCGGGGCCATCGGCTTGGTGGTTCCCGACATCGCCAACCCCTTCTTCGCCGAGCTGACCCGGGGGGTGGGGGAACGGGCCCACGCTCGGGGCTATGGGGTAGTGCTGTGCAACACGGATGGGGACCTGGAGCGAGAACGCAGCTACATCCGACTGCTGCGGCGGAAACGAGTGGACGGACTCATCCTGGCCACAGTCACCGCGGACGATCCTTACCTGAAGCTGCTCGCCCTCTCCCACACCCCGTTCGTGTTGGTGTCACGTCGGTCCCAGCAGGTGGAAGCCCCCTATGTGGGGGTGGACGACCTGCTGGGGGGGAAGTTGGCGGTGGAGCACCTGGTGGAGCTCGGGCACCGCAAGATCGGGTTCATCGGGGGGCCGCCGGACGTGCGCTGCTCGCAAGAGCGTTTTCAGGCTTATCAAGACACCTTGCGCCGCCACCGGTTGCCTCTGCGGAAAGGGTGGGTGAAATTCTCCGACTTCACCCAGGCGGCCGGCTACCAAGCGGGCCGGGCGATGCTGGCACGCAAGACCCGCCCCACCGCCATCTTCGCCGCCAACGATGTCACCGCGCTGGGGGTGCTGCGCGCCGCCGAGGAACTGGGCCTTGACATCCCGGAGGACCTGTCCTTGGTGGGGTACGATGACATCTCGTTTGCGGGCCTCCCCAGGATCGAGCTCACCACCGTGGCCCAGCCCTCGTTCAAGCTGGGCCAACTGGCTGCAGATTGGCTGCTGCGAATGCTGTCGGGGAAACCACCCCGCCAGTCAGTCAAGCTCCTCCCCCCTAAGCTGGTGGTGAGGGAGACCACCGCCCCCCCGCCGGGATGAAGCTCCGGCCGGTGTGGTTCGACTCCCTGGGGGCCAAGTCCATGTGCGTCCTGGTAACCACCCCTGATCTGTCCCTGCTCATCGACCCCGGGGCGGCCATCATGCAGCCGGGATACCCCGCCCCGGACGAGCTCAAAGTGTACTACCTGGCCCTGGCCCAGCTGGCCCTCCAGCAGGCAGCCGCCCAGGCCACTCACATCGCCATCACCCACTACCATTACGACCACTTCCGCCCCGATCTCCTTCACCTCTACCAGGGCAAGCAACTGTGGATCAAGGACCCCAACCGCTGGATCAACCGCTCCCAATGGGAGCGGGCTCGCTTTTTCCTGGGGGAACTGGCGGCCCAGCGAGGTTGGAAGATGAAGAAATCTGCTCCTGCTGCAGAGGAATACCCCGACCCGGTCGATTCCCTACCGCTGGCCGCCAAGGCCCCCCGCCGGGAGGACCTCCTCAAAAAATGGCGCCGCCGCTTCCAGGGTTTGGTGCGCCTATGGCAAACCGGGACCTGGCTGGCCGAAGAGGCGTTCCAGGGAGAGGCTGTATACGCCGACGGCCGCACTTTCCGTGTGGGAACCACCACCGTCCGCTTCACCCGACCCCTGTTCCACGGGGTGGAGTACGCCGGCCCGGGCTGGGTGTTGGGGGTGGTGGTGGAACACGCCGGCCGAAAGCTCCTTTATTCCTCTGACTTGCAGGGTCCGACCATCGAGGATTACGTAGCCTGGATCGTGGATGAGGGTCCGGATGTGCTGATCTTGGACGGTCCGGCCACTTACCTCCTGGGCCCGTTTCAGTCCAAGGCCAACTTGGAGAGGTCTCTGCGCAACTGCGCTCAGACTGTGAAGGAAGCCCGGGCCCGGCTCACGGTGGTGGACCACCACCTGACCAGGGAGCCAGGGTTTCGGGAGAAAGCCCGGGGGGCTTTTTCCGCTGGGGCGGTGACGGGAGCGGAACTCATGGGTGTCTCCCCGCTCACAGACCGACTCGCCAGTTGGCAAGGGGCGGGGGAGCTGAGGGAAGTGTTGGCCCGAGCGCGGAACCGCGACCTGGACCTGGAGCTCCTCTCCCCCCTACTGATTCCGGTCTGAATCCACCCCGGGAAGTGTCCCCTGAGCCGCAATTGGTCTCGCCCTGCCTGGCCGCGGTTCTCCGAGTCCGTCGCGTGGATTTGCGACGAGTTCCGCATATCGGGGTCTTCTAGTTCGGCTGGCTGATTCTCGCCGCTGGGGAGCAATTTCGATCCCCGGGCCCTTCAAGGTGGGCTTATGTGGAGTGTTGCCCAGATGAAGGGAAGCGCAGGGCTCTGCGGCCAGGACCAGGGGTTCCCGTTGCCTTCTTCGGTGTGGAATTGGCCTCTCGAAGGCACCTAGCGTGGTTCACCCTGAATGCGGTGTCGTGTCTATGTGGGCGGTGCTTGAGGGAGGGCAGCGGAGGGTGAGGACTGCGCCGCTCCTCCGGCCGACTCGAATGGCATGGGGCCCGGGGACGGCCATACTTCCCAAGCCGAGGTATCCCGGGTGCCTAGTTCCCTATCCCCCCTGAGCGAGCTGGTTTGGAGCAATCAGCTTTAGAATAGAACCATGAAGTGGGGGGCGATGTTCTTGTGGGTGGCTGTTGTTTCCTGGGCCGGCCAAGGGTGGGAATGGGGAGGATGGTTCCGCCCTGAGCTGGCCTTGGTCGTCACCTCCGGGACCTTGTCTTTCTCTGGGAGCGTGTATTTGGAAGTCGAGGCCAGCCCCGGGTTGGAGTTCTTTTCCCGGGGAGAGTGGAGCGGGGAGGGGTGGGAGAAGCTGGTGCTGGGTGGAAGCCGAGGATTCGAGCGCTGGCAAACTAGCTGGCAGGCAGAATTTCGGGGAGAAGACTTCTATCGGGGGGAGCTGCGGTTGAGCTGGCGGGAATACCCAACGAGCTGGGGGGCCACACTCGCCTGGAGCCCTTGGGACCCCTTGACCCTCACCTCCACTGCCACTTGGAGGGAGTCTTGGGAAGGGGAGGCTGAAGTCAGCTGGCAGGCGGGTGGCCTCGCCCAGGCCCAAGCCACCCTCCGGGGCCCCTTGTTGCGAGACTGGGAGGCGAAGTTTCAGGGCAAGCTGGCAGGGAGCCCGCTTGAGCCCGAGCTAACCGCGCGCTTCTCCGGGCCGGTCGGCGGGTTGGGCAAGGCTTGGATAGAGCTCTCGCCCCTGGTCCCCACCCGACTGGGTTGGCACCACGCCTGGGCGAGCGGCGAGTGGGAGTATTGGCTGTGGCTGGATTGGCCGCTTTCCGAGCCGGCCTGGCTGGAGGTGTCGGCGGCCCGGACATTGGGGGAGGAGAGTGGTTATCAGGTGGAAGCAGTACTCCTCTTCTTGGAAGGCCAGATAGCCGTGGACGACCTCTCCTTGGCCTTGGGGTGGCCCCAGGGGGAGGTGGTGGTGGCCCCCCTGGCCGGGGAGCTGAAGGTTGAAGGTGGGATCCCCCTGGGGGACGAGGGGAAGCTAGGATGGGACCTCAGCTGGGACCCTGGGGGCTGGGGGGGAGAGCTGTGGGTGGCCGGAGGATGGGACGAGGGGGAGTGGGCGTTCGGCCTCTATCTGGAGGGTTCGGAGGTGGCTGAAATCTACTGGGTAGCGTACTGGGAATTCTAACCAGCCTCGTTTTTTGGTGTCCAGCCCCCATTGTCTGCTTCTTCCAGGTCTTCTTGGTCTGGGGAGATAAGAGCTGAAACGTTTACAGCATGGGGATCAGCGCCCTCAGGCGGCTAAATTCAAACAGAATATGGCATGATAAACATGCAAGCAACCTGTAAGGAGGTGATGTGGATGCAGATCCCTGGGACAGCGAAGAGCTCATTGGCCCTCCTCCTGTGTTTGGTCGTCTGCCTGCCCCTGCTGGCCGGGCCCCGCGGGGGAGGTGAGGACAGCGGGGTCCAGGTGCGGGCCCGCGTGGGAGGACAAATTCTCCTGGAGATCGTAAGTGGCAGTGAGATCAGCTTCGAGGTGGACCCAATCATGAACCCGGAGGACAGCGCCGCCACCGAGATCCTCATCCGCACCAACGCCCCTCGCTATTCCATCGTGGCCACCTTCAGCGAGTTCAACATAGGAGATTACGACCTAATCGCCAATGAGAAGTTCTTCATCCGCTCCCGCGCCCCAGGCAGTGGCCGGGCCCTCGACGATTGGGTGGTGCCGCGAGGCCAGGTCACCGTCCTGGAGAACGAGGACGGGCTCACCGAGGGGGAAGTCACCGTGGTGGAATACCTGCTGCGGGTGGACTTCAGCGTCCCCGCCGGTGAGGGGCGGCTGGAGGTGGTTTACACCGCAGTGCCGCTGTTCTGAGGAGGTGAAACCATGCTCAGAAAGTTCGCCTGCGGGTTGTTGGCCTCATTGGGGATCGCCCAACTGGCCTTCGCAGCGGGAATCGCGGTCAGCCCGTTGCTCCTGGAAGTGGTGCTCCCCCCCGGCACCAGCTATCAGGACGCCATCTACGTGACCAACACCGGCGATGAGCCCATAGTGGTAGAGGCGAAGGTAGTGGGGTTCATGGCCCCGGAAGGGCTGCCCATTTTCCTGGAACCGGAACTCGACACCTACCCCTACAGCGGCCGGGAGCTCCTCACCCTCGAACCACAGGATGTGACCGTCCAGCCCGGGGAAAGCGTGGCGTTCCAGTTTCGGGTGGAGATGCCCGAAGACCTCGAGCCTTACGGAGGGCGCTACGTGGCCGCTGTGTTCAGGGCTAAACCTCCGGAGGCAGCCGGGGCGCAGGTGATCGTGGCCGCTGAGGTGGCCAGCCTGTTCCTCCTCAACCCCGGGGTCGAGGTGCTCCCCCGAGTGGAGGTCTCACATCTGCGGGTGGTCCCCTCCCCCACGGCCCCGGGGGAGTGGGTGATCGAGGCGCTGATGGCCAACTCGGGCAATATCCACATCTCCTACCAACAACTGGTAGGGCACATCTACATCACCGATTTGGACGGCTACCTAGTAGGCGAGGTGGAGATGCATCTTCACACCATGCTCCCGGGCACCTCTCACTTCCACCGGGAGGTGTGGCGACCGGCGGGGGAGCTGTCCCCGGGCACCTATCGCGTGTACTTGGACATCCTGGCCCTGACCCCGCTGGGGACAGAGCCCCAGCGCTGCTTCCACTTCGTGGAGGTGGAGTTGGGGCAGTGAGGGAACGGGGGGAACCCGGCCGGGGGAGGCCCAGGGGCTTCCCGGGCTCTCCCCCGGCTCAGCGGCCGAAGTGCAACGGGCGCCCGAGGGCAGCCAGAGCAGCTTCCCACAACCCCTCGGGGAAGGTGGGGTGGGCGTGGACGGTGGCTGCCAGGTCTTCCAGGCTGAGCCCAGCTTGAACGGCCAGGGCGGCCTCGGCAATGAGGTCTGAAGCCCGGGGGGCGACCAACTCTGCCCCCAGGAGGCGTCCGGCCTCATCAGCCACCAGCTGGAAATGTCCCCGGGGCTCCCCCTCCGCCAGTGCCCGGCCCAGGGCCCCCAGTGGGAACCGCCCCACCTTCACCTGCAGCCCGGCTCGGCGGGCCTCCTCTTCCCCCAACCCCACCAGGGCCACTTCGGGGTGGGTGAACACCGCTTGGGGTAAGGCAGCCACCGGGGGAGGACGGTTTCCCACCAACATCTCCGCCACTGCCAGCCCCTCGTGGGCCGCCCGATGGGCGAGCATCGCTCCCCCCCGCAGGTCACCGATGGCGTAAACGCCCTCGGCTACCTGGAACCCCTGGCTACCTCCCCAGCCCCTCTCCTGGGGGGAAAGCCCGATCTTCTCCAGGCCCAATCCGAACGAAGCAGGCCGGCGGCCCACCGCCACCAACACCACTTGGGCCGGGATCTCTTCTTTCCCTGACGAGGTCTCGATCTTGAGGCCGGAATCACTGATCGAATCCGCCTTGGTTGAGAGGCGCACTTCTATCCTTTGTTCCTTCAGCGCCTGCTGCAGGGTCAGCTGTCCCCGACGGGATAGTCCCAGGCCGGGGAGCAGTCGGTCCAACAGCTCCACCACCGTGACCTGGGCCCCCAACCGCCGGTACACGGTGGCCAGCTCCAACCCTACCACCCCACCTCCGACCACCACCAGGCTCTCCGGCACCCGGGGGAGGCGGAGGGCATGGTCGGATGACCACACCCGCTCCCCGTCGAAGGGGAGGTGGGGGAGTTCCACCGGTCGAGAACCTGTGGCCAGTACGATGGTGGAGGCGCGCAGCTCTTGCTCTTCGGAGGGAGAGCGTACCAACACCCGGCCTGGCCCCAGGAGCTGCCCCTCCCCCCGCACCAGTTCCACGCCTGAGGCGAGGAGGAGTTTTTCAATGCCCTGCCGCAGCCCCTCCACGAGGCCGTGCACCCAATCCCTCAGCCGCCCCAGATCCACTTCTGCCTCCACCCGGAGGCCCATCTCCGCCCAGATGTCCTTCTTCCCCAGGGGTTCGGTGGCGGCGTAGAGGGCCTTGGTGGGAATGCACCCCCGGTTCAGGCAAGTGCCCCCCACCCACTCCCGTTCCACCAACACCACTTCCCGGCCCAGTTGGGCCAGTCGGCGGGCGGCCACATAGCCCCCTGGCCCAGCCCCGATGACCACTACATCAATCCTTTTCATGTCGGGAAGTGTAGATCCGCAGCCGAGGGGGAGCAACCAATCCCTCGCAGGGTTGGCCTTCCCCGGGGGAAGCTGGGGCGTGCCCCACCGGCCCCTATCCCCTGAAAAAACGGTTTCTAACTGAAATTTTTTCACCTCGCTTGACTCAGCCCCGCCCAGCATGCTAGGATTAACCAAAGGGGGATAATCGGTGAAGGTACATATCGTAGAACGCTATGAGGCCGGTTCTGATTCAGTCAAAGAGCATGTACTAAAGAAACTCGACGGCCTGTCCCGCTACTTCGACCAGATTATCAGCATCGATGCGGTGCTCACTTTGGAGCGGGGCCGCCACCGGGTGGAGTTGATAGGGCATCTGGTGAACCGCAAGATCGTCAAGGCCGAGGCCACCACCGGGGATATGTATGCCTCGGTGGACCAGGCGGTGGACAAGCTCCAGCGGCAGCTGGTCCGCTACAAGGAGCAACTGAGGGTGGAGCGTAAGATGGGTAAGGAGCCGCCTGCCGAGCGCCCTCAGGACCCTCCTTCCCCTCGGATCGTCCGACTGGAAACGTATTTTCGGAAGCCCATGTCTCCGGAAGAGGCGGCCCTGCAGCTTGAGGCAAGTGGCCGGGAGTTCCTAGTGTTTTTCAACTCCGAGGATGACTCCCCGGCAGTGATATTCAGACGAGGGAATGGAGAGTATGGGCTCATCTTGCCTCGACGTTAGGAAAGGAGCCTGATGCCCAAAGCCCTGTTCCTCTATTCGGGCAGCCTAGCAAGCAGAATGGCGCTGAGGCTAGCCCAAGAGGTACCAGGGTTGGAGCTGAGGTTGGTTTATTTCCGGTCTCCCTTTTTCCGAGAGGAGGGGCGGGATGGAGCTTGTCTTAGCCCCCACTCGCAACTTCCACTGCGCACCAAGTCGTTGAAGAGGGATTACCTGCGGATATCACGGGACGGGGAGAGGTTGCCTTTCCCGTGTGGGGTGTGCCGGCGAGTTCTCCTTTCCCGGGCAGCACGGCTCCTGCGCCGGATGAAGGTGGACTTCATCATCACCGGCGAGGTAGTGGGGAAGGGGGGGGTGGGTGATGAGGAGCTCGCTTTTCTGGACACTACCTTGAAGCTCACAGGGCGGGTGATCCGGCCCCTGTCGGCCCGCCTCCTCCCCCCTACCTGGCCGGAGCTCAAGGGCCTGTGGCCAGGGGAAGCCCTGTGGGACCTGGAGGGGAAACAGGACGGGCTGGAAGCTCGAGCCAGGGAGTGGGGGATCAGCTCTCTCTCCGGAGAACTCCGCCGGTGTCTGTTGGCCGATCCGGTATATCGGGCCCGGTTTTTAGCGGTGAGCCGCAATGAAACGCCCACGGTGAACACGTTGCGCCTCCTTGAATTCAAACACTTCTTCTACCTGCCCCCAGACCTGAAAGTGGTGGTGGCACTGGAGCCGCGGGAACAAACCGCTCTGCAGGCCCTGTTCTTGCCCTGCGACGTGCGCCTGTATCTGCCCATACCTCGGTCCCCATTGGTGTTGGCCCGCACGAGCTGGTCGCACTACTCCCCAGAGGAGAGGGAACAGGCCTTGGAGCGGATAGCCCGGCTGGCCCTGCACGTGGCCGGCTTCCCCCCGGGGGAAACCTACGAGGTGTGTTCTCGTTTCGAGTGGGAGGAAGAGACCTCTTCCTTTGCAGTTAGCTGCCCGGAAGATAGCCCTCCGGAGCCGGCGTTGCTTTCCGGTGGGGTGCCAAAGCCTCAGGAGACCCGCAGGACCCTCACTCCCGCCACCAGTACCTCTCCCTGATAATCCAGTACCGCCCGGACCTGATAAATCCCGGCCGGCAAGGGGGGCAAGGAAGCTGAGATCAGGCGCTGGGCCCCGGGAAGCACCGGGAACCTCTCCAGGGGAACTGACTCCACCACCGTCCCGGTGCGGTCCACCACCTCCACTACCCCTTCCACCCAGGAGTGCACGTTGCCGGTGTTTTGGTACAAGACCTCCACCTTTAGGCCTTCTTCTTGGGGGATGAACTCAAGGCCCTTCACTTCCCCATTGGGCTGCTCGGTGCCGGCTATGGTGGCATACACCTTCACCCCGAATCGTTCGATGGCCATCACCGTAGCCCCCTCCCGGCGCACCGGTCGAGGCTCCCCCTGGACGAAGATGATGCCCCAATAAGTGCCGGCCAATGTCTGCTGGTCTGGGGAGGGGATGGTGAGGGTGACTGTGACCTCCCGGGCCTCCCCCGGGGCCAACGGCAGCTGCGTGTGGCTCAAAGAGAGCCATGGGCTGAGGGAGCGAGGGATAGTGCCCACCGGGTAGAAGCGGTTCACCCCGTTTATATCCCGGTCCCAGTCCCCGAGGTAGAGGCTGACCACCTGGGGGGCCTCCGAGTCGTTCCGCACTGCGAAGGTGAGCTGGTAGCTGGTGCCCTGCTCCACCGTGAGTACGAACTCGATTTGGGTGATCTGGAGCCCGAGTCCGGAGACCGCCACTGCCGCGGCCATCGCCAGCGCCGTGCCGATGAACTTGCCCATGGATTTCACTCTCCAGTTAGGGTGTAGGTTATCAGGACCTGGTACACCCCGGGAACGTCCTGGGGGTCGAGATTATACCGGTAGCCCAAAAGCAAGGTCGCTTCCCCCGGCCCTCGACCGGTGGCCACCCATCCTCCCCCGGCCCGGGGCTCAGCCTGCCAGCCCTCCACTTCCCCGGACAGGACCTCCACCACCCACCACTGGAAATCGGCCAGGCCGGCCACGGGGTCGGGGTGGCCCGCAGGTGGATGCCAGCGTAAGCTGGCGGTGAGGGTCCAACTCCAGCAGTTGGTGATCACGGTCAATGGATTGTCCTCCGTATCCTCCAGGTACCCCGGCTCCAAAAAGGTCTCCCCGGACGCTACTCCCAGCTCGATTTCCCCGTGGGCTCTCAGGCTGACCCAACACCCCGCCACCACCCAGCTCACCTGGGCGGTCCCGGAGTCCTGGGCCCAAGCAGAGCCACCCCACAACATCAGCAAGCTCACTGCTAAGAGGATTCCCTTCATGGTGTGCTCACCGTGTACTCCAATATCAGCCCATATTCCCCCGGGACGTCTTGCTCGTCTGCCTGATAACGATAACTGACCAAAAACTCATGCAGGACGAAGGGGGCCACCTCAGCGACCTCTACTGTCCCCTCTCTCAGGGGGAGGTATTGGCCGCCCTGGAATCGCACTGAGAAGTCCTCCAGCAACCCGGCCCGCCCGGGGGAGAACTGGGCCGGAAACCACACCGAGTGTGGTCGCAGCGTGACCACCAGCCCCGAGGCCAGGTTGGTCCCCACCCAGATGGGGTATCCCGAGGCCTCCAGGGCACCAAATCCCAATTGGGGATGGAACAACTCGGCCCCTACCTCCCCCAAGGCCACCGGACCATGCACCGTCAGAATCACCACCTCCCCCACCCGCCAATCCGCCACCATCTCCCACTGGGCGAGATACACGGTGCGGATGACCTCGGGAAGCTGGGGATAATCCAGCTGGAACTGGAGCCGGAAGCGATACAGTCCGGGGGGGTCGGCCAGGGAAGGGTGGTAGCCGAGCTGGAATTCCGTTTCCCACTCCGCCAACCCCGCCGGCAGGCTCTTTAGGGGGACCCATTCTCCTAGCCGGGGGAACACCTGCCAGGCATCCCCTCCCATCCGCCACCCCACCGCTTGCGGCCGGGAGGCGCTCAGGGAAACCAACCGCACCGAAATCTGAGCTGAATACGCGCTGGCCAGGAAGCTGGTTCTCACCACGCGCAAGGTGGTCACCGGGCCCGCCAACCAGCCATCCCCGGCCAGCAATTCCGCGTCCGCTTCCCCCAGATGGTGTTCCGGCCGGAAGCTCACATAGGTGAGGGGCTCCGAGCCCGGGGGCGGGAACTGGAGGGTTATCTCCTCTTCCCCTCGCCCGAGGCTTGCGAACACCAACAGCGCCGCCACCAGAACCAGTTTAAGGCGCACTGGCGGTGTACAGGATAGTGACCGAATAATCGCCCGGTACATCGGTGATCTCCAATTGGTAGCGGTAATCCACCGAAAGCTGAGCTACCTTTGGCCCGGAGGATTGCCAGACCACCGTCTCTTCCAAGGAGAGGGGCTGGAAGTTCCCTCCGGAGACTCGCCACTGAAAATCCTCCAAAAAGCCCTCTGGAACGGGCTCGGGAAAGCCCGGGGGCACCTGCCAGTCCACCGCCCGGATGGTGAGCACCAGCCCCTGGGGCAAGTTGCCCGCCACCACCACCGGGTTCCCCAGGGCTTCCAACGGGCGGAAGGACTTGTCCTCGGGGTTGAAGGAGCTGCGATCGGCCACCCCCAAGAACAGGTCTGGATGCACCCACAGGGAGATCCACCCCTGGGAGTACCAAGAGATGGTCACGGACTGGGAGAGCGGCGGTACGCCCAGGCCCACCCAAACCGCGCCCATCATCAACAGACCCGCCACCACTCCCTTCATCCCTCCTCCTTCCTCGTCTCCAGCACCCGCTGAGACGCCTTGAGCCACAGGGACGCCAAGTGGTCCAGGGCTTGGGCCAGCCGGATGCGGGCCTGCCAGGGAAACGGGCTCGGGCGCAGGTCCCGGATCAATTCGGGGTGGAACTCCGGTCGGGCATCCTCGGCCCGCCGCTTTTCTGCCAGCGAAGTGTAGAGGATGGCCTCGCGGGCCTTGAACGCCTCCTTCAGCCCCTGGGGGGTGAGGTTCAGCCGCTCGCCCAGTTCCTCCAGCGTGGGCGGCCGGCCCAACTCCTTGGTGAGGTCCCGCAAAGCCCTGTCCAGCTGGTTGCTGAGGATGGTCAACCAGCGGGGAGGGGCCGGGGGGGGGAACTTGGAGCGCACCCGGGCCCGGATCTCCCCCCGAATGAGGTTCCGGGCAAAGGTGGAAAAATCTCCGAACCGATCTAGATGCGGATTGCACACTGCGGCCAGGAGTCCCAGGTGCCCGGCCTTGAGCAGTTCCTCCCGGGGCAGCCCGGTGTCGGAGAACTCCCCCACCACCTCCTCCACCAACGGGGTGGCCAGCCGGAGGAGCTCTGCTCGCAGCCCGGGGTCGTCCTCCTGCCGCAGCCGGGCAGCCAACTCGTCTAGCCTCTCCATGGAGCCCTAGAACTGTATTTCAAAGCCCACCAGTTGCAGCAAAAGCCCGGTGAAGTCGAACACGGTGCGGGAGTAGAGCCTGATCCCGGAGAACTCCACCGCCACGTAGATCTCTTGGCCCAGAAAGCCGCTGAAATCGAACGAGGTCACCGAGCGCAGGGTCAAGGGGTCCACCCTGATCCCCAGGATGAGCTCCGCCCAGTCGAAGCCGAAGGCGGAGTTCAGCCGTACCCGGCTGCCCAGCTCGATCCACGGCTCGCTCCAATAGTAACTGGCGGAGAACTGGGCCCAGGCGAACCCCAGGGTGTCGAACAGAACGATAGTCTGGATGTCCAGACACTCCGTGCTGAAGCCCACCTGCAACAGTTCCTCCTCGAACCACCAACCCGGGACCGCGATGAGCTCGGTGGCGGGGTCTTCGTCTATGAGGTAATAGAGCCCGATCACCCCGAACCCGGTGAGGCTACGGACGAAGAATCCCCCATCGAACCACAGCCCCATGTCGAGGACGATCCCCACGGTGTAATCAGGGGTCTGGCAGGTGTCAGCCAAGTTCTCCACCAAAAACAGGCCGCCGAGCTCAAAGGGACAGCAGCCGAACCGGACCTCAAACCAGTATTTGGAGAAGCAGGGGTCGAATCGCAGCCCGGTCCGGAACGCGAGCCCATCCAACTCCAGGAAAAACTGGAGGTGTTCGGCCTCCAACCCGGTCAGGGAGAGAACGGTCCGCGATTCCACCCCCACCCCGCAGAAGGAAAGCCCCAGGTCCACGGTAGTGAACACATCCAGGTTCGCCGGGGGTACGGGGACGAAGCTGACCTCCAAGCCCAGGGTCCCTGAGAACTGGCACTGCTCCTGGGCCAAGGCCCCCAAGCCCAACCCCAGAAGCAAAATGGCAACCACAAAGCTTTTCCTCATGATCGACCTCCTGTCTGGGGAGAGGATAGGGGGATTGCGGGGGGGAAAGGGGGAGAAAGTAGGGACGGCCAGGCCATATTTGTCCAGGCCGCCCCGGACAGCTGTCTATATCCCAAGTCACCCTCGGAGGGCCTGGCGAACGGGCGGGCCCGGGAAGGGTCCTCAGAAGCCCAGCGGATTGCGAGGCCCTTCCGGCCGGAGCACCACCTCCGGCGGTGATCTAGGCTAGAGCAAGGGGGCCAACACTTCCTCCAAGGTAGGCCGACCGATCTCCTGGAGCTCGTACCGGACTCGGGTAGCGGGCCGCGGCAGCTCCAGCAGCCGCCGCAGGTCGATGGGGGTGGCGATGACGATGGCCTCACAGGGGACCCGGGCCACGGTGGCCGCCAACTCCGCGATCTGCTTTTCCCCGTAGCCCATGGCGGGAAGCACCGCATCGAGGTGCGGATAGCGGGCGAAGGTGTCGGCGATGGACCCCACTGCGTAGGGCCGGGGGTCCACCAACTGGGCCCCCAATTTGCGGGCAGCCACCGCCCCCGCACCGAAAGGCATCTCCCCATGGGTGACCGTGGGGCCATCCTCCACCACCAGCACCTTCTTGCCAGCGATGACCTGCGGGTCCTCCACGGAGATGGGGGAGGCGGCCTCGATGACCCGGGCGGTGGGGTTGAGGGCGAATACGGCCGCCCGCAGGCGCTCCACCTCCGCCAGGCCAGCGGAGTCCACCTTGTTGATCACCACCACGTCAGCCCGGCGGATGTTCAATGAGCCGGGCCAATACGTGTTCTCGTGGCCGGCCCGCAGGGGGTCGGCCACCACTATCAGAAGATCAGGCCGGTAAAAGGGGAAGTCGTTGTTCCCCCCGTCCCACAGGATCACGTCCGCCTCTCGCTCCGCCTGCCTGAGAATGGCCTCGTAGTCCACCCCGGCGAACACCACGTTGCCCCGGTCGATGTGTGGTTCGTACTCCTCCCGCTCCTCGATGGTGCAACCGGCGGCATCCAGATCGCTGTAGGAGGCGAATCGCTGCACCGCCTGGGCAGCCAAGTCCCCGTAGGGCATGGGGTGACGGACCACCGCCACCTTCTTCCCGTTCTCCTTGAGGATCTCGGCCACCCGGCGGGTGGTCTGGGACTTCCCGCAGCCGGTGCGGACCGCACACACGGCCACCACTGGCTTTTCCGAGGCCACCTGGGTGGAGGTGGGGCCCAACAGCCAGAAGTCGGCCCCGGCGGCGCCGGCCACCGCTGCCCGTTCCATCACATGCTGGTGGGAGACGTCAGAATAAGAGAACACCACCACCTGCACCCCGTATTTCTCGATCAGCTGGGGCAGGTTCTCTTCTGGTTCGATGGGGATGCCTTCTGGGTAGAGGGGGCCGGCCAACTGGGGTGGATAGCGGCGGCCCTCGATCCCCGGGATCTGGGTGGCGGTGAAGGCCACCACCTGGTAGGCCTCGTTGTTACGGAAAAAAACGTTGAAGTTATGAAAATCCCTGCCGGCAGCCCCCATGATGATTACCTTTGTCCTACGCATCTGACCACCTCGTCGCTGTCCGGAGCCACTGGCCCCGGTTAGAGTTTGTGTCGTGCAACTTCAATTTGATTGCCCGCCGGGTAGCCCCGGCTGCCCAAGGCCCGTCCCCTCTCATCCAGAGGGCAAGGCGATTTCGAGTAGCAGGCCGGGTGAACGCCAGCGCGGGGCGGGCTTCAGCATTATACCCCAAGGCTCGGTGGCCTCTTCCCGCGAGGGGCCCTATGATAGCCCCCGTGACCTTGGCCAATGGATTGACGCTCCTCCGAGGGGCCCTCATCGCCCCGTTGGTGGTCGGGGTGCTGGGAGGCCATCGGTGGTGGGCGGTGGCGGCGTTCGGTTTGGCCGTGCTCACCGACGCCTTGGACGGGTTGGTGGCCCGCCGGCGGGGGGAGGTCACCCTCATGGGGGCGGTATTGGACCCGGTGATGGACAAGCTCCTGTATCTGGCGCTGTTCGCGGCCATGAGCGGGGTGGGCCGACTTCCCTGGCTTGCCCCCCTTTTCTACGGGGTCCCTCAACTGGGCCTGGGGCTGGGGGCGATACTGCTTTGGGAGCGGCGGGAGCGACTGGGGGCCCGCTGGCCGGGCAAGGCGGCCGCAGCCCTCACCGCGGCGGCCGCGACCTGGCTCCTGCTCTTGCCTGGGGGAACGCCGCTGGTCTGGGGGGCGGTGGGGGCCAATTGGCTCGCCGCCCTCTACTACCTGGCCTACCAAGCCGGCTGGCTCTCCTCATCCCAGGCCCACCCCTAAATCACCGGGTTGGGGGCGGTTGTCCCCTCCCCCGAGGCACGCTTGGACCAGCGCTTTCCCCCGCTGGGTGGCCGCCAGCACCGCCTTCACCAGGGTCACCCTGAGCCCCCCTTCTTCCAGGGCCAGGAGGCCATCGATGGTCACCCCGGCCGGGGTGGTGACGTCGTCCTTGAGGAGGGCGGGGTGTTCGCCGGAGGCGAGCACCAACGCCGCTCCCCCCAGCAGTGACTGGGCGGCGAGTTCGGTGGCCAACCTGCGGGGGAGCCCTAACTTCACACCCCCTTCGGCCAACGCCTCGATGATGAGGTAGGCATAGGCGGGCCCCGAGCCCGACAGGGCGGTGACCACCTCCATCAGGGATTCGTCCTCGATCTGGGCCACCCGGCCCATCCCGGAAAACAGCTCCCGGGCCAACTCGAGATGCTCCGGCTTGGCATGGCTGCCCCCACACAAGGCGGTCATCCCTTGACCGATCCGGCACGGGGTGTTGGGCATGGCCCGCACCACCGGCACCCCTGGGGGGAGCATCGCCTCCAAGGCGGCGGTGGGGGTGGCCGCGGCTACCGACACCAACAGCTTCTGGGGAGAGAAAAGTTCCCCCACCTCCGCAAGCAAGTGAGGCACCGTCTTGGGCTTCACCGCCAGCACCACCACCTCTGCCTCTCGGACCAAGGCCCGGTTGTCCGTGGTGACCCGGATGCCCAGTTTCTCTGCCTTGGCTTGTGCTGTGTGGGGGTGGGCGGTGCTGCCTGAGAGCTGGCTCGGTTCCACCTTGCCGGTGTCCAGCAGGCCCTGCGCCAAGGCCATCCCGATAGTGCCCAGACCCAGCACCGCGATCCTCTTTTCCTTAAGCATGTTCCCTCCTTCAGGGGGCCGGGACCCGCTCCGGCTCAACCACCTTCCGTTTCCAAGTGCCTCGGAGGAACCACCCGTAAAGCATCCCCCCACCCAAGAAGTTGCTCAGGGCCATCCCCGTCCACAAACCCACTTCCCCCAAGCCGAGCCCGTAGGCCAACGCCCAGGAGGAGAGGATCCGCAGGCCCCATAAGCGGATGAGGGAGGCCACCATCGGGGGCACGGTGTGGCCTGCCCCCCGGAACACGGCGCTGGTAGCAGCGAACAGGCCGAAGAAGGGCACTGACATCCCGAAGATTGCCAGGAACCGGTTGCCTTCGGCGATAACTTCCGCGTCGGAGATGAACAGGCGATACAGGGGCACCCGCAACAGCACGGTCAGCAGGGCGAGGGCCATCAGTACCCCGAAGGTGCTCCTGATGCCCCGGCGGGCGATTTCCTCCGCCCGCTGGGGCTGATCTGCCCCCAAGTTCTGGCCTACCATGGTGAGGAGGGCGGTGGTAGCCCCCCAAATGGCCACGTTGATCAGGTGGATCAGCCGTTGGCCCACCCCGTAGGCCGCCACCACCGTGGTGCCGAACCCCGCCACCAAGCCCATCAACACCACGAACCCCAGGGAAGTGGCCAGGTGATCCACCGCGTTCGGCCCCCCCACCTGCAGGATCTTCCTGATCTCTCCCCACCGGGGCAGGAGCCACCTGGGGCACAGCCGCACCCCCACCCGGCCCGTGGCGAGCAGCCCCAGCCCCACCACCGCGATCACCCCCCGGGAGGCCACGGTGGCGAAGGCAGCCCCGGCCACCCCCAACGGGGGCAGGGGGCCCCAGCCGAAGATCAGCACCGGGTCCAAAATCGCGTTGGCCAGCACCGACAGGCCCATGAGGTACATGGGGGTCTTGGTATCCCCCACCCCGAGCAGGAGCCCGGAGAAGGCGAACATCCCGTACATGAGGGGGAATCCCAGGCCCACGATGCGCAGGTAGGTGACTGACAAGGGGAAGATGTCCTGAGGAGTTCGCATCAACCTCAGGATCAGGGGGGCCAGGCCCCAGGAGATCATGGCCGCCCCCACTGAAAGCAGGAACAAGAACGACACCACCTGGCTGGCAGCCCGATTGGCCCCGCGCCGATCCCCGGCCCCGGTGTATTGGGCCACCAGGGTGGACCCGGCCATCTGAAACCCGATCCCCAGCGACATGAAGGTGAAGATCACCGGCCAGGCCACGGTGGGCGCGGACAGGGCCTGGGTGGACACCTTGCCCAACCAGAAGGCATCGATCAGGTTGTACAGGGCTTGCAGAGCGTTGGAAACCATCACCGGCCAGGCCAACGCCAGCATGGTCTTCAAAATCGGGCCTTCCAAGATCCTCTTTCGCAACCCCTCTCCTTTCCCTTCAGCGGGCCACCGCCCTCCCCGATCGGGCACGCCGGGAAGGGGAAAAACGAACCAAAGCTTATACCGGATGGGAGACGGGTTCAAAACCCACGACCAGTTAGGACCGGCTGGGAAGGGGAGAAGGTGCCAGGGGGTGCAGATCAGCGTAGCCGGGGTGCCCAATCGTGCGGCTAATTACGAAGCCTCTCGGGGTTTCCCCTCGCACCAGTCCCCAGCGGAGCACTTGAGGTTAGCCTCTGGGTTGATTCGGCCGCCTCTAGCCCATCTTCTACAGTTGTGGA
>DFNF01000078.1:0-1971 GCA_002375935.1 Acetothermia bacterium UBA3574
GCCGCGGGGGCGGGGCCCGCACCGACCTGGCCTGGTTCGACTCCGAGGCCCTGGGCCGGGCGGTGGCCACCTTCCCCCTGCCGGTGGTGGTGGGGATCGGCCACGAGGAAGACCGGAGTGTGCTGGACGAGGTGGGCTGGCGGGCCAAGACCCCCACCGCCGCTGCCCAGCTCCTGGTGGACCGGGTGCGGGGCTTCCTGGACCGGATGGAGACCGGACTCCAGGGGGTGGTCCAGCGGGCCCAAGACCAGCTTGTCCGAGCCCGTCGGGGAGAGGAGGAACGGCTCCGCCGCCTCTCTTTGGCCATCGCTGCCAGGTTGCGGACAGCCCACCAAGACCTGCGGCGGGTCTCCCAGGGGCTCCCCCGGGCGGTGGGCCTGGCCTTGGGAGGGAAGCGGGCGCTGCTGGGGCAGATGCGGGAACGGCTGAGCCGGGCCGCGGCCCGTTGCCTGCGGGAGGCGGGGGACCGGCTGGGGGAGGTGAGCCGGAGGGTGGCCCCCCTGGCGTCCGCCCTTTTGGGCCAGGAAACCGAGCGGCTGGCCCAACGACAAAAGAGGCTCGCTGCCCTGGACCCCCGGCAAGTGCTCCGCCGGGGATTCGCCATCCTGCGCCACCCCTCCGGGGGGGTGGTCACCTCCCCCGAACAAGCCCCGCCCGGCACCCCCTTGGAGGCCCGGGTGCGGGAGGGCAGGCTCCGGCTCCTCTCCCAAGGAGGTGAGAAAGTTGCCGACTGATCAAACCAAAGATCTCAGCTATTCCCAGGCCGTGGCCCGGCTGGAGGAGATCCTGGAGAAGCTGGAGCGGGGGGAGGTGGACATCGACGAGCTCTCCGCGCTGGTGGAGGAGGCCGCCGGACTGGTCACCCTGTGCCGGGAGAAGCTCACCCAGGCCGAGATCCAGGTGAAGAAGATCACCGCCCGGCTGGAAGCCCTGGAGGAACCCCCGCCCCCGGAGGGCCCGCCAGACGAGGTCCCGTTTTAGCCTTGAGGGAAAAGCTACTTTGCTCAAGTGACGTTGGGAAAAAGGAGGCACGATGGAAGCGTTGTTGGGGCAGGCGCTCGCCAAGGCGGACGCGGATTATGCCGAAGTGAGATGGGAGGAAGTGAGCCGCTCCCGGGTGGCCTTCCAGCGGGACCAGTTGATGGCCCTGGAAGCCTCCCGGGAGGCAGGGGGGATTGTGCGGGCCTTGGTGAACGGGGCGTGGGGGATCGCCGTGTTCACCGACCCGGATGAGATCCCAGAGAAACTTCGCCAGGCGGCGGCCTTGGCCCGCAAGGCAGCCCGGCACCTAAAAGACCCCATCCGGCTGGCCCCGGTGTCCCCGGTGCGGGACACGGTGCGGGCTGAGATGAAGCAAGATTTCCGGGAAGTCCCCTTGGAAGAGAAGCGGAAACTGGCCGAGGCTTACAACCAGCTCATCTTGGGCTATTCCAAGGAGATCGTGTCCACCAGCGTCCGCTACACCGACACCATTCGCCGGGTCATCTTCGCCAACACCGAGGGCACCTATATCGACCAGGAGACCCCGGATGTGACGCTGGTGCTGGCCGCGGTGGCCCGGCGCAACGGGGACATCCAGCAGGCGTTCGAGTCGCTGGGGGAGGCGGCCGGCTATGAGTTCGCGTTGGGGAAGGAAGAGAAGGCGCTGGCGGCGGCCAAACGGGCGGTGGACCTCCTGTCCGCCCAGCCGGTGAAGGGGGGGCGCTACACCGTGATCCTGGACCCGGAGCTGGCCGGGGTGTTCATCCACGAGGCGTTCGGCCACATCTGCGAGGCGGATTTTCTCTTGCGCAACGAGCCCATGCGGCGGGTGATGACCCTGGGCAAAAGGTTCGGGGTGGAGGCGCTGAACGTGGTGGAGGAGGGCTACCTCCCCGGCCGGCGGGGGAATTCGCCCTACGACGACGAGGGGGTGCCCCGCCGGAAGATTTACCTGATCAAGGAGGGGGTGCTCACCGGCCTCATGCACTC
>DFNF01000078.1:2288-2460 GCA_002375935.1 Acetothermia bacterium UBA3574
TGCTCACCGGCCTCATGCACTCCCGGGCCACCGCCCACAAGACCGGCATGGAGCCCACCGGCAACGCCCGGGCGGTGTCCTGGGAGCATGAACCCATCGTCCGGATGCGCAACACCTATATCGAGCCGGGTGAGGCTTCCTTCGAGGAGCTGCTCAAGGGGATCGACTACGG
>DFNF01000078.1:2828-2988 GCA_002375935.1 Acetothermia bacterium UBA3574
GGGGGGCAGACCGAGTTCGAACAGTTTACCTTCTCCGCCGCCTACGCCTACGAGATCCGGGGCGGGGAGCTGGGGGCCATGCTGCGGGACGTGGTGCTCACCGGGAACGTGTTCGACACCCTGCGCAACATCGAGCTTTTGGGGGATGACTTTCAGCTCA
>DFNF01000042.1 GCA_002375935.1 Acetothermia bacterium UBA3574
CTGGTGGGGCGGGGGGTGGCCCTGGGCGGGCAGGCCACGGTGTTGGCCTGGGAAACGGACACCCAAGGGGCTTGGAATTGGCAGGGGGATCCGTATCCGGTGGCCTTGGGCCTCCGGGTGGAGCTGTTCACTTTGGAGGTTCAGCTGGCGGTGGAGATCGTGCCCGGGCTGTTGGCCCTGGGGCTGGCCGGGGGCTGGGGGTGGGCGAGTCTCTCTTACCAGAGCTCGTTTTCCCTGCCCACAGACTGGGAGATTCCCTTCCTGCCGCCTCCTGGTGAGGCGGTGTATCGGGCCTCCGGGGGGGTGGGGGCGGTGCGGGCGCGGCTGAGCTTCCCCTTGGGAAGCGGGGTGGCGCTGGGGCTCGAGGTGGGGGCCCGGCTGGCGTGGTTCGGCCGCCCCACGGCCGGAGGGACCCCGTTGGACCTGGACGGGGATGGACAGGGGGAAGGGCTGGACCTGACCAGCCTGTGGCTGGGGGCCAGCGTGAACTTGGCTCTGGAACTTTGAGGAGGAGGGGATGAGCATGCGCTGGAAGCCACTGGTGGTGTTGGGGATAGGGGCGGTGGCCCTGCTGTTGGGGGGGTGTGTGGGCCGGTGGCGCACCCACGCCCCACAGGCGCTGTTCGCCCTCCGCCCGGCGGAGGGGGTAGCCCCCCTCACCGTCACCTGCGACGCCACCCTCTCTTACGACGAGGACGGCACCATTGTGGAGTACGTTTGGGATTTCGGCGACGGCGCCCGGGGCCTGGGGCCGATCGTGTCCCATACCTACCAGACCGGGGGCACCTATCGGATCCGGCTCGAGGTGTTCGACGACCAGGGGCTCTCCGATCAGATAGAAACCCAAATCCAGGTGGAGTTCCCTCCCCCGGTGGCCCAGTTTTCCTACGCCCCTTGGCGCCCCGGCACCGGCGAGTTCATCCGGTTCGACGCCAGCTCCTCCTCCAGCCCCAACGGTGAAATCGTGGAGTACCGGTGGTCGTTCGGAGACGGTAATTGGGCCACCGGCCAGGTGGTGGAACACCGCTACTGGTACGGGGGTGGCTACCCGGTGACCCTGACGGTGATCGACGAGGTCGGGGCCAAGGCCACCGTCACCCAGGTGATAGAGGTGCAGGGCGGGCCGGGGTGTTACACCCCCTGAAGGAGGAGACGAGATGAGGCTGGCCAGGAAGTGTGGTTTGGCAGCAGTGGTCGGGTTGGGGCTGTTCTGGCTCTGGGGTTGCACCCCTGGGGTGGGTCCCTCCTCCGGGCCGGTGGCCCACATCGCTGCCCACCCCACCCAGGGGCAGGTCCCCCTCACGGTGGAGTTCGACGGGAGCGGTTCCCACGATCCTAAAGGGGACATCACCGACTGGCTGTGGGATTTCGGCGACGGAACCCCGGTGATCTCGGGAAAGAAGGTGGAACACACCTTCTACCAGTCCGGCGACTTCGTGGTCACCTTGGTGGTGGTAGGGCCTTCCGGCACCGGGCGCGCTTCCACCATCATCCACGCCCTGAACAACCCACCCCAGGCCAGCTTCACCTTTTACCCTCAGGACCCATTCCAAGAAGAGCCAGTGAGCTTCGACGCCTCGGCCTCCTTCGACTCCGATGGCGAGATCGTGGCTTGGGAGTGGGATTTCGGCGATGGGAGCACCGGGGAGGGTGAGATCGTGGAACACGCCTTCGACCTCCCCGGCGAGTACACGGTGACCCTCACCGTCACCGACGACTCCGGGGCCACCGCCACCACCAGCCAAACGGTGGCGGTGGAGGAGTGCAGTGGCGGGGGTTGTGGTCGCCGCTAACGGCTGAGCGAAGTAAGCGAGAGCCCGCTTCATCATAGGGATGGCGCCCCGAGAAACCGGGGCGCTTTCCTCTTTTCGCCCGGTCCAGCAGTGGGGGCAACAGAGAATTTCAGGATAATAGGGAAGCTATGGACCTCCTGGTTCACGAGATCGGCACTTTGGTCACGCCACTGGGGGAGGGCGCCCGGGCCGGAGCCGCCCAGGGGCAGCTCCAGACTTTGAAAGACGCCTACCTCGTGATCCAAGATGGGAAGGTCGTGGAGGTGGGGTCCGGTTCCCCCCCCGCCTTCTCCGGCCCCTCCCTCTCCGCCCAAGGGAAACTGGTGACCCCCGGCCTGGTGGACCCCCATACTCACGCCGTGTTCGCCGGCAGCCGGGTGGAGGAATTCCTGGCCCGGACCCGGGGCCAGCGCTACACCGGCGGGGGCATTCTCACCACCGTTGCCGCGGTCCGTCAAGCCAACCAGCGGGAACTGGTGGAATTGGCCCGGCCCCGGCTGCGCCGCATGCTGGAGGAAGGCACCACCACCGTGGAGATAAAGTCCGGCTACGGGCTGACCCCGGAGGACGAACTCAAGATGCTCTCCGCCATCCGCGAGCTCGGGCAAACCACCCCCTTGACCGTGGTCCCCACCTTCTTGGGGGCCCATGCCTTCCCGGCAGAGCTCTCCCGCCAGGAATACCTGGACCTGGTGGTGGAGGAGATGCTGCCCCAGGTGGCCGGGCTGGCTGAATTCTGTGACGTTTTCTGCGACCAGGGCTTTTACACCCCGGAGGAAGCCCGGCGGGTGCTGGAGGCAGCCAAACGGCTGGGCCTGGCACCGAAGCTCCACGCCGACGAACTCGCGCCGGTGGGGGCAGCTGAGCTGGCCGCCGCCCTGGGGGCTATCTCGGCCGATCACCTGCTGCACATCTCCCAGGCCGGGATCGAGGCCATGGCCCGGGCCGGGGTGGTGGCGGTGCTGCTCCCCGGGACCGCCTTCGTGCTCGCAGAACCCTATCCCCCCGCGAGAGCCCTGATCGAGGCCGGGGTCCCGGTGGCGCTGGGCACCGACTTCAACCCCGGCTCTTGCCCCATCTCCTCCCTGCCGTTGGTGATGTCCTTGGCGGTGTTGAAGTTGGGCCTGACGCCGGAGGAAACCCTGTGTGCGGCCACCTTAAACGCGGCCGCTGCCTTGAACCGGGCCCACGAGCTGGGGAGCTTGGAGCCGGGGAAGCTGGGCGACCTGGTGATCTGGGACGCGAACTTTTTGGGAGAACTCCCCTACTTCATCGGCCACCGGCTGTCCTTGGCGGTGGTCAAGGCGGGGGAGGTAGTGTGGCGGGCGTCCGGGGTTTAGCCTACGCCAAGCTCAACCTGGTGCTGCGGGTAGTGGGCCGCCGCCGGGACGGCTATCACCTGGTTCAAACCTTGCTCTGTGCCGTGGACCTGGCCGACGAGCTCCTCCTCACCGACCAGCGGGGGCTAGAGCTGGTGGTGGAGGGGGAAGAGGCGGGGCCGGAGGAGGACAACCTGGCTCTGCGGGCAGCCCGGCTCCTGCGGGAGCACACTGGGGGCGGCAGAGGGGCCCTGATCCGGCTGAGCAAGAGGATTCCGGCCGGGGCTGGCCTGGGCGGGGGGAGCTCGGACGCCGCCGCCGTGCTGGCCGGGCTGAACCGGTTGTGGGGACTGGGGCTTCCCCTGGAAGAGCTGGGGGCGCTGGGGGCCACCCTGGGTGCGGACGTGCCCTTCTTCTTGGGGCCGAGCCCGGCCTGGGCCGAGGGGATCGGCGAGCGGCTGCGCCCGGCACAGGTGGACTTGCCAGCCGCGTTCCTGATCGTCGTGCCCCCGTTTCGCTGTCCCACCGGCGAGGTCTACCGAGCCTACGACCGGTTGGGGGTCCCCTACTCCTCCCCCGCTCCTGGCTGGGAAGGGGAGTTGGAAAACGACCTCTGGCCAGCCGCCTTGGCCCTCCACCCTCAGCTCCTCGCCCTCAGAGACCGCCTGGAGGAACTGGAAGGGCCGGTGGGGATGACCGGCTCCGGCTCGGCACTGTTTTGCGCCTTCCCTAGCGAGGAGGAAGCTCGGCTCGCGGCCCGGCGGCTACATCTCCGGGGGAAGGTGTTCGTTGCACGGCCGGTGGCCCGGGGATACAAGTTCGTGGCATGAAGATCGCCATCGACGGCCCGGCAGCGGCCGGGAAGACCACCCTGGCCCGGCGTTTGGCGGAGGAGCTGGGCTATCTGTTCGTGCCTACCGGGGCCATGTACCGGGCGGCGGCGTTGGCCAAACGCCGAGGGTTGCCCCCGGAGCGAGCCCGCATCGAGGTGCGGGCCGGGGGGAGGATCTTGCTGGAGGGGGAAGACGTGACCGAATTGCTGGACGACCCGGCCCTGGACGAGCTTTCCTCCCAGGTGGCGGTGGACAGCGCGGTGCGGCGGCACCTGGTGGCCCTGCAGCGGGAGATCGCCGCGGGCCGGCAGGTGGTGATGGAGGGCCGGGACATCGGCACGGTGGTGCTGCCGGAGGCGGAGCTGAAGATTTTCCTCTGGGCCACTCCGGAGGAGCGGGCCCGCCGGCGGCTTCGGGAACGGGGCGGCAACCTAGAAGAGATCCTGGCCGCCATCCGGCGGCGGGACGAGCGGGACTCCACCCGCCAGGACTCCCCCCTGCGGCCGGCCCCGGATGCGGTGCTACTGGACACCACCGGCCGCTCCCCCCAGGAGGTGCTGCAGCGGGCCTTGGAGTTGGTGGAGGAAAGACGTGCGCGCCTGGCTGGCTGACAGGCTGAGGGACTTTTTCTACGCGCTGCTGGTGCTCCTCGTCGGGCCCGTGATTTGGGGGCTGTTCCGGCTGCGGGTCCGGGGCCGGGAGCATCTCTCCGGCGGGGGGATCTTGGTGGCCCGCCACCGCTCCTATTGGGACATCCCGGTGTTGTGCCTGGCCTGCGGACCATTTCACAGGATCGGCTTTTTGGCCCGGCGCGGCCTCACCCGCAACCCCTTCTTCGCCCCCTTCGTGTGGGCGTTCGCCACCGTGATCGACCGGGAGGCGTTCAAACCCGGCGACTTCAAGCGAGCGGTGCGCACCGCCCGCCGGGTGCCACTGTTGGGCATCTTCCCCGAGGGCACCACCCGCCCAGGGGCGAAACCCAAGCCCGGGGCGGTGAGGTTCGCCGAGCTCTTAGGACGCCCCCTGATCCCGGCCAACATCGTGGCCCAGGGGCCCTATCCGCCCCGTTACCCCTTCGGTTTCCCCAAGCTAGAGGTCAGGTTCGGCCCCCCGGTCACGGTGGCGGAGCTTTCCCAAGGGCTGCCACCGAATCTAAGCCGGGGGGAGAGGTACAGGATATTGGTAAACCGACTGATGGAGCACATAGACGCGGCCTAGGTCGCCCCCGAGCCGGCTGCCCAAGGGAGGACTACCTCTCACCGGCGCAGCAGCCAGAGGACGAAGCTCACCACCAGGGAAATGACGAGCATGCTGGTCAGGGGGAAGTAAAAGCTCCACCGCTCCCCCACCAGGCGGATGTCCCCGGGCAGCCTCCCCAGCCAGGGGAGTTTCCCCGAGAGGAGCAAGCCGGCCAGCAGGAGCGCGATTCCAAGCCAAATGAGCAGCTTCCCCAACCCGGAAAACTCGTCCATCGCCCCTTCGAAGTTTAGCTGATCTCGAGCCGGCACATCAGCGTGCCGCCCAAAGGGCTCGACCAGCCAGGCAGTTCCCGAAACAAGGCCCCTTGTCAGCCGACTCACCAGCTGGGGAAGTGGCGGGGGAGCACGGCTGCCCCGTACAGGCCCACGTCGTCCCCCAGTGGGGTCAGGGCCAGGCGGGGGGGGTTGCGGGAAAAATCACGTACCGCTTTCTCCACTTTGGGCCCCAAAAAGTCCCAGGCCCGGGTGAGCCCTCCGCCCAGCACCACCAACTCTGGCTCCAGCAGCTCGGCCAAGATGGCGATGGCTTGGCCCAAGGCGCGAGCGGCCCGGTCCACGATGGCCTGGGCCCCGGGGTCCCCTCCCCGGGCCAGTGCCACCACTTGCTGGGCCGCAAGTTCCTGGCCCAACTCCTCTCGGGCGGCCCGGGCGATCCCGGTGCCGGAGGCGACGGCCTCCAAACAGCCGCGCTTCCCGCAGCGACAGGGGGGGCCCTCCGGCCACAGCACCAGGTGCCCCACTTCCCCCGCCCCGCCGCGGGCCC
>DFNF01000060.1 GCA_002375935.1 Acetothermia bacterium UBA3574
GGCTGGGGGCGGGGCTTTTCCCGGAGCATCCCCACCGAATCCAAGTAGGCCTCCAAGCGGGTCACCACCCCGGCATCGGCGGAGTGCTCGTCCAGCTCCAGGGTGAGGAATGGTTTTCCCGCCAGTGCCTCCCGCACGTAGTGGTGGATGAACGAATCCGGGCCACAGCCGAAGTGGGTGAGGTAGATGGCCCACAGGTCAGGAGTGCGGCGCACGATCTCCGCCGCGGCCAAGATCCGTTTCCCCGCGTGCCACTGCATGAACGGGTAGCGGGGGTCCACCGGCTCTTCCTCCCAGGGGAGCAGGTCAAGCGGGATGGGCAGCACCCCCAACCGGAGGAGCTTCTCCGGCACCCCCAGGTTGAGCCCCTCATCGCAGCCGTTGTACAGCCGGGAAAGGATCACCACCCCCAGCTCCCCCGTCGCCACCAGTCCCAGCGCCTCCTCCCCCAGCTTGAGGAGCTTCTCCCTGACTCGCTTGGCCAGGGCGTCCGCAGCGGCCAGGGCAGCTCGCCCATTCCCCCCCAGTTTCCTGGCCAGCCCCAGAAGCTCTCCCTCGGCCAGCTCGGGCCGATAGAAGTGCAGCGGGTCTGTGATCACCTCCCGGCCCGAAAACTCGAAACTGGCCCGGATGATGTAGGGCTGGGCTTGCACCAAGGGGCAGTTGTAGTTGGTCTTGGTGCGGGTGTTGGGGTGGGCGGCGTCCACCAGGGCGGGCAGGAACAGCACGTCCACCTCGGCCTCCAGCAGGGCCCGCACGTGCCCCTGTACCACCTTGGCCGGGAGGCAGGCGGTGGAGGGGGCCAGGGCCAGGGAATCCCTCACCAACTCCGCACTGGTGGCCGGGGACAGCACCACTTCCCAGCCCAGCTCCCGGAGGAAGGCGAGGAAGAAGGGGAACAGCTCCCAAGTCAGCAGGGCCCGGGGGACCCCCACCCGCCCCTTGGCCTTCCCACTCGGGGGGTAGGTGAGGAGCCCGGCCAGGGACTCCTGTTCCCCCTCCGGGTCCAGCACCAGCTTGTTTCGCCGCTGGAACAGGTTCGGCAGGCGGGCCTCCTGGGAAAGCCTGGTTTCGTAGCGGTCACAGCGGGCCCCGTAAAACAGCGGGGGCTCCCCGGGGAATTTCACCTGGGTGATGCGGCACACATTGGGACAGCCTTGGCAGGTGAAGGTCCGCTGCTCCCAACCCTGCTCGGCCACCTGAAAGCCCTTGAATTTCGACTTGAATCGGTTTTTCTTCTCCATCTCCCAGCCCCCCTCTTCCCGCCTGCGGCCGCTCACATCAGCTCCCTGGTGATCAACGCCACCCCCCAGGCGCCGGTGACCTCGAAATGGGGTGCCACCCGCAGCGGCCGTCCCAGCAGGTTCTCGAAGGCGGCCACCACCGCCCGGTTTCCGGCCACCCCGCCCTGGAACAAGATGCGCCGGCCCACGGGCCGGTCCCCCACGACCCGGTTCAGGTAGTTGATGGCGATGGAGTAGGCCAACCCGGCGGCCAGGTCTTGCTTGCCCGCCCCCCGCTGCTGGTGGTGGATGAGGTCTGACTCCATGAACACGGTGCACCGTTCCCCCAATCTGACCGGCTGGGCGGCGGCCAGGGCCAATTCCACCAGCTGTTCCAGTGAGGTTCCCAGCCGGGCTGCCTGTTCCTCCAGGAAGGAGCCGGTGCCGGCGGCGCAGGCCTTGTTCAGGGCGAAGTCCACCACCACCCCGCCTTCCAGCCGGATGTACTTGGAATCCTGGCCCCCGATCTCGAACACCGTGTCCACTTCAGGGTCCACAGCCCAGGCAGCCCGGGCCTGGGCGGTGATCTCGTTCTTTATCACGTCTGCCCCCACGAATCGGGCCACCAGTTCCCGGCCCGAGCCGGTGACCCCCACCCCTTGCACTACCAGCCGCTCGCCCAGGGCCTGCCCCAACCGCTTGAGACACTCTGCCGCCGCCCCCAGGGGATCGGCCCGGGTGCGCAGGTACACCTTGGCCAGGAGGTTTCCCTCCCCGTCGATGGCCACCGCCTTGGTGCTGATGGAGCCCACGTCGATCCCCAGGAACCCCGGGGTCTTTCCCCGCACCGGGGTGAGCTTGGCCTCTACCGGGGGGGAGCTGGCCTGGAGCCGGGCGTGTTTTTCGGCCTGTCCGTCCTCTTGAGCTAGGGCCCGGGATAGGCCACCTCGCACGGCCTGCCAATCGAACCGCGGGCCCCCTGCGGCCAAGGCGGCGCCGATGGCCGGCATCAGCACCTGGTATCGGGGGATGATGAGCTCCCCGGGCGACAGGCCCAGCACTTCCTCCAGGGCGCGGACCATGCCCTGGTTCTTGGAGACGCCCCCTTGGAACACGATGGGCCGGCGGAAGGGACGCCCCTGGGCCACGTCGGAGCAGAAGTTGCGGGCCAAGGCCAGGCACAGCCCGCCCAGGATCTCCGGCAAGGGGGTGCCAACTTGCTGCAGGTGTACGATGTCGGACTTGGCGAACACCGCACACCGGCCGGCGATGTAGGGGGGATCTTTGGCCTGGGCCGCCAGCCGGGAGAATTCCTCGATGGAGAGGCCCAGCCGGGCGGCCTGCTGCTCCAGGAAGGAGCCGGTGCCGGCGGCACATTGCGTGTTCAAGGCGAAGTCCACCAAGCTCAGCCGGCCGGCTTGCTCCTCCAGCACCAACAGCTTCGAGTCCTGCCCCCCGATTTCGATCACCGTGCGGGCCTCGGGGTGGTAGCAGGCCAAGGCCCGGGTCTGGGCCACCAGCTCGTTGACATACCGCCCCGGGATGAACTGGCCAAGGAGCCTGCCGCCAGAGCCGGTGATCCCCAGGGCCCGGATGTGGCCTGGGCCCACTTGGCGCACCACTTCCTCCAGAGCCGCCAGGGCAGTGCGGAAGGGGGCCCCATGGGAAGGGAGGTACACCCACCCCTTTACGGTTCCCCGTTCATCCACCGCCACTGCTTTGACGGTGAGGGAACCGATGTCGATTCCCAACTGCATAGCACTCGCCTCCTTGGGGCGAGTCAGCTTAGCGCTGCCGGGGGTGCAAGTCAATGGCTCTGAGCTGGGTGGCCGGCGGTATCTCCAATCTTGGTCCCTTGCTCCCCGGGGGGGAGGGCCGTACCATGCGTTGTCAACCACGAGGGGGGATTGAAGATGCCAGATCGCAGTGATCCCAAAAAGCGGGAAGTTCTGGAAAGTGTTCTTAAGCAGATAAAGAAGGCCTACGGCGAGGGGGCAGTGATGTGGCTGGGGGAGGAGGCGGTGACCTCGGGGATCGAGGTCATCCCCACCGGGGCCCTGTCGCTGGACATCGCCCTGGGGGTGGGGGGGGTACCCCGGGGCAGGATGGTGGAGATCTTCGGCCCGGAGGCCTCCGGGAAGACCACCCTGGCCCTGCACATCCTGGCCGAGGCCCAAAAGCTCGGGGGCACGGCCGCGTTCGTGGACGCCGAGCACGCCCTGGACCCCCATTACACCCAGGCCATCGGAGTTGACTTGGACCACCTGCTTCTCTCTCAGCCCAGCTCCGGGGAGCAGGCCCTGGAGATAACCGAGCAGTTGGTGCGCTCCGGGGCGGTGGACGTGATCGTGATCGACTCGGTGGCCGCCCTGGTGCCGGAGGCGGAGCTGCAGGGGCAGATGGGGGACGCCCAGGTGGGGCTGCAGGCCCGGCTCATGTCTCAGGCCATGCGGAAATTGGCGGCGGCCATCGCCCAGTCCAAGACGGTAACCATCTTCGTGAACCAAATCCGATCCACCATCCAGTCCGGCCCTTGGGGCGGGGGCACCACCACCACCGGCGGGCGGGCCCTGAAGTTCTACGCCTCGGTGCGGATGCAGATCTGGTCCGAGGGCAAGATCGAGGAGGGGGCCGAACGGGTGGGCACCCGGGCCCACGTGCGGGTGGTGAAGAACAAGGTGGCACCCCCGTTCCGGGAGGCGGTGTTCGACGTCATCTACGGCAAGGGCATCGTGCGCTCGCGGGACCTCCTGCACACCGGGGAATCGCTGGGGGTGATCTCCCGTTCCGGCTCCTGGTACTCCTATGGGGACGTGCGGCTGGGCCAGGGGATCGCCCAGGCGGCCCAGTTCCTGGAGGAAAACCCGGATCTGGCCGAGAAGATCGAGCAGGAGATCCGGGAGCGGGCCGGGCTCCCCCAGCCCAAGCCGCGGGGGGATGAAGAAAGCCAGGGATGAGGACTGGGCCTGGGGCTACCTGACCAAGCTCCTCTCCTTCAGCCCCCGCACCGAGGCCGAGCTGAGGAAACGCCTCGCCGCCAAGGGGTGTCCCCCCGAGGTGGTGGAGCGGGTCCTGGAGAAGGCGAAGCAGGCGAAGCTGGTGGACGACGAGCTGTTCGCCTGGCTCTACGCTGAGGCCCGGCTCCTCTCTCGGCCCCGTTCGCGTAAGTTGCTTGCCCAGGAGCTGCGGGCCAAGGGGCTCCCCGAGGAACTGGCGGCCCGGGCCGCGGCCAGGGCGCTGCCGGAGTTCTCCGAGCGGGACCTGGCGGAGGAGGCCCTGGAACAGCGGCTTTCCCTGTGGCAGGGTCTCCCGGAAGAGACGCGGAAGCGGCGGGCGTACAACTTCCTGTTGCGCCGTGGTTTCCCCCCTCCGCTGGCCCGGGAAGTCGTGGAGGAGCTGGTGGCGGGTGAGGGGACATGCACGTAGCTGGGATCCGGATAGGGATAGGCATCGACTTCCACCGGCTGGTCTCGGGGAGGAAGCTGGTCCTGGGTGGGGTGGAGGTCCCCTTCGAGCTGGGGCTGGAGGGGCACTCGGACGCGGATGTTCTCTTGCACGCCATCTGTGACGCCCTGTTGGGGGCGGCGGCCATGGGGGATATCGGCCAGCATTTCCCGCCCGACGATCCCGCCTACAAGGACATCTCTTCCCTGAAGCTCCTCTCGCGGGTGCGGGGGCTCCTGGCGCAAGCGGGCTATCGCCCGGTGCAGCTCGACGCGGTGGTGATTGCCGAGGCCCCCAAGCTCGCCCCCTACGTGGGGGAGATGCGGGCGAGGATCGCGAGTTGCCTGGGGCTCCCGGTGGGGGCGGTTTTGGTGAAGGCGACCACCTCTGAGGGGATGGGGCCCATGGGCCGGGGGGAGGGGATCGCCGCCTGGGCAGTGGCCCTGGTCAGCCACCGGCCCAGCAGGGGTCGCGGGTGGAGGGGGTGGTTTCAACCGCCGGCCCCCTGGTAGCGCCGCAGCCCCGCCCGCCAAAGCCCCCACCCCAGGGCCGCGAACCCCGAGAGC
>DFNF01000046.1:0-4591 GCA_002375935.1 Acetothermia bacterium UBA3574
ATCCACAACTGTAGAAGATGGGCCTAGCCGGGAATCAGCCTAGGGGCAACGCGGGCGCGGCCGAGGCGGACAGGGGGGTCTCTTCCCCCCGCAGGTGGTGAAACAGGGCACAGGCGGCCACCATGGCCGCGTTGTCGGTGCACAGCTCCGGGGGCGGGAAGTATACCTCCACCCCCCCGGCGGCAGCCCGGGCCGGGAGCACCTCCCGCAGTCGCCGGTTGGCCGCCACTCCCCCCACTACCGCCGCCCGCTGCACCCCGAGCAGCTTCGCCGCCCGGAGGGTTTTCTCCACCAAAACCTCCACCACCGCCTCCAGGTAGGAAGCACACAGGTCTTCCTGGTGGGTGTGAGGGTGATCCCGCAACCAGTAGACGGCCGCGGTCTTGAGCCCGGCGAAGCTGAAGTCCAGGCCGGACTCCAGCATGGGGCGGGGGAAGGGCACCGCCTGGGGGTCCCCTCTTCCGGCCAGCTCGTCCACCGCCGGGCCGGCCGGATAGGGGAGCCCGATCAGGCGCCCGAACTTGTCCAAAGCCTCCCCAGCAGCGTCGTCCCGGGTGGCCCCCACCTGGCGGTAGGTCCCCCACTCCGGCACATGCACCAGGGAGGTATGGCCCCCCGACACGATCAGGGCTACCAGGGGGGGCTCCGCCTCGGGATGGGCAAGCCGATGAGCAAAGATGTGAGCTTCCAGATGATTAACCCCCACCAGGGGGAGGCCCAGGGCCAGGGCCAACCCCTTGGCATAAGAGAGCCCCACCAACAACGGCCCTACCAGCCCCGGCCCACGGGTCACCCCCACCAGCCCCAGTTGGCTCGCCTCGAGCTCGGCCTTCTTGAGCGCCTCCTCCACTAGCGGAGGGAGCTTTCGCAGGTGATCTCGAGAGGCCACCTCCGGCACCACCCCCCCGAACCGGGCGTGCAGGTCAACCTGGGAGTAAACCAGATTAACTAAAATGTCTCCATCCCGGAGCAGGGCCACCGAGGTCTCATCGCAGGAGGTCTCTATCCCGATGGTAATCATGTCTCCTGGTATTCGGGCTTCACAATCCCGATATAGGGCAAGTTGCGGTAAAGTTCAGCGTAATCCAGGCCGTAGCCCACCACGAACTCCTTCCCTCTCAAGGTGAAGCCCACGTAGTGCACCGGGACCTCCACCTCCCGGCGGGCGGGCTTGTCTAGCAGGGTACACACTCGGAGGCTGGCAGGATCCCGCACCCGCAGCCGGCGCAGGATGTGATCCAAGGTGTGGCCGGTGTCCACGATGTCCTCCACGATCAACAGGTCCCTGGCCCCCACTGGGGAGTCGAGGTCCTTGAGGATGCGGACCTCCCCGGGGCTGGTGCGGCCTTGGTAACTGGAGACGGCCATGAAGTCGTACTCCAGGGGGATGTCCATGGCCCGGGTGAGGTCGGCCATGAAGGGGAGGGCCCCCTTGAGGAGGCCCACCACCAGCAGAGGTCGCCGGTAGGGATCGCGACCGGCCCCCTCCCGGTAATCCTGGGAAATCCGGCTCCCCAGCTCTGCCACCCTCCGGGCGATGTCCGCGGCGGAATAAAGGACCCGCTCAATGATTTCTGGCATGGCTTTCGCCCCCTTGAGGCCTGATGACGAGGAAGAATAGCCCACCTCGGCCCGGGATACCAGCCTAGCCTGCCAGGGAAACGGCCAGGTCCAAAAGGAGCTTTCCCGCCACCTCTCGCCGGTAGCTGGCCGAGGCCCGCAGGTCGGTGATGGGCTGCACCAGTTGGGAAAGTTTCTCCGCCAGCGGGGCCAGCACCTGTGGGTCCAGGGGTTTTCCCACCAATTCTTGCTCTACCTCCCGGGGGCGGAGCACAGTAGGGGCCACCGAACCCAGGGCGAGCCGGGCCTGCTCCACCACCCCGTCCTGCAGCCAAACCAGCCCTCCCAGCGAGGCCACCGCGATCAGGAGTGCCCGCCTGCGACCCACCTTCCGGAAGTAGCTCCGCGGCTCCCCCTCGGGAAAGGGGAGGAAGAGGCTGCGGATGATCTCCCCCTCCTTCAGGGCCGTCTTCCCCGGCCCCAGCACGAACTCCTCCACCGGGAGCTCCCGTTCCCCCTGGGGGCCCGCCAACAGCACCCTGGCCTCCAAAAGATAAAGGGGTATCAGGCCGTCTCCGGCCGGGGAGGCGTTGGCCACATTCCCGGCCAGGGTACCCATCTCCCGGATGGCCGGTGCCCCGATGGTGGACAGGGCGAGTCTCAGGATGGGGAGCCGCTCGGCCACCTCGGACCTAAGCAGCTTGGCGTGGGTCACGGCCGCCCCCACCACTGCCCCGTCCTCCCGCAGCTCGATCCCCTGCAGCTCTGGAAGTTCCCCCAGGTAGACCAAAAAAGGCGGGTCCTCGACCTCCCGGCGGAGGCGCACGAACAGGTCCGTGCCCCCGGCCAGGGGCCGGCCGCCCTCGGCCACCAACCGCACTGCTTCCGACAAGTCCCGCGGCCTCACGATCCTCGCCGGACCGGTCTTGCGCACGGCAGATCCTCCTCCCGATCCACGTCCAGCACTACCCCTGGGTCGGGCCAGGGGATGAGTTGACAGCTTTCCCGGACCAGTTCCCGGGCCCCGATGTCGCCTCCCAACGCCAGCAGCTGGGGGCGCAACTCCCGGGGGAGATAGATGGGGAACCCCCGCCGGCCCTGAAAACTGGGGGCCACCGGTTGGTCTCCGGCCCGCCGCAGCACCTCCAGGGCTGCCCCCCGGGGCACCTCGGGCATGTCCCCCAGGAACACCAACATCCCCCCCTCCACCCGCTCCGCCGCCAGCCGCAGGGAGCTCCCCATCCCCTCCTCCCAGCCGGGGTTTATGAGCACATCCCAAAGGAAACCGTGACGCGTTACCCGTGACGCGTCATGGGCGGGGAGAGCGGGGGGACGGAGGCCAAAGATCTCCTCCAGGATCTCGGGGGCCTGGGCCCCCAGGACGATGAGGCGCCGACTGAGCGGGAGACGTTCCACCAACTCCAATGTCCAGGAGAGCAAGGGCTTTCCCCGGTAGGCCAGAAGGAGCTTGGGCCTCCCCATCCTCTTCCCAGCCCCGGCGGCCAGCACCACAGCGGTGACGGGATCTTCTGCGGGGGATAACGAGCGGTTCGTAACATGGGCTTCCGTGGCGTAGGACATGTGGTGTAGTTTCCCGGAATTCTGGATGCCGCGGCTCATGGTGTTTTCCCGTCAGGTGTGACGCGTGAGGGATCACCCCTCAGATATTTCGCCGCCAACAGCACCGCCTCCACGATCCCCTCATAACCGGTGCAGCGGCACAGGTTGCCGGACAGGAACTCCCGCACCTCCTGGCGCGTGGGATGCGGGTTTTCCGAGAGCAGGGCATAGGCGGCCATCACGAAACCGGGGGTGCAAAATCCACACTGCACCCCGGCGGCCTTGATCAGGGCCTCCTGCATCGGGTGCAGCTTCCCCCCGGCAGACAGCCCCTCCACGGTGAGGACCTCTTTACCCTCCACCTGGATGGCGGCTGTGAGGCAAGCGAGCCGAGGCCGGCCATCCACCAGCACCGTGCAGGCACCGCACTCGCCTTCGCCACAGCCCTCCTTGGTGCCGGTGAGGCCCAAGTCCTCCCGCAACAGGTTCAACAACCTCCGCCCCGGGGGGACGTCCACCTCCACCTCGCGGCCGTTCAACCGGAAGTTGATGCTCATCCTCCGGCGAGGGCGCTCTCCAGCGCGGCGAGCTCCGGGGGGATCACCGTGGGCTCGGGCAGGCCTTGCAGCACCCCGTGGGGGTCCTTGAGCCCAGAGCCGGTGATGACCACCACCACCTTGGCCCCGGAGGGGATCTCCTCCTCCCGCAGGAGTTTGAGCAGGCCGGCGTAGGCGGCGGCGGCGGCCGGTTCGGCGAACACCCCCACCTCTCGGGCCAGGGCCTGGGCGGCCGCCACCATCTCCCGGTCCCCCACGGTGACAAACCCGCCTCCGGTGCGGGCCACGTACTTCACCGCCTTGACCACATCCTGGGGCTTTCCCACCCGGATGGAATCGGCCAAGGTGTCGGCCGGGCCCTCGGCGGGCAACCACGGCTCGCCGGCCTGAAAGCGGCGGAAGGCCTCGGCCACTGCCGGAGCCCCCTCCGCCTGCACCCCGTACACTTTGGGCATCCGTTCGGCCAACCCCACCTGGGTGAGCTCCCAAAAGCCCTTACAAACCCCGGAGATGATGGATCCATCTCCCACCGAAACGAGGACGTAATCCGGAAGTTCACCCTCTAGCTGCTCCCAAATTTCTAGGGCGCCGGTCTTCTTGCCCTCGGCGTTGATGGGGTTGGCCCCATCCGAGCGGTCATACCAACCGAATTTCTCCCGGGCCAATTGGCACAGGGCCTGGGCGGCCTGATACCCTCCCTCCACGGCGAACACCGTTCCCCCGTAGGCCAAAAGTTGGGCCACCTTGGCCGCCGGGGCCCCTTGGGGCACGAAGATGTAGGCGGGGATCCCAGCGGCGGCACAGAACCCGGCCACCGAGGTGGCCGTGTTACCGGTGGAGGCACAGGTGAGGGCCTCCCGCCCCAACCGCTTGGCCGCCGCCACCACCACCGCCGTGGCCCGGTCCTTGTAGGA
>DFNF01000046.1:4955-5933 GCA_002375935.1 Acetothermia bacterium UBA3574
TCCTTGATCCACAGGGCCGAAAGCCCCAACTCCGCGGCCAGCAGCCGGCAGGGGTAGAGGGGGGTCCACCCGGCCCGCAACACCACCCCGTACTCCCGGCCCACCGGCAAAAGTTCCTCATACCGCCACAGGGAAGCCCGGCGGGTCTCAGCAAAGCTGGTGGGAGTCAATCGCCGGGAAAGGAGATGGTAATCGTAAACTACCTCCAGGGTGCCGAGGATGGGACCACAGTGTGGACACAGGTAGTCCAGCGACCAGGGCTCGTACTGGCGCCCGCAGCTAAGGCAGCGGAACGCAACCGGCTCAGCCACGGCTTTCCCTTTCCCTTTTCATGATAAGCGAGCTTACCCCAAGGAAGTTCTCCTGGCTAGCCGTCAACCACCTTCCCCCGGGCCCGCCGGGGGCAGGACCTCAATCCGAACCACGTTTTTCACCCAGAACGCACCGGCCGAGTCCACCCCGTACTCGGCGTTGCTCACCCCGCCGTCCTGGGGTAGCACCGCCACCTGAGGGCCGTCTTCCCAGGCGGGAGGTTCCTGCCCATCCCGGGAGAACGCCAGCACCACCGGATATTCCGGGTCCAAAAGGCGGTCCAAAGGGAAGGAAACCCGATAGCCGTCCTCCCCGATGACCACTGCTTCCCCCACTTCCACCTCCCCCAACGCGGCCTGAATCAGCTCCCAAAGCAGCACGCCTCGATACCTACCCTGACCCTGCCAATTGCCAAACCGATTCTGGTAGCTACCCTCCCTCTCCAGTGCAGGCAGCGCCTTGATCTCTGCTAGAGTGAGCCGCCGTACCACCTCCGGGGACGCCACCTCTACGGCCACCGGGGCCGGGGGTGGGCGGAGCAGGGCGTACAAGGCCAGGGTCAGGAAGCTGCCGCTGAGCAGCATCACTTTGAGCCACCGGCCCCTCATGGCCAGCCCGCCCCCCCTCCCGCGGCGAACCAGCAGCAGGCGGCCACCACCCCGGCCA
>DFNF01000002.1 GCA_002375935.1 Acetothermia bacterium UBA3574
CTGACCGGGGCGTATCACTACGCATTCTTGTTCTCCCCCGAGCTGACGCTGGTCCAGGTGGCCAAAGACATCGGGCGGCACAACGCGGTGGACAAGGTGATCGGGGCGGAGCTTTTGGCCGGGGGACCGTTGGAGAGCCGGCTCCTATATCTCACCGGCCGGGTATCGGCGGGAATCGTGCTCAAGGCACTCCGAGCCCGCATTCCGCTGGTGGTAACCCGGGGGGCGGCCCTCCTGGGGGCGATCCGCCTGGCCCGCCGGCAGCAGTTGGGACTGGTGGGGTTCCTGCGCGGCCAGCGCTTCAACCTCTATTCCGGCCGCGGTTGGCTCACTTGAACTCCCTTCGCCGGGACGTGCCCAGCCAACCCTTCCCCTGCCAAGGCTTTTGCGCCACCACCTAGCTGGGGATATAGTAAGACAGGGTCATGGCGAACCCCTTGGATGTAGTGATCTTAGCCGCGGGGAAGGGAGTCCGGATGCGCTCCCGCATCCCCAAGGTCCTGCACCCCCTGGCCGGCCTGCCCCTGCTGGAACACGTCCTGAGCGCTGCCTCTTCCCTCCAGCCCGCCACCACGGTGGTGGTGGTGGGGCCAGGTGGCCAGGCCATCCGGGAGGCGTTTTCCAACCGCAGGGTCACCTTTGTTGACCAAGGGGAGCCGTTGGGCACCGGCCACGCGGTGTTGGCTGCCCGGGAGGCGGTGTCCGCCCCTCTTTTGGTGGTGCTCCCGGGCGACGTGCCATTGGTCCCCCCCCAGGCCCTGCAGGAGCTGGTCGAGTTTCACCTAAAAAACAAATTTATAGTTTCATTTCTGTCCCTAGAGCTACCGGAGCCCGGCCGCTACGGCCGGGTGGTGCGACAGGAGGGCCAGGTGGTGCGGATCGTGGAGGCCAACGACGCCTCCCCCGCCGAGCTCGCCATCCGGGAGGTGAACTCCGGCATCTTCTGCCTCTCCAACCGACCGGAGTTGTGGGAGGCCCTGGCGGGCCTGTCCCGGGGAAACGCCCAGGGAGAGTACTACCTGACGGACCTGGTGGAGAAGTTCGCCCCCGGCGGCGGGGTGGGGGCCCTCCCCTGGTCCCCGGCGGAGGACCTGTTGGGGGTGAACGACCGGCTGGATCTGGCCCGCCTGGAGGGCATCCTCCAAGGCCGACTGGCCCGGGGCCTGATGCAGGCCGGGGTGTCCATCCCCCATCCACAGGCCGTTTACCTGTCCCCCAAGGCAAAGGTGGGCCAGGACACGGTGCTGTGGCCCCACACCTACCTGTGGGGTGAGACCCAGGTGGGAGAAGGCTGTGAAATCGGCCCGGGGACCTTCCTGTTGGATTCCCACGTGGCGGCGGGAGCCCGGGTGTGGTTTTCCGTGCTCGAAGGCGCGATGGTGGAAGAGGAGGCGCGGGTGGGGCCTTACGCCCACCTCCGGCCCGGGGCCCGCATCGGCCGGAGGGCGCGGGTGGGCAACTTCGTGGAGGTGAAAAACGCCCAGCTGGGGGAGGGAGTCAAGGCAGGACACCTGGCCTACATCGGCGACGCCGAGGTGGGACCGCATGCCAACATCGGAGCCGGGGCCATCACCTGCAACTACGACGGCATCAGAAAGCATCGTACCGAAATCGGTGCCGGCGCCTTCATCGGCACCAACGCCGCCCTGGTAGCCCCCATCCGCATCGGGGAGGGTGCCTACGTGGCCGCCGGCTCGGTGGTCACCCAGGACGTGCCCCCATATGCCCTGGCCCTGGCCCGCCCCCCACAACACATCAAGCCCGGCTGGGCAAAGGGGAGGGGAGAAAGTGACGGTTGAGGTTGAGCAAGCCGAACTGGAGGGGCTGTGCCTGGTAAGTGGGAGCGCCCACTTGGAGCTGGCCCAGGACGTGGCAGCCCGGCTGGGGTTGCCGCTATGCCCGGCCGACCACCGCGAGGAGGAACAGGAACCGGGGCTCACCCCCGGCCGGTTCCCCGACGGGGAAGTGCGGGTGAAAATCGGGCAAACCGTCCGCGGAAAGCACGTGTTCATCATCCAACCCACTTCCCCTCCGGTCAACGAACACCTGGTGGAGCTGCTGATCATGGTGGATGCCCTGAAGCGGGCCTCCGCGGCCATGGTGTGTGCGGTGATCCCCTACTTCGGCTATGCCCGCCAGGACCGGAAGAAAAAGGGGCGGGTCCCCATCTCCGCCCGACTGGTGGCCAACTTGCTCGAGGCCTCCCAGGTGGACCGGGTGCTCACCATCGAACTTCACGCCGGCCAGATCCAGGGTTTTTTCAACGTCCCGGTGGACCACCTCCGCACCGATAGGCTCTTTGCCCACTACATCCAGGCCCACCACCCCGACTGGCTGGACCCGTTGGTGGTGGTGTCGCCGGACATCGGGGGGGTGTGGCGGGCCCGCCGGCTGGCCAAGGTGCTGGACACCCCGCTGGCCATCGTGGAGAAACACCGCCGCAGCACCTCCCGCGAGGAGCCGGAGGTGTACCACGTGATCGGGGACGTGGAGGGCTGCAACGTGATCTTGGTGGACGACATCCTGTCCACCGGCCGCACCCTGTACCAAGCCGCCGAGCGGCTGGCGGAGAAGAAGGCCAAGCGGGTGTTCGCCGCCGTCACCCACGGCCTGTTCACCGAGCAGGCCCTGGAGGGGCTCTCCTCCTCCCCCTTGCAGAAGCTACTGGTCACCGATACCATCGCCCACCGCCCCGAGGTGGCCGCTCACCCCAAGGTGGAGATCGTCTCGGTGGCGGATCTGTTGGCCGAAGCCATCAGCAGAATCTTCCGCTGTGAGTCAGTGAGCGAGCTCTTGGTGCGTTAGGAGGTCTAAGACATGCTGATAAAGGCAAAACCGCGTTCCCCAACTCAAAAACCGCGGCGGCTCCGCCGGGAGGGCTTCGTGCCGGCGGTCATCTACGGCCCACACGTGGACGGAGCCATCAGCGTGGCCGTGCCCGAGGCAGACCTGGAGGACCTGTTCCGGCACGTCACCCGCTCCACCACGGTGGAAGTGCAGGTGGAGGGGGGCGAGACCTACCACGTGTTCCTGAAAGATATCCAGGTGGACCCCATCACGGAGCGCTTCCTGCACGTGGATTTCTACGTGCCCGAGCCGGGCCGCAAGCTGGTGATCCCGGTGCCGGTGAAGTTGGTGGGCACTTGCCCCGGGGTGAAAGAGGGCGGCATCCTAGAGCATGTGCACGAGTACATCGAGGTGGAGGGCCTCCCCCGGAGGATCCCCCCCTTCTTCGAAATCGACATCTCCCAGTTGGGACTGGATGAATCCATCCTCATCGGCGACCTGCCGTGGGACGATGAGCTGCGCCCTCTCCACCCCATGGACGACCCCATCGTGACCGTGCTGGCCCCGCGGGCGGTGCGGCTGGCCGAGGCGGAGGAAGAGGCCGAGGAAGCGGTGGCAGAAGCCGAGGCCCCCGAGGAAGCCCCCGAAGAGGAGAAATCCGAGGAGTGAGGGCGGTAGTCGGCCTGGGAAACCCCGGGGCCAAGTACGCCCCCACCCGCCACAACGCCGGCTTCTGGGTACTGGAAAGGCTGATTGGAAGGGGAGGCTGGCACAAGGACCGCCGTCCCTGGGGGGAGATCTACCGGGCGGAGGAGGGGTTGCTCCTCCGCCCGCTCACGTTCATGAACCGGGCCGGGGAGGCGGTGGCCAACTTGGTGGCGGACTACGGCTTGGGCCCAGAGGAGCTGCTGGTGGTGCTGGACGACGTGGACTTGCCGGTGGGGGAACTGCGGCTCCGCCCCCAGGGAGGGCCCGGGACCCACAACGGGCTGCGGTCGGTGCTGGCCGCCTTGGCCACGCAAAAGGTGCCCCGGCTGCGGCTGGGGGTGGGGGCCCCACCGCCCGGGGTGGACCTGGCCGAGTACGTGCTCTCCCCCCCACCCCGGGAGGAACTCCCGGCCCTTTCCCAGGCCGCCGACCGGGCGGCCCAGCTGGCCTGGTTGTTCCTCACCCAGGGGCTGGAGGCGGCCCTGGACGCCTACGCTCGCCGCGAGTGAGCCTCCGGGTATAATCCCGGCGGAGGCTTGGGAAATCCATGTATGAAAAATTCTCTAAGGATTCAATGAAGCTGCTCGCCGCTTCCCAGGAAGAGGCCGGGGAATGGCGGCATCGGTACGTGGGGACCGAGCACCTGCTCCTGGCCGCCCTCAGGCTGGAGGGGTCGAGGGTGTACCGGTTCCTGGTGGACAGCGGCCTCACCTACGAGCGGGTGGCCCGCATCATCGAACGCCAGAAGGGCCGGGGCAAGCTCCACCTCCCTCCGGATGAGCTGGAGCCCACCCAACGGTTCCGACGGGTGATGAAGCTCTCCTACGAGGAGGCCCGCCGCACCGGCTCAGACTCCATCGAACCGGAACACCTCATCCTGGCCGTGTTGCGGGAGGGGGAGTGCACCGCTGCCGAGATCCTGCGGGCCCATGGGGTGGACCTCCGCACTGCCCGTGCCTACTTCGCCCCCCGGCGGGGGGGCATCCGGGTGCGCACCGGCCGGCAGGCCCGCCTGCCCGGGGAGCTGGGCGAATTCGGCCGCAACTTGGTGGAAGAGGCCGAGGCCGGCCTGCTGGACCCGGTCATCGGGCGAGAACGGGAGTTGGAGCGGGTCATCCAAATCTTGTGCCGGCGCAAGAAGAACAACCCCGCCCTGATCGGGGAGTCCGGCGTGGGAAAGACCGCCATCGTGGAGGGCCTGGCCCAGAGGATCGCCGCCGGGGACGTGCCCCTGGCCTTGGCGGACAAGGAGATCGTGGAGCTGGATATGGCCGGCATCGTGGCCGGCACCAAGTACCGGGGCGAGTTCGAACAGCGCCTTAAGAACATCCTCAACCACGTCATGGCCGCCGACAACATCATCCTGTTCATCGACGAGCTGCAGACCGTGGTCGGCGCCGGGGGGGCGGAGGGGGCCATCGACGCCTCGGCCATTCTCAAGCCACCCCTCGCCTCGGGAGCCATCCAGTGCATCGGCACCGCCACCCCCGACGACTACCGCAAGTCCATCGAAAAGGACCCCGCCCTCAAGCGCCGGTTCAAGACCGTCTACATCGAGGAGCCGTCGGTGGAGGAGACGGTGAAGATCCTGAAAGGGCTTCGCCACCGCTACGAGCAGCACCACGGGGTGCAGATCACCGACGACGCCCTGTGGCAGGCAGCCCGCCTGGCAGACCGCTACATCACCGACCAGTTCCTCCCCGACAAGGCCATCGACCTCATCGACGAGACCGCGGCCAAGGTCAGGCTGACCGTGACCGAATTGTCCCCTGAGGCCAGGAAACTGGTGGAGGAGATCACCGCCCTGGAGGAGGAAGAAGAAGAGGCGGTGGCCCAGCAGAACTACGAGCTGGCCGCGAAGATCCGCGACCAGAGGAACACCCTGCTGGAGGAGCTGAAGCAATTCGAAGACGAACTGGGCGAGGGGACCGAGCGGCCCAGCGTGACCGGAGACCACATTGCGGCCACGGTGTCCGCCTGGACCGGGATCCCCATCCGCCACCTGCAGGAGGAGGACACGGCCCGGCTGGTGCACATGGAGGAGAAGATCCACCAGCGCCTGGTGGGGCAAGAGGAAGCGGTGAAGTCGGTGTGCCGGGCCATCCGCCGGGCCTACGCCGGGGTCAAGGACCCCCGCCGACCCATCGGCTCGTTCCTGTTCTTGGGCCCCACCGGGGTGGGGAAGACCGAGCTGGCGCGCACCCTGGCCGAGTTCCTGTTCGGAGATGAGGATGCCCTGATCCGCATTGACATGTCCGAGTACATGGAGCGGTTCTCCGTGTCGCGCCTGATCGGGGCCCCTCCCGGCTACGTGGGCTACGAGGAGGCCGGGGAGCTCACCGAGGCGGTGCGCCGCCGCCCCTACTCGGTGGTGTTGTTCGACGAAATCGAAAAGGCCCACCGGGACGTATTCAACATCTTGCTCCAGGTGATGGACGACGGCATCCTCACCGACTCCCAGGGGCGCAAGGTGGACTTCCGCAACACGGTGCTCATCATGACCTCCAACGTGGGCAGCAAGCTCATCACCGACCGCACCGCGCTGGGGTTCGGCTCCGAGGACGTGGAGTCAGAGGACACCTACAAGGACATGAAGTCGCGGGTGATGGGCGAGGTGAGGAAGCTGTTCTCCCCCGAGTTCCTGAACCGGCTGGACGACATCATCGTGTTCCACTCCCTGACCAAGGCCCAGGTGGGGCAGATCGCCGAGCTGCTTCTGGGTCGGCTCAGGAAGCGGCTCAAGGAGGAGCACGACATCGAGCTTCAGCTCTCCGACTCGGCCCGGGAGCTCCTCATCGAGCGTGGCTATGACCCCAAGTACGGGGCCCGGCCCATGCGCCGCACCATCGAGCGGTTGATCGAGGACCCCATCTCAGAGCGCATCCTGACCAAGGAGTTCCCCCCGGGCAGCACCATCGTGGTGGAGGCCGAAGAGGGGGAGATGCGTTTCCGGACGGCCTAAATGGCCTACCGATGCCGGGAGTGCGGGTATCAATCGCCCAAATGGTTGGGGCGGTGTCCCCGGTGCGGCCACTGGGAGACCTTTCAGGAGGTGGGTGAGGGGGAAGGGGAGGGGGAGAGCTGGATCGGGGCCCGGCCGCAGGCGCTGGCCCAGGTTGAGCGCCCCCCGAGAGAAAGGGTCTCCACCGGGTTCCCTGAGGTAGATCGCCTGCTCGGGGGCGGGCTCATCCCCGGAGCGGTGATCCTGTTTGGGGGAGAACCCGGCATCGGAAAGTCCACCCTCCTTTTGCAGCTGGCCGGCAGGCTCGCCAGCACCTCGGGGCCGGTGCTCTACGTGTCAGGCGAGGAAGCCCCTGCCCAGGTCAAGCTCCGGGCCGAGCGGCTGGGGATCGACTCGTCCGAGCTGTATCTGCTTTCCGAGCAGCAGCTGACGCGCATCGTGCAGGCCATCGAGGAGCTGGGGCCCAGGGTGTTGATGGTGGACTCCCTCCAGACGATGGTGGCCAGGCCCGAGGGGGGGGACATCGGGGGGGTGGCCCAGGTGAGGGAGGCGGCCGCCCACCTGGCCCGCCTGGCAAAGGGCCTCACCATGACTTGCTTCCTGGTCTCCCACATCACCAAAGGCGGGGAGTTCGCCGGGCCCAAGACGGTGGAGCACCTGGTGGACGTGGCCATCTACCTGGAGGGCACCCGGGAAGGGGACCTGCGCATCCTGCGCTCGGTGAAGAACCGGTTCGGGGCCACCCACGAGGTGGCCGTGTTCCAGATGGGGGAACAGGGGCTGGTGGAGGTGCCCGACCCGTCCACCTTCTTCGTGCCCCGGGAGCGGCCGCCCCGACCCGGGGCAGCGGTGGTGCCGGTGTTGGAGGGGACCAGGCCGCTGTTGGTGGAGATCCAAGCACTGGTGGCCCCCAACATGGGCTACGGCCCGCCCCAGCGGCGCATGGCCGGCCTGGACTACAACCGAGTGCTGGTCCTGTTGGCGGTGATGGAGAAGAGGCTGGGAGCCCACCTGGGGAGCACGGACGTGTACCTGGCCGTGGCCGGGGGGCTGGAGGTGCGGGAGCCGGCGGTGGACCTGGGGGTGTGTGCCGCGGTCCTGTCCAGCCTGCGGGACCGCCCCCTGTCCCGGGACACGGTGGTGTTCGGGGAACTGAGCCTGGCCGGGGACGTGCGTCCGGTGCGCCAGGGGCCTCTGCGCCTAAGGGAGGTAGACAAACTCGGGTTCCGCCGGGCAGTGGTTCCCCCCGGCCCCCTGCCTGAGGGGCTATCCTTGGAGGCAATCCAGGTGGCCACCATAGAGGAAGCGGCCGCCGCCTTGGAGCTGAGCTAATTCTGAGGATGGAACTCACAAAGCAGCAGCTGGAGATCCTGGAACGCACCGCCCCCGGCAGCCCTCTCCGCACGGCCATCGACCTCATCGTGCAGCTGGGCAAGGGGGGGCTGATCGTGATCGCAGATCGAGACAAGGTGAGCCCCATCATCTCCGCCGGCTTCGAGCTCGACTCCCCCTTCACCCCCCAGGCGGTGGCCGAGCTCTCCAAGATGGACCGGGCGGTGGTGGTGGACGAGGCCCTGCGCACGATCCTCTACGCCAACGCCCACCTGTCCCCTGACCCCTCCATCCCCTCCCAGGAAACCGGCACTCGTCATCGGGCGGCAGAACAGACCGCCAAGCAGCTCGGGTGTGCGGTGATCGCCGTCTCGGAGGAGCGGCGGCGGGCCACCATCTACCTGGGGGAATGGCGGCACCTGCTCCAGGACCCGTTGGCCTTGCTGGCCCAGTCGTCCCAGGCGCTGCTCATACTGGACCGGTACCGGGCGGAGCTCAATGAGCTTCTGGCGGAGCTGGGCCCGTTGGAGTTCGAGCGGCGGGTGTTCCCCTACCACGTGGCGGTCATCATCCAGAAGATAGTACAGATGCTGGAAATAGAAGAGGAACTGGAGCGCCTGCTGCTGGAGCTGGGGGTGCACCGGCGGCTTCCCGAGCGCCAGCTGCGCAGCCTGATGCGGGGGGTGAAGGAAGAGCTGGAGCTGATCATCCTCGACTTCCAAAAGCTGCCGGCCCGCCCGGTGGAGGAGGTGATCAGGGAGATAATGGCCCTGAGCGCGGCGGACCGGCTGTCGGCCGAGGCGGTCCTGCGCCCGTTGGGGTTCGACGAGGAGGACCTGGAGCGACCGCTTTCCTCCCGGGGCTATCGGCTCCTACACAAGATCCCCCGCCTGCCCATGCCGGTGATCGAGCGGTTGGTGAAGGAGTTTGGCTCCCTGGATCAGATTGAGCGGCAGGGGCGCAGGCAGCTCCAGCGGATCAAGGGGGTGGCCGAGGTGCGGGCCCGGGCCATCAAGGCTGGCCTCAGGCGGTTCAAGGCCGGTTACGCCACCACCCTGGAGGGTTTTTAGGCTCGCCTGGGGGTTCCCTCCCCCACCGGAAGCCCGCTTCGAATCCGGCCCAGCAAATAGCCCTCCGGCGGACACCCCTCCGGCCCGACGTTCGGCCTTAAGACCCGTTACCAACAGGACTCTAGGCTGGGGCTGGGAGGTTCCAAGGTAAAAATTATTGGGCCCGGTCCGGGCCCTTGGGCTGGTCGGAGCGACCGGATTTGAACCGGTGACCTCTGGCCCCCCATGCCAGCGCGCTGCCAGGCTGCGCTACGCTCCGAGCGGGCAAATGTTAGCCGGCTTCCGCCCCTCCTGCCAGCTACTCGGCCCAGGCCGTCCGCACCCGCTCCAACAGTCGCCGCCCCAGCTCCACTGCCCGCCAGCCGGCGGCCAAGGCCAGGGCGGTGAGAATCCAGTCCATCAAGGTACCGGCGGCCCCCAACGTCAAGGCCGCCAACACCACCGCCAGCCCTGCCACCCCCGTCAGGACCAGCGCCACTGCCCCCAGGGCCAGTGCCGGGAGGATCAGCGCCACCGCCGCCAGCACCGCCAGATAGGGCATCAAATCCTCCTCACCAGCTCAGCCAGGGGGCGGCGGGGCTTGGGGGGAGGGGACTCGGCCGGATAACCGATGGGGATCAGCATCATCAGCTGTTCGTGCTCTCTCGCCCCCAGCACCTTCTCCACCTCCTCGTCCCGCACCCGGCCGATCCAGCAGGCCCCCAGCCCCAGGGCGTGGGCGGCCAACAGGATGTTCTGGGCACAGGCCCCGATGGCCTGCAGGTCCTTGGTGGTGTCGTAGCCGGCCTGGGTGTCCAGGAGCACCGCGATGGTGAGGGGGGCGTTGCGAATCATGTCCAGCTGGGTGACCAGTCTCCCCAACTGGGCCCTCTTCTCCGGGGACTGCACCACCACCAGGCGCCAGGGTTGGGTGTTCTTCCCCGAGGGAGCCCAACGGGCCGCTTCCAAGATGGCCTCGATCTTCTCCTCTTCCACCGGTTCTTTTTTGAATGCTCTTATGGAACGGCGTGTCTTTATGGCCTCCAGCACCTGGTTCATCCTCCCCTCCTTCTCCCCCATTATACCTGGGGGGCGCCCGTGCTGGGCAGTTGGGGATCAGAACGCAGCTCTCAGTTCACCAGTTGGTGGACCTCCCACTCGGGCTCCGGCGAGAACACCTCTCGCCGAGCGTAAAAACAGCCCTGGTCCCCCATGGGCGGCCAACGCCTGGCTACCTTGGCCCTCCCGCCGGAGATGTGAGGGCGGGCCGCCACAGCTCCGGCCAAGCGGGCCGGGGGACGCTGTGATAACATTGGGGAACTGGGAACAAATTCTGGGAATCCAAGGAGTGGAGCGTGGACTACCAAGCTCGCAGGGCCAAGCTCAGGGAACGGTTGGCAAAGGAAGGCCTCGACGGTTTCCTGGTCGTCAACCTGGAGGGATCGGACAGTGCTAACCTCCGCTATTTAACTGGCTTCACCGGTTCGGCCGGGGGCCTGATCGTCACCCGGGAGGACGCGGTGTTCGCCACCGACTCCCGCTACACCGAGCGGGCTGCCCAAGAGGTGCCTGACCTCCCGGTGGAAAAACTTCCCCCCCGCTGGCTGGACTGGCTGGCCGAGAGGCTAGAGGCCCTGTCCCTCAGGCGGGTGGGCATCGGGGCAGCCCGCACCAGCCTGTGGCTGTTCAACAAGCTCCGGGAAAAGCTCACCGGGGTGGAGCTGGTGCCGGTGGAGGGGTGGGTGGAAGGGCTGCGGCGGGTGAAGGACCCGGAGGAGGTGGAGCGGATCGCGGCCGCAGCGCGCCTCACCGACGAAGGCCTGCGCTGGATCTTGGGGCGCCTCCGGCCGGGGATGACCGAGCGAGAGGTGGCCCTGGAGCTGGAGATGTGGTATCGGAAAAACGGCGCCGACCAGGTGGCGTTCGACCTGATCGTGGCCTTCGGGGCCGCCACTTCCATGCCCCACTACCTGCCCGGGGAGCGGAAGCTAGAGGAAGGGGACCTGATCCTGCTGGACATCGGGGCCAAGGTGGACGGGTACTGTGCCGACCTCACCCGGGTGGTGGTCCTGGGCCGGCCCTCCCCGGAAGCGCGGGCCATCTACGAACTGGTGCTGGCTGCCAACCGGGCTGGGCTGGAGGCGGTGCGGGCCGGGGTCACCGGGGTGGAGGCAGACCGAGCCGCCCGGGCAGTCATCGAACAGGCGGGCCACGGGGACAAGTTCGGCCACGGGCTGGGCCACGGGGTGGGCCTGGAAGTACACGAAGCCCCCCGCCTCGCCCCCACCTCCGAGGACACGCTGGAGGCGGGGATGGTGGTCACCGTGGAGCCCGGGGTGTACTTGCCCGGCAAGCTGGGCGTGAGGATCGAGGACCTGGTGGTGGTGCGCCCCGACGGCTGCGAGATCCTGTCCTCCTTCCCCAAGGAGGAACTCCTGGTTTTGTAGCGCCCCGAGGGGGGATCCGGTATCTTTCAGCCGGCTTTGACGCCTGCGCTTGAGGAGGAACTGGAGATGAAACTGTCTGCCATAGCTCAAGAGGTGAGAGACAACACCGGCCTCCCCTTCACCCCGCGGGATGCGGAGCGGGTGTTGGCCGCGGCCTTAACCTCGGAGGACATCTGGCGGATCATCGACCTGGCGGATGTGCCGGTGATGGCCCTCTGCTCCGCCCTGCGGGCCATGGAGCGAGCGGGCTGGCTGGACTTCTCCCGGGGCCGGGTGGCCCTCACCCCGGCCGGCCGGGAGGTGGTCCGGGAGGCGGGCATCGCCCCGGCTCTGGAGTTGCGGTGTGGCCGGTGTGGGGGGCGGGGGGTAGAGCTGGGCCCTGTGGCTCAAATAGCTGAAAAATTCCGAAAAATTGCGGCCTCACGCCCCGAGGCCATCCAGCAGTTCGACCAGGGCTACGTCACCGAAGACAGCACCTTGTACCGCATCGCCTACCTCTGGAACCGGGGGGACCTCGTGGGGAAAGAACTCCTCGTGTTGGGGGACGACGACCTGGTGTCGCTGGCCGCCGCCCTCACCCGGGCCCCAAAGCGGGTGGTGATGCTGGACATAGATGAGAGGTTGGTGGATTTCGTCCGCACCGTCGCCCGCCAGGAGGGGCTGGAGGTGGAGGTGCTTCAACACGACCTCCGGGAGCCCCTCCCCCAGGGGCTACTGGGGGCGTTCGACACCTTCTTCTGCGATCCCACCGAATCTCTGCGGGGTTTTTTGGCCTTCGCCCACCGGGGGCTGTCCGCCCTGCGGGGGCCGGGGAGCGCTGGTTACCTCGGGCTCACCCGCCGCGAGGCCTCCCTCTCAAAGTGGCGGGACATCCAGCGGGAGCTATTGGCCGCCGGGGCGGCGATCACCGACCTGCGGGACGACTTCCACGACTACGTGAACTGGCCCTACATCGAGACCATGCGTTCCTGGGAACACCTGCCGGTGAAGAGGGTACCAGGCCGGGAAGAGCCCTGGTATCGCTCGGCCCTGATCCGCATCGAGCTGGTGGAGCCGGCCCGGGTGGAAAACGCCCCCCTCTCCGGGGATATCTTCACCGACCCCGAGGCGGCCACCACCTAGGATGATCCCCAACCAGATCGAGCGGGCCTGTTTGGTGGCCGGGGCGGCCGAGGGGGCCAGTGAGCTCAATGCCTTCGACGGGGCCCTCCTGGCGGCCGGGATCGGCGACCTCAACCTGGTGCGGGTCACCAGCATCATGCCCCCGCACGTGCAGTTGGTGACCGCCCCCCCGGCGCTCCCCCGGGGGGCGTTCGCGCTGGTGGTCTACAGTGCCCGCACCTCCGCGGTGCCGGGAGAGGGGTTGGCGGCGGCGGTGGCGGTGGGCAGGGCGGCGGATGGGTTCGGGGTGGTGATGGAGGCCCAGGGCGAATCCCGGGCCCAGGCCGAGGCCGAGGCCCGGGCCAGGGTGGAGGAGGCGTTTCGGATGCGCGGCCTGGAACTCAAGGAGGTGCACACGGTGGGGGTGGAACACCGGGTGCGGAGGTGCGGCGGGGTGGTGGCCGCCTGCCTGTTCTTCTGATTAGCCCAGGCTAGCTCCGCCCCACCAGCTCCAAGAACTCCCGTTCAGAAAGTTCCTTTATGCCCAGGGCGCGGGCCCGGTCCAGCTTGGACCCGGGGTCTTCCCCCACCACCAGGTAGTCCACCTTGCGGGAGACACTGGAGGCCACCTTCCCCCCCCGCTCCTCCACCAGCCGGCGGGCTTCCTCCCGGGTGAGGCTGGCCAACCGGCCGGTGAACACGAACGTCTTCCCGGCCAAGGGGGCCTCTTGGGCCACGGCGGCCCCGCCCCGGGGGTCGATGCCCACCTCCTTGAGCTCCCGGATCAACTGCCGGTTCTCGGCGCTGGAGAAGAAGTCCACGATGCTCTGGGCGATGCGGGGCCCGATCTCCGGGATCTCCACCAGTTCGTCAAACGAGGCCCGCGCCAGCTCGTCCAAGGAGGAGAACCTTTCCGCCAACACCTCGGCAATGTGCTCCCCCACGTAGCGGATCCCCAAGGCGTAAATGAGGCGCGCCAGCGACATCCCCTTGGAGCGCTCCAGTTCCCGCAGCAGGTTTTGCGCGGACTTCTCCGCCATGCGCTCCAAGGCCACCAGGTCCTCCAGGCGGAGCCGGTACAGGTCGGATATCTTCCTCACCAGGCCCTTTTCCACCAGCTGATCCACCAGCTTCTCCCCCAGGCCCTGGATGTCGGCCGCCCGGCGGGAGGCGAAATGCCTGATGGACTCCTTGATCCTGGCCGGGCAGGACAGGTTCTCGCAGCGATGGGCCACCTCCCCGGCTGGCCGCACCACCGGCCCCCCGCACACCGGACATTTGGTGGGCATCCGGAATTCCCGCTCTTGGCCGGTACGCCGCTCGGGCAGGGGGCGCACCACCTCGGGGATCACTTCCCCCGCCCGGCGCACCACCACCCAGTCTCCGATTCGCACGTCTTTCCTCTTCACCTCGTCTTCGTTGTGCAGGGTGGCCCGGGAGACGGTGACCCCGGACACCTCCACCGGCTCCAGCAGCGCCACCGGGGTGAGGGCACCGGTGCGGCCCACCTGCACCACGATATCGCGCACCCTGGTCACCGCCTCCTGGGCGGGGAACTTGAAGGCCACCGCCCACCGGGGGGCCCGGGACACCTCCCCCAGCACCTCCCGCTGGCCGAAATCGTTTACCTTCACCACCACCCCGTCTGCCTCGTAGGGGAGTTCCTCCCGGGCTTCCAAAAGCTGGTGGTAGAACTCGATGGCCTCCTCCGGGGTGGAGCAGAGCTTCCAGCGGGGGTTCACCGGCAGGCCGAGCCGAGACAGGGTCTCCAGCAGCTGGGCCTGGCTTTTGATCTCCAGGCCCTCTACCCTGCCTTGGGCGTAGAAGAAGGCCTTGAGCGGGCGGCTGGCGGTGATGCTGGGGTCCAGCTGGCGGAGGGAGCCGGCCGCGGCGTTCCGGGGATTGGCAAACGGAGGCTCGCCCTCAGCCTCCCGCCGCCGGTTGAGCTCTTTGAAATCTTCCTTTTCCATGTAAACTTCCCCCCGGACTTCCAACAGCCGTGGGAGTTTTCCGTTTATGGGAAGTAGCTTCAGGGGTATTTGTTTGATGGTGCGTAGGTTGCGGGTCACGTCCTCGCCCACATACCCATCGCCCCGGGTGGAGCCCACCGTGAACACCCCGTCCTGGTAGACGAGCTCCACCGAGACCCCATCCAATTTCGGCTCGCACACGTACTGGGGTGCCTCCCCTCCCAGCAGCCGGCGGACCCGCCGATCCCATTCTAAGAATTCCTCCTCGGAAAAGCAGTTCGCCAAGGACAGCATGGGCAGGGCGTGGCGCACCGGGCGGAACTCCTCCGCCGGCGGGGCCCCCACCCGCTGGGTGGGCGAGTCCGGGGTCACCAGTTCCGGGTACCGCCGCTCCAGCTCCTCCAGCTCCCGGAACAGCTTGTCATATTCCGAGTCGGGGATCAGGGGTTGATTGAGCACGTAGTAGTGGTAATCGTGCTTCCGAATCTCCTCCCGCAGCTCCTCAACTCGCTTCCGCACTGCCTCCAGGTCCTCGGGCATGGCTCACCACCTACGGGGGAGGATAGCCGTTGGACCGCCGGTGGGCCATCCTCACCAAGGTCTCGGAAAAGGCTTGACAAAGCAGGCGCAGGTCGGACAGGGTGAGCGGGGAAGAGTCCAGCTGGCCGTCCCTCCTCTTCTCCTCCACCACCCGCTCCACCAGCTCAGCTATCCCCTCAGGCTGCACCCCCCGGCTATAGGCCTCCACCGAATCTGCCAGCATCACGATGGCCGTCTCCTTGGTGTCCGGCAGTGGGGCGTCGTAGCGGAACTCGTCCTCGGCCAGGCCCTGGGAGGCACCTTGCTGGGAAAAATAGCGCATCACCGAGGTTCCGTGGTGGGTGGCCACGAACTTGAGCACGTCCCCTTTCAGGCCGTAACGGCGACCTAGCTGCACCCCCTCCCGCAGATGGGCAGCCAGCACCACCTTGGACATGGAGGGGGCCAACTGGTGGTGGGGATTGTCGCCGCGTTGGTTTTCCGCGAAGAACTGGGGGCGGGCGAGCTTGCCGATGTCGTGGTAGA
>DFNF01000013.1:0-356 GCA_002375935.1 Acetothermia bacterium UBA3574
CAGGCTCAAACCCGCGGCCGTCGTCCCGCCCCTCCCCCACCAGCTTCCCCCCCTCCACCGCCAGCCTCACCTCTACCCGCCGGGCTCCGGCGTGTCGCCGCACGTTCTCCAGTGCCTCCTGCACCACCCGGAACAGGGCGGTCTCCACCTTCCGGGGCAGCCTCTTTTCGGGCAACCGGACCTCGAAGGTCACCTCCAGCCCGGCGGCGGCGGAGAACCTATCGGCCAGGTGTCGCAGGGCGGGTTCCAAACCCAGCTCATCCAGCAATGGGGGGCGGAGCTCCCGGGCCAGGTCCCGCACCAGCTCCACCGCTTGACCCAGGAGCTGGTCTGCCTCTTTGTGGCTTCCGGCCGCC
>DFNF01000013.1:696-5151 GCA_002375935.1 Acetothermia bacterium UBA3574
CCAGGGCCCACCGGGCCGCGGCCAAAGTCTGCCCCAGTTCATCGTGGAGGCGGCCCGCCAGCTGCCGCCGCTCCTCCTCCCGGGTGGAGAGGAGCCTGGCCGACAGGCGAGAAAGGGCACGCTCCCGCCGCACCAGCTCCCGCCGCTGCCGCTCATAGATCCCGGCAAACGCCCGCACGGTGAACGCCAACGTGGCGTAAAGCCCCACCCCCACCACCACCGTGGTCACCACATACGGCAGGTGGCGGTGAGGGGGGCCCGGGGGGTGAAACAGCGCCTGGTGGGGCAACACCCCCGCGTATTCCAACCCCGCAATCAGGGCGTAGCTCCCCACCGCCAGGCCGGTGACCACGTACCCCGCCTCCCGAGAGAGAAAGAAGTTGGCGTACATCACCGTGAACAGGAAGAAAACGAGCCCGATCCACTCCACCCCACCCAGCCGCTGGATCAGCACCCCCACCACCACCACCTCCAGGGCTAGAAAGCCGGCGTGGAGGTTGTTGAGCCCCCGCAGGGAGCGCTGCCGCCGGAGGAGGTAACGGAAGGGAAAGGTGAGCAGGAACCAGGCCAGGGGAGCAGCCAGGACCGGGTTGAGGGGGGAGATGCCACTGGCCAGCACCACCACCCCGGCCACCAGGGTGAAGATCCCCAAGGTGATGCGGCGCACCAGGATGGTGCGCTCGATGATGGCCCGGGTTTCCTCCAGGGTCTGACGCTCGTCCACACCTCATTTTAGCCGGCGACGAGGCAACAGCCCGGCCACCCAGTCCAACCCCACGTGCAACAGGTGAGCCAAGTACACCCCGGCCAAGCCGGGGGCCAGGAGTCGGCTGGGGAAACGGTGGGGGAAAGGAACTTTCAAGGCCAGGTGGAAGGGCAGGAACAGGAGCAGGGCCAGCGCGGCCAAGTACAGGAGCCGGGTCAGGGGGCCCCAGAGGGGGGAATGGGACAGGCCCCGATGGCGGAACAACCAGGCATAGGGGAGCCACAGCCAGCGCAAGGCCCCCCAGCGACGGGCCGGACCGGACCGGGCCAGGTCCAGGTCCGGGGACAGGAGCAGGCTGGCGGCCGCGTAAGCCAAGGAGAACGTGACCAGCGCCCCTTCCGGAACCCCCAAGGCCACGCCCCCCGCCACCCAGCCGGGCAGGGTCAGGAGTTCGAATCCGAGGTGCACCTTGCCGCTAGGCATGCGGGCACTCTAGCCCCAATCGCTCCCTGCGCAAAGGGGGAGTCGGCGTCTGGCTAGTAGCGGATCGAAAAGTCGGAGAAGCCGCCGCTTGGGGGCTCCCAATGGACTTCTACCCCGGTCACCTGCGCCAGGGGCGGCCCCCGGTGGGCAAAGGAGATGAGCTCCTCTAGCGCCGCCTCCTCCCCCTCGGCCACGATCTCCACCCGCCCATCCGGCAGGTTGCGCACGAAGCCCGAGAGGCCGAGCCTCTGGGCCAAATCCCGGGTGTGGGCCCGGAAGAAAACCCCTTGCACCCGTCCAGAAACCAACAGGCGCACCCGCTTCACCATGGCCGGTGGGCGGGGGGTACCCCCTTCCAGTCCGCCAGAAACCGCTCCAGCCCAAGGTCGGTCAGTGGATGATCGAGCAGCTTCTTGGCCACCTGGTACGGCATGGTGGCAATGTGGGCCCCCAACAGGGCTGCCTCCACCACGTGCCTGATGTGCCTGACGCTGGCCACGATGACCTGGGTATCGAAACCGTAATTGCGGTAGATCTCGAGGATCTCGGCCACCAGCTCCATCCCGTCCCCGGCCCGGTCATCGATCCTGCCCACGAACGGGGAGACATAACTGGCACCGGCCTTGGCCGCCAGCAGGGCCTGGGTGGGGGAGAACACCAACGTCACGTTGGTGGGTATCCCCTGGCCGGAGAGCTCCCTCACCGCTGCCAGGCCCTCCCAGGTGGCCGGGATCTTCACCACCAGGTTGTCAGCGAGCCGGGCCAGTTGTCGGGCCTGGGCGAGCATCCCGGCGGTATCCAGGGCGGTGACCTCGGCCGAGACCGGCCCCTCCACCAGCCGGCAGATCTCCTCCACCAGCTCCAGGAACGGCCGGCCCTCCTTGGCCACCAGGGTGGGGTTGGTGGTCACCCCGTCGATGAAGCCCCGCAGCTCTTCGATCTCCCGCAAGCTGGCGGTGTCCAAGAAGATTTTCAATTCAGCCCCCTTTCGCGGCGCACCAGTCCCACCACCTTGAGGTCCTCACAGGATGTAGCGGGAGAGATCCAAGTCGCGGGCCAGGTGGGAGAGCTTTTCCAGCACGTACTCCCGATCGATCACGATCTCCTCCCCCGCGTGCCGGTCGGCCTCAAAGGAGATGTCTTCCATCACCCGCTCCACCACCGGGATGAGCCGCCGGGCCCCGATGTCCTCCAGGGTGCGGTTGAGCTCGGCGGCGATGCGGGCCAACTCTTCCACCGCCCCGGGGGTGAAACTGAGCCGCACCCCTTCGGTGGCCAGCAGGGCCTGATACTGTTTGGTGAGGGCGTCCTCCGGCTCCACCAGGATGCGCTGGAAGTGCTGTTGGGTGAGGGGGTGCAGCTCCACCCGGATGGGGAGGCGTCCCTGGAGCTCGGGCATCAGATCGCTGGGCTTGGCCTGGGAGAAGGCGCCGGCGGCGATGAACAAGATGGCATCGGTGCGCACCGTGCCGTGACGGGTGCGCACGGTGGTGCCCTCCAGGAGGGGCAACAAGTCCCGCTGGACCCCTTGGCGGGACACCCCCGGCCCGCCCCGTTCCTCTGGCCCCCCCAAGGCCAGCTTGTCCAGCTCGTCGATGAAAACGATGCCTGCCTCCTCGGCCAGCCGGAGGCCCTCCGCCCGCACCTCCTCCATGTTCAACAGGCGCTCCAAGGCCTCCTCCCGCAGCACTTCCCGGGCCTGGCGCACGGTCATCCGCTTCAGCTTCCGGGGCAGGGGGAACCCGGAGAACAGCTGCGAAAGATCGATCCCAAGTTGGTCCATCCCCGACTCGGAGAACACCGAGATCTGAGGGGCCATGCTCTCCCGCACCGGGATCTCCACCCAAGCCTCCTCCAGCTCCCCGGCCCGCAGGCGCTCCCGGAGCTTGGCCCGCGCCTCCTCGCCCCCCTCCACCCCGGCCGCCAAGGCGTCCACCAACCGATCCTCCACAAACCGGGTCGCCTCCTGCTCCACCCGCCGGGCCTCCCGCTCCCGCACCAGCGAAATCGCCACCTCCACCAGGTCCCGGATCATGGACTCCACGTCCCGCCCCACGTAGCCCACCTCGGTGTACTTGGTGGCCTCCACCTTGAGGAAGGGGGACTCGGTGATCTGGGCCAGCCGCCTGGCGATCTCCGTCTTCCCCACCCCGGTGGGTCCGATCATGAGGATGTTTCCGGGGCGGATGTCCCGCCGCACCTCTTCCGGGAGCGCGGCCCGGCGGAGCCGGTTTCGCAGGGCGATGGCCACCGCCCGCTTGGCCTCCTCCTGCCCCACGATATAGCGGGACAGCTCCTGCACGATCTCCCGGGGGGTGAGGCCCACCAGGCTCACCAGCGCACCTCCTCCACGATGATCTGATCGTTGGTGTAAACGTCGATTCCGGCTGCGATCAGCAGTGCTTCCCGCACCACCTCGGCCGGGGAGAGGGAGGCATGTCGGATCAGGGCCCGGGCAGCCGCCAGGGCGTAGCCCCCGCCACTGCCGATGCCCGCCAGCCCATCGTCCGGCTCCAACACGTCCCCCTGCCCGGTGATCAACAGCAACGCCTCGTGGGAAGCGGCCAGGATCACCGCCTCCAGGCGGCGCAGCACCCGATCGGTGCGCCACTCCTTGGACAGCTCCACCGCCGCCCGCTTCAGCGAGCCGTGTTCCTTGAGCTTGCCCTCCAGCCGCTCCAGCAGCGCCAACCCATCCGCAGTCCCCCCGGCAAACCCGGCCAGCACCTCCCCGCCATGGATGCGGTGCACCTTCCGCGCCCCGGCCTTGACCACCCGCGACTCCATGGTGGCCTGCCCGTCGCAACCCATGGCACAGCAGCGGAGCTCCGGGGACCGCACCGCCAGGATGGTGGTGGCCTCTATGCCCGTCCCGGTTGGCACCTGCTCCTTCCTAGCTCTCGGCTCACTGAACCTCATTTTGGGCTCCCAGTTGGGGAGATCAACGTCTCTTAGAACTTTTCCCGGCAGCAACCGCCGCCGCTCGGGCCCCTGGCGCCAAATTCACTGAACTCAATAGCATTCTAGCCTTCCGGCTCCCCTTCCACAAGGGCACACAACGAGCAGAGCTCTCCCTCCCCCAGGTGGGCGATGCCGCAGCGGGGGCACCGGCGACCCCCGGCGGCCAGGATGGCCCGCTCCCGAGCCCGGGCCCAGGCCGCGAGCCTCACCAGTCGGGCCCACAGCGTTTCCGGCAGGTCATTCGGCACCGCTTGCTCGGCTGCTTGCCAGTCCTCCTCCTCCGGAGTGGGCGGGGATGGGGGTGG
>DFNF01000035.1:0-38520 GCA_002375935.1 Acetothermia bacterium UBA3574
AGGGTGTTGCATCGGCGCGTGTGGGAGAGGGCACGGAAGGTGCTGGACGAGGAAACATCCTTTGGAGCCGAGATCGCCCTCACCAAGGCGGCCCTGAAGGAAGGCTGGAAGCATCGCCGGGTAACCCTGGAAGGTGTTTCCCACGTGCGCAAGGAGGAAAAACATGGCCTTTGGGAAGGCCTCAAGCATCGGTTCGCCATGTATCGCGACATCCTCCGTACCGTGTTCCGCAAGCTCTAATGGGGTGATGCGGTGAGGATCGCCATTGGAGCGGATCACGCCGGCTTCCAACTCAAGGAAGCGCTGATAAAAGGGATATTGGCTCCACACGAGGTGTTGGACCTCGGTACCCATTCCCCCCACGAGCCCGTGGACTACCCGGAGTACGCCTTCGCCGTCGCCGAGGCGGTGGCGAACGAAAAGGCGGAATACGGGATCCTCGTTTGCGGGACGGGTATAGGGATGGCCATGGCGGCGTCCCGGGTCCCGGGGATCCGGGCTGCCACGTGCACCAACGTCTATATGGCCCGCATGGCTCGGGCCCACAACGACGCCAACGTGCTGTGCCTCGGGGGGAGAGTCCTCGGGATCGGGTTGGCGGAGGAGATCGTGCGGGTCTTCCTCGCCACCCCGTTCGAGGGCGGACGCCACGCCCGACGCCTGGCGCTCATATTTCAGGGACCCCAAAGGAGGGGGTGATGGGAATGGAACTCTCGGAAATCCGCAACAAGCCCATCGATGAACTCGTGGAGCTCGCGAAAGAACTGGGAATAGACGGGTCCGGCGAGATGGGCCTCTATGAGCTACAGCTGGCGGTGGTGAAGGCCTTCGCCGCCCGCGAGGAGCTCTACGCGGAAGGGGTCCTGGAGATCGTGACCTCCGACAACAACACCTTCTTCGGCTTTCTCCGGGACAAATCCTGTCTCCCGTCCCGCTACGATGTCTACGTCTCCCCCTCCCAGATCCGGCGCTTCAACCTGAAGAACGGCGATATCGTCCGGGGGTTGGTGCGCCCGCCGAAGAACGGGGAGAAGTACTTCGCGCTTCTGCGGGTTGACGAGGTGGACGGGAAGGATCCCGAGGTGGTCCGCCGGCGCCGCGACTTCCACGAGCTCACCCCCCTCCATCCCAACGAGCAGTACGTTCTGGAACACGATCCCGACGAGCTCTCCACCCGCATGATCGACCTCTTCGCCCCCATCGGGAAGGGCCAGCGCGGCCTCATCGTCTCGCCCCCGAAAGCGGGAAAGACTACCCTCCTCAAGCACATCGCCCAGGGAATCGAGGAGAACTATCCCGATGTGAAGCTCTTGATCCTCTTGGTGGCGGAGCGCCCGGAGGAGGTCACCGACTTCAAGCGGTCGGTGAAGCGGGCGGAGGTGGTGGCCGCCACCTTCGACATGGAGCCCCACCACCACACCCGGGTGGCGGAGCTGGTCACCGCCGAGGCCAAGCGCTTGGTGGAGGTAGGGTACGACGTGGTGATCCTGATGGACTCGCTGACGCGCCTCGCCCGGGCGTACAACCTCTCGGTCACCCCCTCCGGGAAGCTCCTTTCGGGGGGCATCGACCCTACCGCCCTCTACAAGCCCAAGGAGTTCTTCGGGGCAGCGCGGAACATCGAGGAGGGGGGCTCCCTCACCATCATCGCCACCGCCCTCATCGATACCGGCTCCCGGCTGGACCAGGTGGTGTTCGAGGAGTTCAAGGGCACCGGCAACATGGAGCTAGTGCTCAACCGGGATCTCGCCAACAAGAGGATCTTCCCCGCCATCGACCTGCTTCAGTCCGGGACGAGAAAAGAGGAACTCCTCTTGGACCCGGATGTCCTTCGCAAGGTCCACATCCTGCGGCAATTAATCGGTAACATGGAGCCAGAACAGGCCCTTCTTTTCATCATGAGCAAGATGAAGCAGACCAAGGACAACAAACAATTCCTGGAGCTAATGAACAGTGAGTAAAGAGCTTTTGGTGGTAATCCTGGCGTTGGTGCTTTTGCCTTTGGCGGTGGCAAGCGTCCTCAACGCTCCTCCCGAGCCGCCCCAGGAAGAGCTAGGGGGTCCCCTGGGTATTGCTCCCTCCCAATCCTTTACCACCTACCGGGTGCGGCCTGGGGACACCTTGGCGGGCCTCTCACGCCGCTACGGCATCCCGGTGGAGTACATCCAGGCCAGCAACTCCATCGCCGATCCCAAGGAGCTCCGGGCCGGGTCGGTGATCCTCCTTCCCCGGGGAGGGGTTATTCATGTGGTGAAGGAAGGGCAGACCTTGAGCGATATCGCCGCGTCTTACGGTGTAAGCGAGCTCGACATCATCGCCGCCAACGACCTCGTGGGGCTGCCACTTCCCGGGGACAAGCTCCTCGTACCGCATCCCGCCACCATCCCATGGCTTGAGGCCTTGAAACTCGGTTGGCGCCCTGATTCGTTCTTCATCTGGCCCCTGCGGGGACGCCTCACTTCCCTCTTCGGCCCCCGGATCCACCCCATCTTCGGCACCCCGGATTTTCACACGGGGATCGACTTCGCTGTGCCAGAGGGGACCGAGGTGCACGCCGCCGCGGCGGGGAAGGTGAGCTTCGCCGGGGAGCGGGGCGGATACGGCCTTTTGGTGGTGGTGGATCACGGAGATGGCTTTTCCACCTACTACGCCCACCTCTCCCGGATCCTGGTGGAAGCGGGACAGTTCGTGGAACAGGGACAGGTGATCGCCCTATCCGGCAACACCGGCCTCTCCACTGGACCACACCTGCACTTCGAGATCCGCCGCCACGGAAAGCCCGTGGATCCCTTGCCGTGGCTTCCGTGATGGTCATCCGGGGCGGCCGGCCCCTCTCGGGCCGGGTGGAGGTCTCCGGGGCCAAGAACGCCGCCTTGCCCGCCATCGTGGCCTCCCTCCTCGTCGATGAACCGGTGGTGATCGAAAATGCGCCGAAGCTCCGGGATGTGGAGACCCAGCTTGCCTTGGTGGAGGCCCTGGGGAAAACAGCGCGTTGGGAGGGAAATACCATCCTTATCCGGGGCGAGGTCTCGTCCGTGGAGGCCCCCGGGGAGGTGGTCTCCCGGATGCGGGCCTCCTTCCTGTGTCTCGGCCCTTTGCTTGCCCGCTTCGGGGAGGCCCACGTGCCCCTCCCCGGCGGGTGCGTCATCGGGGCCCGCCCGGTGGACCTGCACTTAGAGGGGCTGCGGAGGCTGGGGGCAGAGGTGGAGGTGCGCGAGGGGGTGGTGCACGCTCGGGGGAAGCTCCACGGGGGTGAGGTGTGGTTGCGTTACCCTTCCGTGGGCGCCACGGAACAGCTGCTCCTCGCGGGGGCGGTGATCAGGGAGCCGGTGGAGGTGGTGAACCCCGCGAGGGAGCCGGAGGTGGTGGACCTGGCACGGCTCCTCTCGGCCATGGGGGCCGAGATCTCCTTCTCCGAGGACAGGATCACGATCCAAGGGGGGAAGCTGAAGGGCACCGGACACGCCGTGATACCGGACAGGATCGAGGCCGGGACGTATCTCCTCGCGGGGGCGATCACCGGGGGGGAGGTGGAGGTGGTGGGCGCCCGCCCCGAACACCTCACCGCCCTCTTGGCCAAGCTGGAGGAATGTGGGGTAGAGCTTGCCGCGGGACAGCGGACGGTACGTCTGAAGGCTCGTGCTCCTTGGTCCGGCGTCGAGGTAGAGACCTCCCCCTATCCGGGCTTTCCCACCGACCTCCAGCCCCAGTTCACCTCCTTCCTCGCCCTTGCCCGGGGGCGGAGCGTGATCTGGGAGCGGGTGTTCGAATCCCGGTTCGGGCACGTGGGGGAGCTCCTCAGGATGGGAGCTCGGATCACCCTCCAGGGACAGGCCATCCTCATCGAGGGGGTGGAGGGCTTGCGGGGGGCGGAGGTGGTAGCCACCGACATCCGCGCCGGGGCAGCGTTGGTGCTGGCGGGCTTGGCCGCCCACGGGGAAACCCGGATAGAAGGGGTGGACCACCTGCGACGGGGATATGAGAATATGGAGGGGAAGCTAGCCCAACTCGGGGCGAAGGCATGGGTAGAGGAACTCAACGGTACCTGATCGAGGACTATCTCGGCCGCCGGGCCCGGGTCTACGGGGGGGAGAAGGCCATCCTCGTGGGGATCCTTCCCCCCAGGGCGGCGGACGAGGAACGGGAGACCTTCGAAGAGCTCCGGGCGTTGGCCTACACCGCTGGGATCTTCGTGGTGGGGCAGCTCCTCCAGCGCCGCGCGCATCCCGATCCCGCCACCTTCATCGGCAAGGGGAAGGCGGAGGAGCTCCGCTCATTGGCGGAGGCCTTGGGCGCCGACACTGCCCTCTTCAACGACGAGCTTTCCCCCGATCAGGCCCGCGCCCTGGAGGAGATCACCGCCCTCAAGATCGTGGATCGGACCCAGCTTATCCTGGATATCTTCGCCCAGCGCGCCGGGACTAAAGAAGCGGAGTTGGCGGTGGAATTGGCCCAGCTTGAGTACCTCCTTCCCCGGTTACGGGGCTGGGGTAAGGCCCTCACCAACCCCGGCGGAGGGATCGGCACCATGGGGCCCGGCGAGACCAAGATGGAGATCGAGCGCCGCAGGGTGAAGCGGCGCATCCAGGCCATCCGGCGGGCCCTGCGGGAAGCAGACAGGGTCCGGGAATTGCGGCGAAAGCGCCGCTCCCGGAGCCCCATCCCCAAGGTAGCCATCGTGGGCTACACCAACTCCGGCAAATCCACCCTCTTCCGCCGCCTTACCGGGGAAGCGGTACTAGTGGAGGACAAGCTCTTCGCCACTTTGGACACCAAGGTACGGAAAGTGGCCTTGGACGAGGGACGTTATGTTTTGGTGAGCGATACTGTGGGCTTCATCAGGAAGCTTCCCCACCAGCTTATCCCCGCCTTCCGGGCCACCATGGAAGCCGCCAGGGAAGCGGATCTCCTGCTTAACGTTTTGGACGCCTCATCCCCTCGGGTGGCGGAGCACTTCCGGGCGGTGGAGAGGATCCTGGCGGAGGAGGTCTTCGCCCCCGGTGAGCCCCGCCCCCCGATCCTGCACGTGTTGAACAAGATCGATCTCGTGCGGGATCCTCACCAGGAAGCGTTGCTTTCGGAGCTGCGGTTGGAACTGGGACGGTATGTGGAGCTTTCGGCCCGCCTCGGCTGGGGGTTGGAAGGGCTCAAGGCCGCAATGGCAGAGATACTGGGGGATCGGTGGGCCGACGTGCGGGCCTTGGTCCCCTACGAGAGGGGAGAGATCTTGGCGGATCTTGCCCGGTTGGGGAAGCTCGAGGTGCTGGGAGGCCAGGACGGGGGCCTCTTGGTCCACTTGGTCCTCCCACGCGAGGAGCTTTCCCGGTTGCGGGGGGTTCCGGGGCTAGAGTTGATGGAGGCTTAGGATGAAACCCTTCGATGTAGAGGTGCTGGGCAACCCTCTGTGGAAGTACATTGCCCTCTTCGGATTCCTCCTCGCCGCGGGGGTCTTGCACTTCGTGGTGCAACGCCTCCTCCACCGAGCGCTCAAGCTCAGGGCCTTGCCCGAGGGGATAGAACGCAGCGTCCGGGCCCTATTCGGCCGCCCCTTGGGCGCGCTCCTTTACCTCTTCGCCCTGTGGGCGGGCATCAGGCTCTTCGCGCTCCCCGCCGCCGCGGCCGGGGTGGTACGGGGGCTCTTCATCACCGCCCTCACCGTGGTGGGGATCTACATCATCACCAAGCTCGTGGACCTCCTATTTTCGCTTTGGCGGGAGCGGGCCCGCCGTACCGAGACCAAGCTGGACGACCAAGTGATCCCCATCCTCTCCCGGGTTACCAAGTTCTTCATCTGGGCCATCGGGATCCTTTTGGTACTTCAGAACCTCGGCTACAACGTCACCAGCCTCTTGGCGGGGCTGGGGATCGGGGGCCTGGCGGTGGCGCTGGCGGCCCAGGAGACCCTCTCCAACTTCATCGGGGCGTTGGCGATCCTGCTGGACCGGCCTTGTGAGGTAGGGGACCGGGTGGATTTCGATCAGCTTGGCATAAAGGGGACCATCGAGGCGATCGGGCTCCGCTCCACCCGGGTCCGCACCCTGGACGGGACGCTGGTCTCCATCCCCAACCGCACCATGGCCAACACGGTGATCAACAACGTGGCCAAAAGGCCCACTATCAAGAATGAGTTCGTGATCGGGATCGTGTACGACACCCCGTACGAGAAGATCGTGGAAGCCCTGAAGATCCTGCGGGAGATCCTGGCCAACCATCCCAGCACGGCCAATTACCGTGCCTACTTCAAGGAGTACGGTCCCTATTCCCTCAACATCGTGGTGACCCATTGGTGCAAGTACACCGACTGGGAGGAGTTCCTCAAGGCCACCGAAGAGATAAATCTCGAGATAAAGCGACGGTTCGAGGAGGCGGGGATCGAGTTCGCGTTCCCCACCCAGACTATCCAGCTGGTGGGTTCCCCCCCGGCGGGGGCTGCGGGCTCCTGATCTCCTCCCAGGGGATCTCCACCCGGCTCCCGTCCGGGCGCTCCAGGGTGGCGGTGCCCCGGAAGATGTTGTAGGAGACCACCCGCCCCTCCACCTCTCCGGCCCGTACCTTCTTCCCCACCTTGGGGAGTCCCTCCAACAGCTCCTTGTAGTGGGGGTGTTCGAAGGCGAGGCAACACCGGAGCCTCCCGCAGATCCCCGTGAGGCGCTGGGGGGCGATGACCAGGCTCTGGTCGAAGGCCATCTTCAGGGTGATGGGCTTGAACTCCCGCAGGTACAACGAGCAACAGGTCTCCCGGCCACAGACACCGATCCCCCCCAACATCCGGGCCGCATCCCTGGGCCCCACTTGGCGCAGCTCCACCCGGGCCTGGAACGCCCGGGAGAGGAGCTTCACCAGCTTCCTGAAATCCACCCGCTGGGGCGCGGTGAAAAACAGGCGGATGAAATCCCCGTGCAGGGTCTGTTCCGCGGCCACGAACTTTATAGGAAGTCCCAACTTCACCGCCTCCCGCTGGGCGATGCGGCGGCGGTCCTCGGCGATCTTCCTCCCCTCCTCGTGGGCCTGGAGCTCCGTGGGCTCCGCGGGACGCAAGAGCACACAGCGACTTTCCCCATCCTGTGGGCGACAGTGCGCCACCCGCACCAACCAGAGGCGCCCCCCTTCCCGCTCCAGCCACACCTCCCCCGGCTCGGGCTCCCTCTCCCCCTCCACCCGCGCCAAATGGCAGTCGGGCCAGGGGACCAGCTTCCTCACCGCTGCGAACCCCATCGTGGCCAAAGGAGAACGACCTCCAGAAGAAGCCTCAAGTTGGCGTTCGCCTCCACCTCGGCTTTCGCCAGGGAAAGGCGACGCAAAAGAAGGCGACGTCCCTCCTCGGAGAAGCCACACCAGCCCTCGTGGGCCTCACTGTAAAGGAAGTGGAGGTACTCGGCAAGGAAGCGCAGCGCCGCCTCCCGTCCCCCCCGGGCGAGCCTTTCCGCCGCCCCGAAAAGTTGGGATATAGGCACTTCGGGGAGCATGCGGAGGAAGCACTGCGCGGCAACACGGCGGCGGATGGGATCGCCCACGTAGGCGATGAACCGGGCGATGAGCTCCTCCGGCGGGAGCTTTCCCAGCTCTTCCTCGGCGTCCCGGGCTTCCTCCAGGGGGAAGCGCCGCTCCCCAAAAAAGGGTTTCAGTGCGTCCGGATCGAGTTCCAGGAAATCGAGGAGGTATGCACGCTCTTCTTCGCTGTACCCCACGTCGGCGAGCTTCCTTGCCCAATACTCCCGGTGATCTCCGAACCAGATCGTGCGGCACCGGGAGCGCACGGTGGGAAGCACTCGATCCGGGGCGGTGGCGTAGAGGATGTAGATGAGATAGGGGGGCGATTCCTCCAGGGACTTGAGGAGGGCGCTGGCGGCCTCGTGGGTCAAGCGCTCCGCCGGGCCGATGAGGACCACCTTGCGTTCCCCCCGCAGGGGGGCATAGCGGGCCCACGCCAACGCCTCCCGCACGGCCTCGATCCCGATGGATCCCGTGCCCCGGGGCTCCAGAACCCGGAGGTCGGGATGCGCCTCGAGGACCTCATCGCGGAGAACGCGCGCCGCCTCGGCCCGAGCGCCTATACCCGCTCCGGGCCCGAGGAAGAGGACCGGTGTAGTGCCTCCCATCACGGAAAAAGCATAGGTCCCTTGGGCCCATGGCTCCAGGGAAAAGGCGGAACCGAGTTAAAATGCCTCGCCGTGGGGACCAAGGAGGTGCTCCTCGAGATATACCGGCGGCTCCTTTCCGCATACGGCCCCCAGGGGTGGTGGCCCGGGGACAGCGCCTTCGAGGTAGCGGTGGGGGCGATCCTCACCCAAGCCACCAGCTGGAAGAACGCTGCCCGGGCCATCGCCAACCTGAAGCGCGCCGGGGTCCTCTCCCCCGAGGGCTTGTGGCGGCTTCCCGCGGCGGAAATCGCGGAACTCATCCGCCCCGCGGGCTACTTCAACCAGAAGGCCAAAAGGCTTCGGGCTTTCCTCGAGTTGGTAAGGGAACACGACGGGCTCGAGGGGCTCTTTTCCCTGCCCATCGAAGAGCTCCGGGAAAGGCTCCTTGCGGTGCCGGGCATAGGCCCCGAGACCGCCGATTCCATAGTCCTCTACGCCGCGGAAAAGCCTTCCTTCGTGATCGATGCCTACACCCGGCGGATCCTCTCCCGCCTGGGGCTGATTCAAGGGGACGAGGGCTACGCGGAGCTGAAGCGGCTGTTCGAGGAAAACCTCCCCCGAGACACCGGGCTCTACAAGGAGTACCACGCCCTCCTCGTCCGTCACGGGAAGGTTCACTGCCGCGCCCGCCCCCGCTGCGGGGGTTGCCCTTTGGGGGACATGTGCTCCGCCACGGGGAGCTGAGTTCCCCGGTTATACTTTCCCGATGGATGTCCTGGAGGGATTGAACGATCGCCAACGGGAGGCGGTCACCCACGGGGAGGGGCCGCTCCTCGTCTTGGCGGGGGTGGGCACGGGAAAGACCACCATCATCACCAGAAGGATCGCCTTCCTCATCTCGGAGGGGTTTGTGCAGCGGCCGAACCAGCTTCTGGTGTTCACCTTCACCGAGCGGGCGGCGGAAGAGATGCTGGATCGGGCCTTCGATTGGGTGGGGTACGCCGCCCTGGACGCCTGGGTTTCCACCTACCACTCGGTGTGCCAGCGGATCCTTCAGGAGAACGCCCCCCTGGCCGGCCTCCCTCACGACTTCCGGGTGCTGGATGAGTGGGATCAGAAGATCTTCCTTTTGGACAACCTTTGGAGGCTTCCCTTGCGGCGGTTTCGCCCCCGGGCGGTTCGAAACCCGTTGCGGTTCCTCCAGCCGGTGATCTCCCTCATCCAGCGGGCCAAAGACGAGGGGATAACTCCGGAAGGCTACCTCGCCTGGGTGGAGAAAGAGAGGGAGAAGGGGGAACAGCCGGAGGATGTCCTGGAGCTACACGGGGAGCTCGCCCGGATTTACGCCGCATATCAGCGGCTCCTGGAGCGGGAAGGATACGTGGACTTCGGGGACCTGATCCTGAAGACGATCCGTCTCTTCGAGGAGCACCCGAGCCTCCTTTTGGAGTACCACCGCCGCTTTCCCTATGTCTTGGCCGATGAGTTCCAGGACACAAGCCCCGCCGAGTTCCGGCTGGTGGAGCTTCTAGGGGGACATCGGAACATCACCGTGGTGGGAGACGATGACCAGGCCATCTACGGCTTCCGGGGGGTAAGGTGGGATAACCTCAGGAACTTCCTGCGCCGGTTCCCCGAGGCGAGGTTGGTGGTTTTGGAGGAGAACTACCGCTCCACCCAAGAGATCCTGGACCGGGCCCGGCGCCTCATCCTGAACAACCGGTTTCGGCTCGAGGCCCTGGCGGAACGGGGAGAGATTCCCCATCGGATCACCAAGGAACTCCGGGCCAAGAGGGGCCGGGGCCCACGGCCCCGGCACTTCCACTTCGTCAACGTGATAGACGAGGCGGAGTTCCTGGCGGAGAAGGTGGAGGAGCTCCATCGGGAGGAAGGGATCCCGTATGGAGAGTTCGCGGTGCTTTACCGCAACCGGTACCGTCCCGATCCGTACCTCAAGGCCCTCTCCGAGCGGGGCATCCCGTGGCTTTTAGCTGGACGCCACGGGGCCGGGCTCTTCGACCAGGAGGAGATAAAGGTCCTCATATCGTTCCTCCGCTGCGTCGCCGACCCCCGGGACGACCAGGCCCTCTTCCATCTTTTGGGGTCGGAAATCTACCGGATGCCGGGGGAGGACCTGGCGCACCTCCTGGGCCTCTCCCAGCGTTGGCAGCGCCCCCTGGGGGAGCTTCTTTCGGAGGCCGCTCTGGGCAAGGTGCACCTCTCTCCGGAGGGGGCACGGATCGCCGCCCAGGCGGTGGGCCACCTCTCCCGGTGCCGGGAGCTCTCCCGGGGTCGGTCCGCGGGCCAGGTGCTTTACGCGTATCTGGCGGATGAGACGGGCTACATCGAGCGGCTTTCCCGATCCCAGGACCGGGGGGCGGGAAGGAAGCTGGAACATATCGCCGATTTCTTCGAGCAGGTGGTGCGACGGTTCGAGGAGATCTCCCGACACGACCGGGTCCCCTGGTTCGTGCGGTACCTGGAGGAGCTCCGGGGGCTGGGCTACAACCCCCTGGTGGGCGAAGCGGAGCCTGGGGCCGAGGCGGTCCAGGTCCTCACCTTCCACCAGGCCAAGGGGTTGGAATTCCGGGTGGTTTTCCTCACCGGGCTGATCGAGGACTTCTTCCCGGGCCGGCCGCGGCGCCCGGCCTTCTCCCTCCCCCCCGGTTTGGTGCCGGAGGAGGTGCCCCCGGAGATAGCGCATCTCGAGGAGCAGCGGCGGCTCTTCTACGTGGGGATGACCCGGGCCAAGGAGCACCTCTACCTCCTTTCCGCAGAGGATTACCGCTTGCCCGGGGAGGAGCCCCGCAAGCGCCCGGCGAAGATATCCCGGTTCGTGGTGGAGGCCCTGGGCCCCGAAGGGGTGGCCGAGGAGGCGGTGGGCCTGCCCCCCTTGGTCCGGATCAGCCGCACAGGCCGCGTATCCCCCCGCCCCGAACCCCCGGTGGGGGAGGGCTCGCCCTTGGTCCTTTCCTACCGGCAGATCGACGACTACCTCACCTGCCCCCTCAAGTACCGCTACATCCACGTGCTCAGGGTGCCCATCCGCCTCCACCCCACCGTGATCTACGGCCACGCCGTGCACCGGGCCATCCAGGCCTACCACATGGCCAAAAAGCAGGGGCGGACCCTGGCCCTGGAGGATCTGCTCCGGGTTTTCCGGGGCGCCTGGAGGAGCGAGGGTTTTCTGTCGGCGGAGCAGGAGGCGGAGATGCTCGCCCAGGGTGAAAAATCTCTGCGGGCCTTCTACGAGTTCGAGGAGGAGCGTGACGCCCGCCCCACGTTCGTGGAGAGGTACTTCGCGTTCGCCGAGGGAGGGGCCAAGGTGATCGGCTACTGGGACCGGGTGGACCGGGGTGAGGACGGGGCGGTGATCATCGACTACAAGACCAGCGAGGTGTCCCAAGACGCCGCCGGCCGGCGGGCCAGGGAGTCGCTGCAGCTTGCCATCTACGCCCTGGCCTACGAACGCCTGTTCGGGGCCCGGCCGCTGGGAGTGGAGCTGAGGTTCCTGGGGCCGGAGGGTGTGGTGGTGGGCCGGGCCAAGCCCACGGACAGGATGCTGCGGCGGGCAGTGGAGGCCATCCGGGAAGCGGAGCAGGGGGTCCGGGCGCGGAACTTTTCCGCCCGCCCCAGCTTCGGTGCCTGCCGCCCCTGTGCCTATCGGGACATCTGCCCGGCAGCCAAACCCCTGTAGTGCCCCTTCAGCCCCCCTCCCGCCCTGGGGGAGGAGGGAGGGGAATGGCAGCCCTGGCCAGCAAATCCAGCAGGTGCTCCAGGTCTCGGATGGCGTACCCCCACACCCCGGTCACCACCCCGGAGGGGTTCACGAACACGGTGAATGGGAACCGCAGTCCGGCCGAGAGCTGGTAGCTCTGGGTCACCCGGGCCCCGGGGTCGGAGAGGATGGGGATGGTGATTCCGAACTGGGCCACGATTTCCGGCACCTGGGACCAGTGCTCCGGGCAGATCCCCACCACGGCCACTTCCCCCTGGTAGAGTTGCGCGAACTCCGACAAGATCACGAGATCATGCTTGCAGGCCCCGCACCAGGTGGTCCAGAAGGCGAGGATAATCGGTTTCCCCAACTTGTCCTCAAGCCGCCAGGGGCCGGCCGGCCCGGACAAGGTGAACCGTGGCGCCGGCTGGCCCACGATGGGGAAGCTCCCTTGGCCCAGGAGGAGTTCCCCCTTGGGGGCCAGAACCAGGCCCACCACCACGACCACCAGGGCCAGCAACAGCAGCAGCTGGGAATTCATGAGGCCGGTCGGGGGCTGGCCCACTCACTCATCGGCCCGCAGGCTCCAGCGGGTGCCCTGGGGGGTGTCCCGCAGTTCCACCCCCAGCTCCGCGAGGCGATCCCGGATCCGATCCGCAAGCTGGAAGTTCTTCTGCTCCCTCAGCGTCGCCCTCAGCTCAATCAAAAGGCTGATCAGGTCCTCGATTCGGCCCTTCACTTGTGGGCGGGCCTCCTGGAATAGCCCCAGGGGCTCGGCCAGCTTTCTCACCAGGGCGGCCACGGCCCGCTGGGGGCTCCCCCCGGCCCCTTCCTGCCCCAGCCGGTGGCCCAGGCTCACCAGCTCGTGCAGCACCCCGATGGCCCCAGCGGTGTCGAAATCCTCCTCCATGCGGGCGTGGAATTTCTCCTCCAGCTCTGTCAGTTGGTCCGCCACCTCCGCGGGGACCTCCCCCTCTTCCGGCAGGGCCTCCGCTTCCCACAGGAAGTCGTATACCCCTTGCAGGGCCCGCTTGGCCTCCTCCAGCCCGCTCTCGGAGAAGTCGAGGGGTTTCCGGTAGGCGCGGGAGAGGTAGAAGTAGCGCACCGGTTCGGTTCCGAACTCGGTCACCACCTCCCGGGCATAGCGGAAGTTGCCCAAGGATTTCCCCATCCGCTCCCCCCGCACGGTGAGGAGCCCGTTGTGGAGCCAAATTTTGGAAAACGGCTCACCGTAGAGGGACTCGGCCTGGGCGATCTCGTTCTCGTGGTGGGGGAACACCAGGTCGCTGCCCCCGGCGTGGATGTCCAAGGGGAGGCCCAAGATGTCCGTGGACATCACCACGCACTCGGTGTGCCAGCCGGGACGGCCTTCCCCCCACGGGGAGGGCCACTTCGGCTCCCCCGGCTTGGCCGCCTTCCAGAGTACGAAGTCGAGAGGATCCCGCTTCCTCTCGTCCACTGCGATCCTGGCCCCTGCCTCCAGTTCCTCCAACACCTTGCCCGACAGCTTCCCGTACCCGGGGAAGCGGGCCACCGAGAAATACACGTCCCCGCCAGCCTCGTAGGCCAGCCCTTTCTCCACCAGCTTGGCCACGAACTCCACCATCTTCTCCACGTACTGGGTGGCCTTGGGGGAGTGGGTGGGGGGCTTGACCCCGAGCAGCTGAAGGTCGTGGAAGTACTCCTCCGTGTACCGGGCGGCGATCTCCTGAGGAGAAACCCCTTCCTCTTGGGCCCGGTTGATGATCTTGTCCTCGATGTCGGTGATGTTCTGAACGTAGATCACCTTCAGCCCCCGGGCCTCCAAGTACCTCCTGAGGGCGTCGAACACGATGAACGGGCGGGCATTGCCGATGTGGAACCGGTCGTACACGGTGGGGCCACACACGTACATCCTCACCACCCCGTCTTGGGGTGAGAGTTCTTCCAGCTGGCGCGACAGAGTGCTCCACAGGCGCAACCCCACCACCTCCTAGCGGTGACCAGGCCCCGGAGGCCCGGGTGTTTTAGGTCCGGTACTCGCTTCCCGGCTCCCCTCGGGAGACCACGGCTGGACCGTGTTCAGCAGGTTCAGCGGGGAAGTTTAGGGTAAGGGGCCGGAGGAGTACAACCGTCCCTTGGGGCAGGCGCGGCTAGTCAATTTGAATAAATCGGTTTCCGTCTAAAAAGGATTTGGCTGCGGTATAAACAAATGCCGGTCCTTGACAAGGGAACCGCCCAGGTCAGTCCTCAGTTGGGCACCGAAGGGCAAACCGCCCGAAAGGGCGGGACGCAAAGCTACGGACCTACGGGCTCGAAGCTCGCTCAGGGCAAACCCCCGGCGACGGGGGGACGCAAAGCCACGGGTCTCCACCCAGGAGACAGCCGGGCTGCCGAGCTTTGCAGCCTACTTGGTGGCCGAGCTGCTAGGTGCTCCTCTGGACTCCAAGTCCAGTAGGGGATCTCTCCCCTGACCACGCCTCCATCGTCCCCCTCCCCCTCGGGGAGGACACCGCCGACCCAGCTGCCCAAACACCCAAACCCGTCCGCCGGCCGCCGCCGGCGGAGCGAAAAACCACCAGTAGGCAAGGAGGTGCCTAAATGAGGAAAGTGTATCTCATCGGGCTAGTCACTCTGGTTGGGCTCACTTGGTTGGTTCCGGGCCTGGCTCGCCCCCCGCGCTGGGAGGCGGAGGCGCAGGCCAAAACCGAGGCCATCTGGGAGGTGCCGGCTTTCATCCAGTTGCTCGTGGACAAGGAAGCCTTCATCTTCCCAGAGCTGGAACCCGGGATCGACGAGTACCTGGCCGAGGACGCCGTAACCCTCACCATCTTCAGCAACACCGACTGGGCCCTCAGCTTCGCCCTGGAAGGGGATCCCGAGGCTGTGGCCCATTTCCGGGTGTTGCTCCCGGTGGAGGAGGGGTTCGGCAATGCCCGCATCTCGGTAGACTACCTCCTGGTGGGCCTGCGGGAAATGCCCCCCGGGACCTACCAGGTGACCGTGGTGTACACTGCCACCACTCGCTGAGGAAATGTCAAGGGCCGGCCTGGCCTGAGGCGGTTCCCATGGCTTCCTGGATGCGGCGCTCCAACACCATCTGGGGAGAAAACTCCTCCAGTTGTAGGTAATACTCCACCACCTGGTCCAGGGCCGCCTGGGGCACCAACCCCACGATCTCGCACCCCACCACCGGCACCCCGTAGCGGGCCGCTTCCCGGCGGATGGTCTCCACCACGATGGGGATCGAGGTTTTCTTGAAGTTGGTGAGGTTCATGGACACCTGCACGATCCCCCGGTCGGAAAGCTCCATCCCCAGGGCCTTCACGTAGCGGAACCCCCCCGATGAGCCCCGCACCCGCTTGGCGATGGCCTGGGCGATCTTCAGCTCGGAGGTGCCCAGGTTCACGTTGAAGGCGATCAGGAACTCCCGCGCCCCCACCGCCACCACCCCGGCGGTGGGATGGACCTCTGGCTCCCCGAAGTCCGGGGCCCACTCCGGCTTTTTTATCTTCTCGGGAAATCCCTCGAACTCCCCTTTGCGGATGCGGGCCAGGTCCCGCCGGGCCGGGGAGGTGGCCGACTCCTCGTACAGGTACACCGGCACCCGGAACCGTTCCCAGATCTCCCGGCCCAGCTCCCGGGACAGGGCCACACATTCCTCCATGGTCACCCCTTGTACGGGGACCAGGGGCACCACGTCCACCGCCCCCATGCGGGGGTGTTCCCCCCGGTGGCGGCGGAGGTCGATGCGGGGCAGGGCGGCGGCGAACAGGTTGAGGATGGCCTCCTTGACCCCGGCCGGCTCCCCCACCAGGGTGTACACGCTGCGGTGATGGTCCGGATCGGAGTCCACGTCCAGAAGCCTCACCCCGGGCGTTTCCCGGATGGCGGCGGCCAGGGCCTCGATCACCTCTGGGTCCCGACCCTCGGACACGTTGGGCACCGACTCAACGATCTTCTCCCACACCCGTGTGCCTCCTTGGCCTGCGAAGTTTGGGCTCACCCTTCCCGGGGCCGGGCCTGCATGAGGAGGATCACCGCCTCGGCCACCGGACTCCCCTCCACTTCGGCCTTCACCTCCGCCTTGAGCAGGCCCAGCCGCTGCCGGAGGAGCTTGGCCCGAAAGGTCACCCGATCCCCGGGCACCACCGGCCGGTGGAACCTGGCCCGCTCCACCCCGGCCAGCACCCCCAGTTCCTCTCCCGGCCAAAGCAAGCCTGCCGTCTGGGCCATCCCCTCAAGCAGCATGGTCCCGGGCATGAGGGAGGGGTAGGGGGGGCGGAAATGCCCCTGGAAATAGGGCTCGTTTATGGTGACGCACTTCTGGGTCACCACTTCCCCCTCCCCCCTCTCCAGCACCCGGTCGATCAGCAGGTAGGGATACCCCAGGGGCAGGCGCTGCTTCAACCGCTCGATGTCCATGCCCAGCTTGGCTCTCTCCCGGTCAGGGGACCTCGCCCGCAACTGCGGGCTACAGGCCGACGAACAGCTCCCGCAGCCTCACCTCCACCTCGGCGGAGATGTCCACGATCAAGGCCGGGTTGTAGTAGATGACCACGTCCTTCTTGCGCAGCACCAGGTCGTAGCCGCCCTCCCGGCCCACCGCCTGGGCCACCTGCACGATCTTGGCCGCGGCGGCCTGGGTGAGCAGCTGGTCCAGCTGCTGGAAGGCCAGCTGCAGCTGCTGCAGGTCGGAGAGGAAATCCTGCATGTCCAGGATGGCCACCTCCACCTGGCTGGCCAGCTGCTGGAAGCTCGCCTCCAGGCTCTGGGCCTGGGCCTGGATGGCCTGCAGTTCACTGCGGAAGTCGGCAAAGCCCGGGGAGGCGATCATCTTGTCCAGCATGGTCAGGTTGACCTGCAACTGGGCCTGGAGTATCTCCACCTGGGTACGGGCGGCCTGCTGCTGGTACTCTTCCTGGGTGAGCTCCCCTTGCAGGAAGCGGCGCTGCAGTTCCTGGAGCTGGGCTTGTTTCTCGGCCATGGCCTGGCGTTCGGCCTCCACCTGGGGCAAGAACACCCGGATGAACAGGCCCTCGGCGTCCACATAGGCCAGCCGCAGGCCCCCGCCGGGGGCCGCCTGCCCCACCTGCCCCTCCAAGCTCGCCACCCGGGCCTCCAGGTTGCTCAGGCGTCCTTCCAAGTCACCGGTGTCCACCTCCGGGGGGAACAGCTGGCTCCCCAGCAACCCCCCGAGCAGCCCCAACACCAACCCCCCTACCAATACCGCTGCTACCAAGCTTCCTTTCATGTCTTCTCCTCCCTTTCCTTTCGCCGGCCTCCAAGGAATGCCGGCTCCCCTCCATAGGTCAGACCTTACCCGGTTTTCGGGGCCGGGGCTAGAACATGGGGGACATCTCGAACTCGAAGGCCGGCACCCAAGTCCAGGGGCGATCGCTGGGCCAAGCCATGTCCAGCCGCACGAACATCCCCCCCAGGTAGACCGCGATCTCCAGCCCCAGGGAGGACTTGAGTTCCCCCCCTGCCAGGTCCACCCCCAGGTCCCAGAACGCGGCCAGGTAGGCCCCTTGGGTCAACTCCAGCCGCAGCTCGCTGTTCAGCAGGGCCATCCGGGGGGTGGAGATGGTCTCGGCCCCCCGCACCGTGGTCGCCCCGCCCAGCTCAAACAGGTAGTCCTCAGCCAGCCCCCAGCCCCAGTTGAACAGGAGCCGCTGGGCGAAGGCCGCCCGCAGGTGCCCCCAGGGGGTGAACAGGTCCAGGGGGGTGAAGTTGGCCACCTCCCCGGTAAGGCTGAGGTACTCCACTCCCGGGGCGAAGGTGCCCGCCTTCTCCGCCACCAGCTTCCAGGCCCGGCCGCTGCGGGGGAAGAACGGGTCATCGCGGGAATTGAAGGTGATGCCCAGCTTCAGTGCCGTGCGGGGGGGAAGCCACTCCCCCACCGGCAGGAGCTGAGATTGCTCGTGGGTGAGCCCGATCTCTAGGTCCAGGTAGTGGGCCAGGGGATAGCTCAGCCCCCCCTCCCCACCCCAGGTGACCTTGGTCCCCTCCTGCTGTGGCTTCTCCCGCCGATATAGGTTCACCTGCACCCGGTCGTAGACCGGGAAGGCGTGGCCGGTGTAGCCCAGGTTCCAGGTGGCCCCCAGCTGATCTCCCAGGCCGTGGCTGTAGGTGAGGCTGAGGTCCTGGGCGGTGCCGAGGATGTTCTTCTGGGCGTACTCCAGGTTCCCCACCAGCCCCCCCTCGGGGGACAGGCCCACCGACCCTCCGATGCGGCCCAACTTCTCCAGCTCGGTCACCTCCACGGTGAGCACCACCCCCGCCTCCCCCCAAGCCGGGGTGAGGACCACGTCGCTGAAGTAGCCCAGGGCCATGAGGGCCTGGCGGGCAGCCAGGAACTTGGCCTGGGTGAGCACCTCCCCCGGCTGGAGCCCCAGCACCCGCCGGATCACCCGGGCTTGGGTGACCGTGTTCCCCTGGACCACGATCTCAGCTAGCCTCCCCTCCAACACCTGGACCCGCAGCACCCCCTGCTCCAGGCCCAGGGGCTTGAAGTCCAGCATGAAAAAGCCCTCTCGACGGTAGTAATCGTTCACCGGAGCCAGGGCCCGCAGTACCTGGAAGTTGTCCACCGGCCCTGGGGGGAGCTCCCCCACCAGGGGCAACACCCGCTCCGGGGAGATGGCCTGGCAGCCCACCAGCTCCACCCGGGCCACCGGCTGGGGTTGGGACAGGAGCACCCGCTCGGTGAGCTTCCAGATGAACCGCACCCCGTCGGGCTCAAGCTCGTAATCCAGCTCCACCTGGGAGAAGTAGACCGAGCTCGAAAGCCGCCGGTGGGAGGCCTGGATCTGGGAAAGCCTCCCCACCTCCCCGGTGGGCACGGTGATCAGCTCCCGGGCCACCTCCTCCGGCACTGTGACCAGGCCCTCCAGCCGGTGTCCCAACACCGGCAGCTCCCGGATCTCGATCACCAGCTCCGCTCCCGGCAGCACCTGCCCCACCTGGACGGTGGCCAGGTCCCGCTCCTGGTATTCCTGGAGCACCTCCTTTAAGGCCTGCTCCAGTTTCACCACGTTCAGAACCTTGCCGGGGACGATGTCGTGCTCCTTGAGGATGGTGAGGACCCGGTTTTGAGTGACCGGGGGGGCGGAGAGCCAGCTCAATAAGTAGGGGATCAAGCCTTCCCCTTGGGGCTGGAACTCGGGCACCCCAAGCAGGGTGATCTCCTCGATGAGGGGATACTCTACCACCGTGAAGGTGGCCACCACTTGGCCTTCTTCTACGTTGAGCTGGGGGTCCACCCGCACGAAGTAGCCCAGGTCCTCGATGGCTTGGGCGGCGGCGCGCACGGCGGCGGCGTCCACTGTGTCCCCGGCCCGGAAGGGCACCGCGGCTAAGATCTCCTGGGTGGAGACGTGTTGGTTCCCCACCACCTCGATCCTGTCCACGGTGAACGGCTCTTGGGCCAGGGCCCCCAGGGCCAAGAACAGGGCCAGCAAAAGCCCGAGACCCAAGGCGAAACACAACCTCTTCCTCTGTAGCTGCCCGAGTACTGATCTCGTCACTTGCTCCTCCCCTAGTAGGGCGAAGTTGTCCGGGAGCCCTCCGGCCGTTTCCAGGGCTGGGAAGGCCGAAGTTTCTATAACCTGTCCGGTTATGGGCCGGAAGGCTCCTCCACCGGGGCCCGGTATTGCAGGGCCTCGGCCAAGTGCTGGGGGGCGATCTCCTCCGCCCCCTCCAGGTCTGCAATGGTACGGGCAACCTTGAGCACCCGCACGTACCCCCGCCCGGTGAGGGCGAAGTGGTCGATGGCCCGGGCCAGGAGGCGCTTGCCCTCCGGGGAAAGGCGGCAATGGTGTTCTATCTCCTGGGGGCCGAGCTCGGCGTTGGTCTTCCCCGGCCGCCGGTAGCGAGCCTGTTGTCGGGCGCGGGCGGTGCACACCCGGGCCCGCACCGCCTGGGAGGGCTCGCCGGTTCCGTCCCCCAGGAGTTCCTGGCGGGTGAGCCGGGGAAGGGTGACGAATAGGTCCACCCGGTCCAGGAATGGGCCGGAGATGCGCTTGCGGTAGCGGTGGATCTCGTGGGGGCGGCAGCGGCAGGGGCGGAGGGGGTCCCCCAGGTGCCCGCAGGGGCAGGGGTTCATGGCCCCCACCAGGGTGAAGGAGGCGGGGAAGGTGACCGCCACCCCGGCCCGCACCACGGTGATCCGTCGGTCTTCCAGGGGCTGGCGCAGGGCCTCCAGTACCTTGCGGTCGAACTCGGGAAGCTCGTCTAGGAACAGCACCCCGTGGTGGGCCAGGGTGATCTCCCCCGGGGTAGGGACCCCGTGCCCGCCGCCCACCATGCCGGCATAGGAGATGGTGTGGTGGGGGGCACGGAAGGGGCGCTGGCGCATCAGGGGGCGGTCGGGTGGGAGCAGGCCGGCCACCGAGTAGATGCGGGTCACCTCCAGAGCTTCCGGGAAGGAGAGTTCCGGCAGGATGCCGGGCAGGCAGCGGGCCAGCAGGGACTTCCCCGCCCCCGGCGGTCCCACCATCAACATGATTGGGTCAGATATCCTTCTGCATCGATCGGCACATTTACCTCCAGTTCAACACGAGGCTCATGCCCGCTTCGGTAAACCAGAACACGAACCCTGAGGGCCTCTAGGGCAAGGCGCCTTTCCTGAAAAGTCAGCTCCCCCAGGCGCTGGGACACTGTGCGGCACCATTCCAGGACGCTATCTAATTGATCTTTCTCCCTCTGGCGGTCTTCTCGTTTTGTTATGAGAGCTGCCCGCTCCTTTTCAAGCGCCATTAAGGACGCTGTTTTTCCCCTCAGCTTTTCCAGGAGGAACTCGCGCACATCCTGATCATCCGCTGCTTCTATCGCGGCTGCGAGGTTCTCCTGCTCTCGTTTTGTCTTGCGCATCAGCCGCTCTATCTTCCCAAGCTCTTTTTCTATATCAGCGTCATCCTTAATCCGCGCTAACTCCTGCGCGATGACATGGGGATCCGATAGAATGGTTTTAATGTGAGACCACACGCAGGAATCAAGCTGTTGTACACTGATGCAAGGAAGTCCAGTCCCTCGCTCACATGTAGAGTCAGGATGCCCTGCTTTTCCGCGGCACCGATATACTAGCTCCCAGTTCTCTCCTCGTTTGCGCCTCTCCGCCCACATCCGCTTGCCGCAATGTCCACAAAATACATAGCCACGCAGGAGGTAGTCCTCGATGCGCTTAGTCCGCCGTGCGGACAACTCCTTATTGCGCTGCAATCTAACCTGCGCTTCCTCCCAAACGGAACTGTCAACTATTGGCGGTGTAGTTCCAAGGGGGAGCTCTATCCATTCCTCGCGCGGCCGTTCCCGCACAGTTTTGCCTTCTCTTTTCCACCTCCAAGCGTAAGTCCGTCCAACATATGCCTCGTTTCGCAGAATACGGCTTATCGTGCTCTTGGACCACCGGACATTTCCTGTGGGTGAAGGGACACCGTGTATAGTAAGCCGGCGGGCGATTTCCCTAATGGGAACACCTTCTACGGCCCAGCCAAAGATCATCTTCACGATACGCGCCTCCTCGGGAACGATCACCCGCCGTCCCTCTTCAAGCCGATACCCATAAAGGGGTTTGGCTCCGATGAGTTTCCCCCCTTGTAGCTTCGCGCGTTTGCCTCGTAGAGTCCGTTCTTTGATTTTCTCGCGTTCAACCTTTGCTGCATAGCCTCGAACATACTGGATTAGCATTCCCTCTGGGGACGCGTCAACCGGTTCTTGTATCAACTCCAGTGCTACCCCAAAGCGCTCGAATTCTTCTACTAAAATTATGAGATGAGTTGGATCCCGTGTTAGCCTGTCGATAGAGTAGCAAAAAACCGCATCAATCTTGCCCCTCCGGGACCATTCTCTGATTTGTGATAGCATGGGCCGGCCCCAAAGATCGGCCCCAGAATGAACCTCCTTTAAAATTAAGTCATGTGAAACCTCATACCCCTGGGCCCTAGCAGCTGTAATACAAGCTTCCACCTGTGTTTCGAGAGATACCCCTTCCTCTTGCTCTGGACTGGAAACCCGCGCATATATCGCTGCAAACTTGGTTGACATTGCCTGGTGTCCTATACCCCCTTCCACAAGCTATTTATATATGGTAACCTCCTTATGGTCTAGGGGCCTTCATGTGGCCTAGCCCGAGTTCATTGAGTGCCCGGCAATAGACCGCGCGCATATTCCCTTCCGATCGTCGTGGGCCGGGCTCGCGCTCCTTCACCCCCTTCAGCCGCGCTAGGAGTTCCTCGACGTGCATGGGGGTGCTTGGGTGCCCCGGGTGCCCCGGGTGCCCCGGGAGAGTTTCGGCTTGGGCTGCCGATTTCCGCGCCCCTCCCTTTCAAGGGAAGGGACCCCACATCATACACTCAAATCAACCAGGGCTCAGATCTGGGGCCAGGTCCAATCTGGAGGTGTGTAAGTGCTACGAGTGGAATACCTGCGCAGAAGACGGGGTTGGAGCCGGGCCGAGCTGGGCCGGCGCGCCCGACTTGATCCGAGCTGGATCGCGAAAATCGAGACGGGAAGGGTCATCCCCTATCCGGGCCAAGCGCAGCGGTTAGCCCGGGCGCTGCGAGTCCCGGTGGTGGTTCTCTTCCACGCGGATGGACGCCCGCGGCTTCATAGCGCGCCACAGGACCACGCCTAACCGTCCCCGCGCGTGGCTGCAACTCTGGCGGTTGCTGTTGGCTCCCCCAAGTCGCGCGGCGAGCGAGGGTTCCGAGGGGGAGCGGGGTAGGACTACAAAAACGGCGACTGGCCGGAGAAGCACGAAGACCATCCGGGGGGGGCCGTGCGGGTAGAGGAACTCCTAGCGCGGCTGAAGGGGGTGAAGGAGCGCAAGCCCGGCCAGTGGACCGCCCGCTGCCCGGCTCACAACGATACCAACCCCTCTCTTTCCATCGCCCTCGCCGACGACGGGGAGATCCTGCTCAAGTGCTTTGCCGGGTGCTCGCTGGAAGAGATCTGCTCCAAGCTCGGCATCGAACCTAAAGATTCGTTTCCAAACCCCAACTGGTCGAGAAAACGCCCGAGTACGTTTCCGAGGTTGCCCCTCAGGAGGTGATAGGCATGGCTCTCAGTGGGGAAAGAAAAAGCCGCCAGCGGGAGCGCGAGCGGCCAGGGCAGATGCCAATATCTTCCTCTCAAAATAACTATACCCCAGACCAGGGCACTTGTCAACTGTCGCTGTGGCCGCAGCATCTCGCTCAGCTGAAAGCGTCCGGAATCTCGCTTGAGGTCGTGAAAGCCAGAGGCTATAGGTCGATAAAAGCCCATGAAGCACACAAGTTCGGCTTCACACGCGGGCAGGCCCGCGACGGTTTGTTGATCCCCATCTTCCCCCCAGAGGAGTCACAGCCCGCCTTGTATCGCTTGAGGCCGGATAACCCTCGAACCAGGAAAGATGGCAAGGTCATTAAGTACGAGCAGCCCAAAGGTGCCCGGCTTCGAATTGATGTCCCGCCCCTGCTTCAGGAAGCCCTTCGGGACCGAAACCGCCCGCTAATCATTACTGAGGGGGAGAAAAAGGGGGACGCACTCTGCACAGCGATCCTTCGTGAGAACAAACAGCTGGCGGTCGTCGATTTGCCGGGTGTCTGGGGGTTTGTGTCAAGGACGTCGTTTGGAGACATCACTTTTTCTAATGATCTCCGTCTAATCCCACTTCAAAACCGCGAGGTTTTTATCGTGTACGACAGCGATGTAATGGCGAAACCCCAAGTTAGAAGGGCGCTTCAAAGCCTAACTGACCTCTTAGGCCGCAAGGGCGCCAGGGTTTATTGGATCGAACTGCCTGCCAGGCCCGGGGAAAAGAAGGGCGTCGACGACTATCTTGTCCAAGGGCATTCCCTCGACGATCTCCTTGCCTTGGCCAAAGGGCCTGAAGCGGAACGCAACCCGGTGCCCCCTGTCATTGAACTCCTCGAAAAGGAACCGGGCGTCATGAAGACATTTGGGTACGTCCATGAGGGGCGGGCGTACATCGCAACGTATCTGCCGGTCCGCCTCAAATTCTTGGAAAAGGCCGTCAATGGCAAGGTCGTGACACTACAGAAGCCCGAAACCCGCGATACCAAGGAGCTTTTTGTTATCCGGGATGATGGCCTTTTGTTTGGACCAGGGACCCTGCACGACCTGGATGAACTCCCCTTCAAAGTCCAACTGCCCAGGGATTTGCCCCCTTTGGGGCTATTGGACCGCGAAGGCATCCGTCTTCTCGGGAAGCACGATCCCAAGGAGACGTTCGCCGAGATCAAGGGGCTTATCGGCAGCTTCATGGACTTCGCTCGGTCGCTCGGCCCCCAAGAGGCGGTAGAGGAACTGGTTGTGGCTTGGATTTTTGCCACCTACTTGACGCCCGGGCTTTCAACCGCATCGTACATTTGGATTTACGGGGTTCCCGGCGCCGGCAAATCTAAATTGCTGGAGATCATCGCGGCCTTGAGCTTTCAAGCTCGCATCCTGTCTGCCCACTCTACCACGGCAGCCGTTCGGGATATTGCCAGCTTGGGAGGGACGGTCTGCTGGGACGAAGCCGAGGCCCTGGCCGGCGTGAAAACTCATGTAGACCCCGAAAAGCGGGGGATCTTGCTTGCTGGACTTAGGCGCCAAACGGCCTGGGCAACGCTCAGAGAACCAGTCGGCAAGCGGGGCTGGCAGACGATCAACATCCCTGTTTTTTGTCCGAAAGTCTTCACTGCCACGCAAGTGCCTCCCGAGCCTCTGCTCTCGCGCTGCATCGTGATCCCGCTCGTCCGAAGCTCCGATCGCGAAAAAACCCAAAAACAGCCCCGTGGTCGAACGTGGGACAGCGAGGCAGCCAAACTCCGCCGCGCGCTGTGGGACTGGGCTCTCCATAGCCTGGCCAAGGCCGGTGACGTTGAAGACTGGGTGACCGAGAACGAATCTGAGCTTTTGGGGAGAGCCCTTGATCCATGGATTGCTCCTTTGGTAGCGGCGAAGTTACTTGAGGACGCAGGGGTTGATGGACTGTACGAACGTATCCGGGAGCTCGCCCTCGCCTACCAAGAGGAGGAGCTTGTCTCGCCCGATCTTACCACTTATGTCGTCGCTGCAATTGCGGTCCTGTACCACGAAAGTGGCATTACGGACATTAATGGCATTAACGGCATTAAGCTATTTGGTGCGTCTGAGGTGGCGAAGAAGGCACAGCAGCTCTTGGAAGCGAATGATCAAGATCCTGACTGGGTTTCCTCTCATAAGGTAGGTAGGAGGCTTGCAAAGCTCCGGCTATACAAAACCAAGACTACCAGGGGACAAAGAAAGTGGGTTATTGGCCGTTCAGTTCTAGAAAATCTGTTAGCTACTTACCCTCAAGCCCGCCGCCTCTTCCAAGACTTTGTTGAACTTAATGGCCTTAATGTCCGTAATGCCACTTTTGCCGATCAAAACAATGTTTTCAACGCTAACGCCAAAAAGTCCCCCCCGCTCTTTTATAGTCACGATATTAATGCCACCAATGCCACTAATGCCACTTTTACCGATAAGAAGCGGGTTTCCGAGTCTCCCTTAATGCCACCCGCCCAAAACCATAATGTCCGTAATGCCACTTCCGGCGATCAGAAGGGGGTTTCCGTTTGTCGAGGGGTTGTGTGCCCCAACTGTAGGGCTGAATTACCTCCCGGTAACTGGCTAAAGTGCCCAGAATGCGGCACTGAATTGAAAAAGGTGAGTTCTACGTCTCGGATCAGTCGCTGCATCTCTTGCGGCAGGAAGCGCGAGCTAAACAAGCTTTCCTTGTGCGACGAGTGCCAAGCTAAGACCTTGTCAAGCCCCCCTATGAAGCAGGAGGGGGGCGAAGATTGCATGAGAAAGGAGGGATGATGGTGCAGGTGAGGACGTATCCGCCAGAACGGAGATCCACCTCCAGGCGGCCAAAACAACCCGAAGAGCTGCTGCTCAATCAAACAGTCGCAGTTGTATTCATGGGAGATCGGCAACCGGTAACCGGCCGCCTGGCAGCCGTCAACAAGTTCGCATTAGTCCTCGAAGCCGAAGACGGATCCAAGTTTGTGCTATATAAGCATGCTTTGTCGCATCTTCACACATTGAGTTGACGGTAGGGTTTTTACCCGGGAGGGGCCGGTGGATCGCCAGATTCTGTATCCCGTGGCGCTTGCTATCCGCGTCCACCGTGGAAGAGTAAAGGGTTGGGAGGTGAGGCGCATGAAAAGACAGGCGTATTCAGCATTGAAGGTGCGTCGCTGGCGCAAGTGCCTGCAGTGTGGGTGGGTAGGCCCGGCAGGGCAGCTAAAGCCGGTGCGCTACGGCGCCCGGCACTGGCACAAAAAGGGCGGCTCCCCTCGCCGGTGCCCCCGGTGCGGGTTTGTTGGTTTCACCCAGCAGTTCCCCATAACGAAGCCACCGCGACATGGCGGGCCAATGTGCTCCAGGTCGTAAATAGCCCGCTTTTGGCAGCCCAGCGCCCGCTTGGGCTTCCCCCTTGCGCCAACGCCGGCCCGGGGATATGCTAGGCTACCAACGTAGATACGTAAGTTCACCTGCACGGGAGGTCGAGGTGGATAAACGGTGGCAGGTCGACGGTAGGCCAATTCAGGTCTGTTGCCCGTTCTGCGGTCTCTGGATGGATGTGCAAACCACCAAAAAAGGGAAGCCATACTCACTCTGCCCAACCTGCGGGCTGCAGCTCTTCTGGCGATTGCCCCAAGGGATAGAACGCCTGGCCGAAGCGGCTCGCCACCCTAAGGTAACGGATGTCCGGTTTACCAGCTCGAATGAGGGGGTGGATGATGCATCTTTGGCAAGCTAGGCTGTTGGAGCAAGCCACTGGCCCCCTGGGGGCTGACGAGGAGTTCCCTGAGGGTTCCAGTCACTTAAGTACGTCGGCTCCCGGATCGTCTGCTGCAGGAGGCCCGGAAAAACTGGCTGACCCCCCCGAGACGGAAAGCTCAGACGCGGGTGAGGCGGGGGCCGATGCCGAATCGCAGCTCAATCTCGGGGGCACTACCCCGCCAGAGGGGCCTCAGCCGGCTCCCGATGCCCCGGCTGCCCTTGGCGGAGCGCCTCCTACTGATCCAAAAGTCTCGGAGGAAGACTCGGTGGAGCTGGAAGACAAGCCAGAGCCGGCGGGAGCCCGCCAAGTAGCCTCGGGGGGCTGGTGGCCGGCCCTCTTGCTGGGCGGGAGCCTCGCCTTGCTCTTCGCCGGCTGCGGGCTCTCAGTGCTCAAATCGCGACGGGGTGGCGAATTTGCCCCCCGGGGCCCGAGCTCGCCGGCGGCGCTCTCTACCGACCTGCCCTTGAGGAGTCGGGAGCTTCCGCCCCTCGGCGGTGGCGTTTCGGCAACCCATGCGGATGGGCGCCCGCAGCGTTACCCACCACGGCTGGAAGAACTTCTGCGTTCGGGGCGGGTGAGCCGGGGGCAGATCATCGAGTTTTAGGGAGGTGGCACATATGCAGCCAAGTGCATGGGAAAAACGCCGGCTGTTCAGTCCAGGTGCGATCGCAGTCTGCATCACGGCTATTGTGATGGCGATCGGGGGTTACCTCCTGTGGACAGCGGTGCGGCCCGAGGAGCGCTGATGGTACACCGACAGGTAAATCTGCGGCCCCTGCCTGAGGATGCCAGCCTCACGCCGGGGCGGTATCTGCTGGAGCTCCGAGTCGAATCCTCCGCCCGGGGTGACGCACTCCGGCAGGCCGCTGAGGGGGGGATCTACCGGGCCCTACAAGAGATCCGCGAGGACCCAGAGCTGTGGTTGCGGTTCCGTCCGCAGAAGGTCGAAATTCTCGAGTCAGTGAGTCCCGATAACCCCGACCATCACCTGATCCGCCTTTGGTTCGAAATCCTCGACCTGCAGGTGCAGATGGCACCCGCGGGGGCCCTTCTGATTGCGGGTTGGCTAATCGGGCTCGCCATTGCGGGGCTAACCGCCTACGGCTTCTTTCGCATCCTACAAGCTACGGTCTATGCGGTAAGCAGCGCGCTGGAAGGCGCCATTCAGTGGGTGGTGCCGCTGTTCATCGGCGGGGTTGCAGTTCTCGGCCTAGCGCGCCTGGCTCGCCGCTGGGGGATATGGGCTCACGGGGGAGATGAACAACAATCGGCAGCTGCTGCCTGAAAGCGTGCTTGCCGGGCTTACTGGCCTTGCCCGGGCAGCAGCAGCGACGATGGCCCTCGTTTTTGGCATTAGCCTTTGGCTGCGGGGGCGGCGTCTTCCTCCAGGAGCCCAATTCGCTGTTTACGCGACCGCCGCAGCGGGACTCTGGCTTCTTAATCGTGAGCTGGCAACCCTTTCAGGCTCTGCTGTGGATCGATCTCCCGCTTCTCCGTCCTGAGGCCCGGGGGTTCAAGCCCCCGGGCCCACCTCCCTAAATAGGCGGTCGAAAAACCGGTTTAGGCCGCGTTTGCACGCCCAGCCGTAGTTTTGAGCCGCCCGGGCATCGTCAGCCATCCTCCTTTCAGCCTCTTCAGCAGCCCGTCTATAGGCGGCCCACTCACGAAACCCCCGGCCAGCCAGAGCGAAAACGGCGAACTCAAGCGCCTCCCACAGGCCCTGTAAGACCTCCTCGTCGTCCCGGATCTCTCCGGCGGATCCCTTCCACGCTCCAATCAGGCCTCGGGCCAGCCCACGCATGCCGGGTCCCAGCCGGGGCCTTTCCGGTAGAACAGCAGCGCAAGCCAGCAGGGCCGCGAGCTCTGGCGGCACGTCCGGCGGGATCGCTTCGACCAGCTCGGCCAGCTTCTCCCCCACACCACCAGGAAGCGAGTCGACCGCTCCCCCTACCCTTTCCAGGGCCTGGACCTGCTCCATCGTTCCCACCTCCTTTTGTGCGGGCCGAAAAACGCCCCCGCTTATTCAGCCATATTTGGCCTTCTCCTGCCTTCATACGTATGTAAAAGCCCCTCCCTCGTGAAGGGTCCTTTACGGCCCTCTCAGCCGGGGCTGCAAATTCTGTTCCCATCGGGATTTTCTTGTTTTAGCCCTCCTCGCCGGCGAACAGGTCCACCCCCTCCTGGATCTGTAGGGCTTCCTCTCGGGTGAGCGTCTTGAAGTAGCGCAGAGTCATGTCTGGGGTCAGGTGGCGCAGCTGCTCCTGGAGGGCCCGCGGATTCCGAGTTAGGCGCAGCCGTTCCAACGCCCCCGAGTGGCGCAAGACGTGACAATGTCCAGTCCCCGGGGGCTTGACCACGCCTGCCTCCTCAAAGGCCCGCTGCACAATCTGGTGGGCCCGCTTGCGGGTAATGGGGAAGATACGCGCGTCTTGCGGGATCTCCCGTTCGGCGATATAGGCATATAGCATCGCTGCTATAGAGGGGGACACGGCCGCCTCCCCCCATCGGTTGCCCTTTCCGTGGACCCGTAACCGGAACCCCCGTGGGCCTTGCAGGATGTCCATGGGGCGCAGGCCGATGGCCTCGCTTACCCTCAGGCAGGCATCGTACATGGTTAGGATGAGAAGGCGGTCCCGCCGCCCCTTGTGCCCCCGCCCCAGGCGCTCGGCCGCCTCGGCCACTCGCAGGACGTCCTCCCGGGTCAGGTGGGGGATTTCGCCGAGCGCTTTCCCCCGCCAAGCCGGGACTGGACGGTTTCGACTATTGTCCAGCTTCGAGGGCCTACGTGGGGGTAAAACCTCTGGGATCCGGGCGCTCATAACATCCTAGTCTAGACCTTTGTGCAAATTTTGTCAAGTATGAAGTGTAGAGTTTTGAGGGGCGAACGGCGCCCGAATAGAGGGGGGATCCGGGGGAAACGGGGCATATAGCCCCACCCCCATTAGGGGCAAATACGGGCCTCTCAGCGCGACCGGCAAGGCAGCCTCGGCTGCCCTAAGGACGCCCTCCGCGTTAGGGGTTGGCACGTGATCTTTTACCGGGACTCCAAAGGGAGGTGTCTAACGAAAGCCTTCTTGGCTGCCCTTCTCCATTAAGGACCGAGCAAAAGTGGCGATGTGGCCGCAGTGAAGGCCCGTGGCCTTTCTGTCTTACTGGTAAAGCTCAGGGCAAAAGTACCTTAAAATGGCTTCCATTCGCGCCTGGCCGATACCGGGAACATCGTCTAACTGCGACAGATATGCGAACCCTCCGATTCTGTCCCGATATTCGACAATTCTCGCAGCGAGCGTAGGCCCAATGCCATATACCCCTTCATATTGAGCTTGGGTGGCGCGGTTAAGCTTTTCTACGCAAGTGCAACCGGGACACCATCCATTCGGTTCCGGGCCAGGTGGCACAAAGGCCATGCCCCAAAATGCCCACAGCCTTTCAAACTCTTGTGTGAAGGCAGCCGCGATCTCTGGGCAGTGGATTACCACGACGTTCTCAAAGTTGGCATCGTCAGCTGCGTTGCTCCAGTTATAGGAGCCCGTAATGACTATCTCACCATCGATCACAACGAACTTGTGATGAAAGCGCCCTGACGCACTATCCACCCTTACTGGAATGCCTGCCGTGTGGAGCTTTTCCACTTCACTCCCAGTAGAGTTTGCGTTCTGGCCATCCAGGACGACCCGAACAGTTACGCCCCGTTGATGAGCCCGGATGACTGCAGCCCCCAGTTGATCATCAGTAAAGGTGAAAAGAGCCATATCGATTGTAGAAGTAGCTTGGTTGATTAAGGCGATTAACTCCTGCTCGATCACACCATCAACATCAGGGGAGACGAACAAGGCTTGTACTGCGCATGTGGCGACCTCTTGTGCTCCTAAGGTGAGCCCCAGGAGGCAGACTACCACGAGGGAAACAGCAAATGCACTACGCATTCTTATCACCCCGGGTTCATTGTAGGGTGCTTGTTCGCCGGCGGACAAACCAAGACCACCATCGCTGCCGGCGTAGTGGGGGAAGCGCTGCCTGCTGGAGCTCAGCCTGCCGTTGCTCAAGGCGCATGGCCAGATCTCGCCAGTGGTCGCGGTCCGCTTGTAGTTCTTCAATAAGGGCGTGCTTGGCCTCTAAGAGGGTTTGCAGAGGCTTTGCGGGCTCTTGCGCCAGGGCGTGCATTCCAGAGTGTCCATTGTTTTTCTCCCTCCGTCCCCTAGCTCGCTTTGCAATACTGGTAATCTCCTTTAGCTGGACCCCCCTAGCCTTAAGCTGGGCGGCTCACCCTGGACCTCGGCCGGCTAGGGCGGAAACGGCGAACTCAAGCACCTCCCCCAGGCCCTGCAAGATTTCTCCATCCTACCGGATCTCCCCGCCCTTCCACGTTCCAACCGAGCCTCAGGCCAGTCCCCGTATGCCGGGTCCCAACGGGGCCTTTCCGGTAGAATAGCCGCGCAAGCCAACAGGGCCGGGGGCTCCGACGGTACATCCGGCGGGATCACTTCGACAAGCTCGGCCAGCTTCTCCCTTACACTTCCAGGAAGCGAGTCGTCCGCTCTCCCACCCGTTCCAAGGCCTACACCTGCTCCATTGCCTCCACTTCCCTGTTGCGCAGGCCGAAAATCGCCCTTACTTATTCGGCCATATTTGGCCTTCTTCTGCCTTCATACGTATGTTCAAGGCCTCCGCTTTGTGAACGGGCCCTTATGGGCCGCCTAGTTGGGGCCTGAAATCTAGTTTGCGTCGAGGTTTTAGCAGTTTTAACCCCTCGGGCTGGCAATCGGGTTGCCCCCGAATTGGTAAGCCCTCTCCCCAAGCGACTCAGCCCTATTGTGATCGCAATCGGTCTATTTCCTCTTCCAAGGCTGCAACTCGCTGCTGAAGAACTCGGATTTGTTCATTGAGAGCCTCCAATTCTTGTTGCAAAGCCAGGACAAACCACAAAGCTGCGTCGGATTCAATGCCAACTTCAAAAGCGATGTAGGCCACACCCGTCCAGTGCTGATATCGCAGTTCGAGTCGGTGCAAACCAGGAGAAAGCACATACCACTCGTCTACGTTGACATCGTCTACCACTGCGTAGTAATCGAATACCTTGTGCCCATCAATGTATAGCTCCAACCCATTCCGAGCAGTAGCAACAAACCGAAACCCAACCTCGGCTTTGAAGGGGACATATATGATTGTAGATGCTTTGAACCCAATGCGATCTGAATATGTCAAGAAAAGCGGCCCACTTCCCCAATCATGAGAGAATTCTAGCGGAAATGTAGAGCGCCCGATAGGTGCGGGACCAAAAGCTTCGGGAGCTGTAAGAACGTACCACTTGACATCCCATGTAGGCATTATGCTTCCACTTTCCATTTGCAAGCTTGTTTGTTCGACGCCCTGGGACCAGGCACCCCCACCAAAACTCACAAGCACCAAGGACGCGAGAAAAATTCTGTACACCATGGCCAGTCACCTCCTTACTCCTTGACCACCACCTAAATTGCCCCTTCCGCGTGTTTCCTGGTAACGATCCTAACCACTTCCTTTTCCTTTCACCACCCCCTTTTAACTCGATCATTCCTCTCGATGCTGCACCCTATTGAGAAATATACCGCGGTTCTGCTCCGGAACCTCTCCGGCGGCTGAATTGCGAGGACCACTGCCAGCGGAGGGTAATGGATTTGCGATCCATATGTGAACAGGTTGTGTCCCCCAGCGGCGGCGATCTCCAACGCCCGCCGGGCGTGCTCCTGTCCCCGCACCAGCCGCAAGTCCAGCCACTGGGGCGGGACTTCGGGCGGCGGCTCCCTGGGGGCGGGCGGGAGGTCCCGCTTGCCGGTGAGGAACTCCACCACCTCGGTCAGGTTGTGGGCCCCGTGGGCGGAGATCCCTTCCACCAAGGCCGCTTCGGGGGCGGCCGCGGCCGGGAGCACCACTCCCCGCAGCCCGGCGGCCTTGGCGGCCAGGGTCACCGCCAGGGTGCCCCGCACCGGCCGCAGGCCCCCGTCCAAGGCCAGTTCCCCGTAGAAGGCCAACCCTTCGACCCGCTCGGGGGGCACCTCCTCCATCGCCGCCAGCAGGGCCACTGCCAGGGGCAAGTCCAGCCCCGCCCCCTCTTTCTTGAGGTCGGCCGGGGCCAGGTTGGCGGTGATGCGGGTGCCGGGGAAGGGGAGGCCGGCGTTGCGCAGGGCGGAGCGCACCCGTTCCCGGGCCTCGCTCACCTCCTTTTCTGCCAACCCCACGATGGCGAAGCCGGGCAGCCCAGGGCCCACATCGCATTGGACCTCCACCAGCTTCGCCTCCACCCCATACGGGGTACCCCCCATCACCTTGGCCAGCATGGTTCGTCGAATGCCCCCCGGATGTGGTTCACGCCCTGGGGGGTGACCTCCACCACGTCGAACCGCACCGGGAGGGTGTGCAGTTTCGGGCCCAGGAAGGCGCGGGCGCTCCTGAGGAGGCGGCTTCTCTTCTCCGGGCCCACCGCTTCCGCGGGGCGGCCGTGGGAGCTACTCTCCCGGTACTTGACCTCCACGAACACCAAGGTGTCCCCGTCCCGGGCCACGATGTCCACTTCCCCGCCGGGCCAGCGCCAATTGCGGGCCACGATCAAAAGCCCCTGTGCGCGCAGGTAATCGCAGGCGAGCTCTTCAGCCCGGGCCCCTTTTTTCATGCTCCCATGATAGCCGGGCGGGGGAAGGGGCCCAATGGCCGCTTTCCGGAACAAACGTCCCTTGGCCCGGGGACCAATGTAATGGCGATCACACTGACCGGGGGCATATGGTGGGAAGCTATGAAGTCCGGAGTCAAAGTTCGCCGCACCTGGAGCCGACTCAAACTGCCTTTCCTCCTCCTGCCCTTGGTCCTCCTCACCGGCTGCGCCCACATCTCCGCCACCATCCAAGCCTATCACCCCGCCGACCCAGGGGTCCCCTTGGAAGTGGCTCCCGGGGAGGAAGTGACCTTGTCGGTCACGGTGGCCAACACCGGCAACCGGGCCCGGCCGTTCCAGGTCCGGGCCACGGTGCGCACCGCCGGAGGGGTGTTCCTGCGGGAATTGTCTACGCAGCTCTCGCCCCCGTTGGAGCCGGGCGAGGAGCGGACTGTGTCCTGGTCCTTCACCGTGGACCAACCGGGTGAGTATTGGCTTCAGTTCAGCGTCTACGATGGGGACGAGCTACTGGCCGAGGCCCCGGCCAACCCCCAGCGGCTGCTCCTGGCCCAGGCCCCCTCGGCCCCGCCCCCGGTGAGCGGCAAGTTTTCCACTGGGGAACGGGTGCGGGTGATGGAGCCCCTGAACGTGCGCCAGGGGCCGGGGACCTCCCACCCGGAGGTGGATGACCCCGACTACCCCGGTGCCCTGCCGGTGGGGAGCCTGGGGAACGTGATCGGGGGGCCGGTGGCCGCCGACGGCCACACCTGGTGGCAGGTGGAGTTCGACCGGGGGGTAACCGGCTGGTGCGTGGAGGAGGGGCTGGAGAGCCTGGACGTGCTGCTGGGAAGGAAGCCGCCTTCTTGAGTGACCCGGGGCGAGGGGAGAGGGTCAGTCGGTGAGGGCGAGGCCGATCAGGGCCCCGATGATGGTCACCCACATCGGGAGGAGCACCGCCAGGGTCATCCGGTAAAGGGCCCTCACATCCGCTCGCAGGGAGTTCATCTCGCCCCGCACTGAGCCTATCTCGCTCCGTGTTTCCTCCCGCAGGTCACCCAGGGCCGCGCGCATCTCCTCCCGCAACGAACCAACTTCGGTGTGCACCTCCTCCCGCAGGTCACCCAGGGCCGTGCGCATTTCTCCCCGGAGGGAGGCGAATTCTGCGTTCATCCCCTCCCGCAGGATGCCGAGTTCGGTGCGCATCTCCTCCCGCAGACCGCCCAGGGCCGCATGCATCTCCTCCCGCAGCGAGATGAGCTCGGCCTCCACCCGCCCCAGGCGGTGGTCGATCTGGGAGAAGGCCCCCTCGATCTTGGCCATCCGCTCTTCCAGGCTGGTCTGGGCCATGGCACCCCCATTATATCAGGGGCCGCGGCTTCCTAACTTTAACTTTCAGAAACAGAAAACCTCCTGCGGGGGTGAGGGGAGGTGGATTCCACCGCCACCAGGGCCTGGATCCCGTCCGGGGAAGAGAGCAACCGGAAGCTTGTTCCGTAGGCCTGTTCCAGGGTGCGGGGGGTGAGCACCTCCCCCGGGGGCCCGGCGGCGATCAGCTTCCCTGCCCCCATGAGGAACACTCGGTTCGGGTACAGCAGGGCGTGGGTGGGGGAGTGGGTGGTGGCCAGGAGCCCGTGCCCGCTTTTTGCCAGGTCGCGCAGGGTCTTTTGGACCCCCAGTTGATGGGCCGGGTCCAGGTGAGCGTCCGGTTCGTCCAGGAGCAGGAACTTTGCCCCTTGGGCCAGGGCCCGGGCCAGAAGCACCAACCGCTGCTCCCCCCCGCTCAGGGAGGTGTAGGGCCGGTGGGCCAGCCCGGCGATCCCCAGCTGGTCCAGGGCTTGCCGAACTGCCCGCGTGTCCTCCCGCCTGGGGCGTTGCCAACCTGCGAGGAAGGGGGCCCGGCCCATGAGCACCACCTGCCAGGCGGTGTAGGCGAAGGGGGGCTCGTGCAGCTGGGGCACGTAGGCCAGTCGCCTGGCCCGGGCCCGGGGGGCGAGCTTTTCCAGCGGAAGACCGTCCAGCTCCACGGTGCCCTGCCCAGGAGACAGCACCCCGGCCAGGCACAAAAGCAGGGTGGTCTTCCCACAGGCATTTGGTCCCAACAGGTAAGCCAGCTCCCCGGGGTGGAGGTCCAGGCTCAGGCCTCGGAGGACCGGCCGGCCCGGGGAGTAGGCGAAGTGAAGTCCGGAGGCGGCCAAGCTCATCTCCAGCCCCCTTCTCTCCGCCAGCGGCGCAGGAGCAGCCCCACGAAGGCGGGCCCCCCTACCAGCCCGGTCACCACCCCCAAGGGGAGCTCAAACGGAAGCAGCGTGTGGGCCAGGGCATCCAGCAGGATCAGCGCCGCCGCCCCCAGGCCGAGGGCGGCGGGGATGAGCCGGGCGTGGTCTGGCCCCACCAGGGCCCGGGCGGCGTGGGGCACCACCAGCCCCACCCAGCCCACCACCCCGCTCAGAGACACGGCGGCGGCGGTGAGCCAGGTGCCCAAAGCCAAACTGAGGAAGCGGGCCCGCCGGGGGGAAAGCCCCAACGAGCTGGCCTCGGGGTCGGCCAGGGTGAGCAAGTTGAACCGCCAGCGAAAGGCCAGGGCCAACAGCAGGGCCGGCCCGCAGGCCATAGCCAAGGGCACCACCTGAGCCCAGCGCACCCGCCCCACCTCCCCCAGGAGCCAATGGGTGATGGCGGGGAGGATCTCGTGGGGATCGGCCAGGTACTTGGTGATGCCCACCAGGGAGGTGAAGAAGGAGTTCACCACCACCCCGGACAGGACCAGGACCAGCACCCCCCCGCCCAGGGCCCCTCCCAGCAGGGACACGAGCAGGGCGGCGGTCAGCCCCCCGGCGAAGGCGGGCCCGGCCAGGGCCCCCTCGGGCAGGCCCGCAAGCAGCGACAACGCCACCCCAGAGGCGGCCCCGGGACTGATCCCCAGGATCCTGCCGTCCACCAGGGGGTTGCGGAACGTCCCCTGGAAGATGGCCCCGGCGGTGGCCAAGCTCGCCCCCACCAGGCCGGCGGCCACCACCCGGGGAAGCCGCACCCGCAGCACCACCGCCCGCAGGTTGTCCGCCAGCTCCCCCCCCACCAGGGCCGCCCACACCTGCCCCGGCGCCAGCGCCTTGCGCCCCCAAAACAGCGCCACCAGCCCCACCACCAGTGGGAGCAGGAGCAGCACCCAGTGGGCCAGCGCGGCTACTCTTCCCCGAGCCGTGTCAGCACCTCCTCCGGCAGTCGCCAGTGGTAGAAATTGCGGTAGAAGAAATCCACTTCGGCTGCCAAGTCCAGGGGGAACAGGTCCGGGTGCAGGGTGTGGGCGAGCCACAGGAGGCCCAGGGCGGCCTCCGGGACCGGGATGTCCCAGGGGGCGGCCAGCCGGGGCAGCTTGTACACCCGCCCCGCCCGCACGGCGGAAATCGTCTGCCAGTCAGCGCCCTCCAGGAACTCCTTTGGGGTCACCGGCCCATAGGGGGCGATGAGGATCACCTGGGGGTCCCAGACCAGCACCTGTTCCAGGTCCACGTTCTGCCAATAGCCGGGAAGCTCTGAGGTCACCGACTCCCCGCCCGCCAGCTCGATGAGCTGGGTTTGGAACATGGCCCCGCTGGCCACCCGCAGGGGGTCGGTGCCGCAGAACAGCACCCGGGGCCGGGCCTCGGGGGGGAGGGCGGCCAACGCTTCTTGCACCCGGGCGAGCTGGCCGTCCAGGTAATGAAGGAGCTGGCGGCCCGCTTCCGGCCGGTCCAGGGCTTGGGCCGTGAGCCAGGTGGCCTCCCGGATGGCTGCCCACCGCTCGGCCTGATAGAGGATGATCGGCACCCCTACTTCCTCCAAAAGCAGGGCCAAATCCGCATGCTTTACCACCGAGCCCAGCACCAGGTCCGCCTCCCAAACGAGCAACTGTTCCAAGTCCACATTGGGGGACAGGATGCGGGGGCGGGTGCTGAATCCGGGGTCTAGTTTGGCCACCAAGGCCTCGGCCTGGCCGGCAAGCCCGATATAGGCGGCGGCCACCAGCAGGTCACTTGCCCCCAGGGCGTACACGTACCAGGTGGCGATTCCGTAGATACTGGCCACCCGGGCCGGGGGGGCGGGCAAGGTGACCTGCCGGCCGGCTTGGTCGGTGAGGGTGATCTCTCCCAGGCCGGATGTGGCCGCCAGCACCACTGCCAGAAGAGCGGCGAGCTTACAAGTTTTCACTTTCTTCACGAGGGCCTCCTTTCCGGATTTTCTCCGCTGCGGCCGGGGGAGGATTTTCTACTTTTGCTCCCTCCCCCCGAGGGGGGAGGGTCGGGGGAGGGGGGCGCCAAGCTGGCCTGGGCTTCCTCAAGCCACCGAAGCAGGGCCTCCAGCTGCCGGAGGCGGAAGCGGGTGACCAACTGGCTCAGGGTGGGGTCGGAGCTGACCTGGGGTGGGTGGCGGGCCAGGCGGTCTTTGAGGCGTAGGAGGCGCTGGGACTGGGCGGCCAGGAGCCCGGGGATGTGGTGGGGGGCGTGTTGGTGGAGGAAGTAGAGTTTGGCCAGGAGTTCCACCCGCAGGTCGCGGGCCCGGGGCACCGGGGAGGTGGCCCACTCCCAGAAGGTTTTTTCTCCGGCCGGGGTGAGGGAGAAGGTGCGGCGGGGGGGCCTTGGGCCCTGGGGTTCGAGTTTTCCCTGGATGAGGCCTTCTCGTTCGAGTTTGCCCAGCAGGAAGTAGAGCTGGCTGGGGGCGAGGTGCCAGATGCCGCCCAGGGCGGCCTGCCAGCGGGCGCGGAGCTGGTAGCCGTGGGCAGGGCCTGGGAGGAGGAGCCCCAGGAGCGCGGCGTGGGCGGCCCAGGTTTTCATCTTCCCTAGATTATTCCAATTTGGACCATCCGCAACCGAGGCCAGCCCCGGAGGTGGCCCCGGGGCAAGTTGGCTAAAATGGCCGCGGGATGAAAAGCTTGCTGCCGCTGGCCGCCCTTGCCTTGGCCGCCGCAGGACAGCTCCCCATCCTGACCCTGGAGATAGACGACTCCATCAACCCGGCCACCAAGGACTACCTGGTGCGCTCGCTGGAGCTGGCCCAAGGGGAAGCCTCGCTGGTGATCCTGCGGCTGGACACCCCTGGGGGGCTGGACTCCTCCATGCAGGACATGGTGGAGGCCATCCTGGCCTCGCAGGTGCCGGTGGTGGTGTGGGTGGGGCCGCCCGGGGCGCGGGCTGCCTCCGCCGGCACCTTCCTGCTGTTGGCCGCGGACGTGGCCGCCATGGCCCCGGGGACCAGCGTGGGGGCCGCCCACCCGGTGGTCCTCACCGGAGAGACCCCACCGGAAGACGACCCCCTGGCGGAGAAGATGGTCAACGAC
>DFNF01000035.1:38842-39739 GCA_002375935.1 Acetothermia bacterium UBA3574
GCGGAGAAGATGGTCAACGACGCCGCCTCCCGCCTGCGGGCCATCGCCGAGCTGCGGGGCCGCAACCCAGACTGGGCAGAGCAAGCGGTGCGCCAGTCCGCCACCGCCACCGCCTCCGAGGCCCTGGAGCTTGGGATCATCGACCTGGTGGCGGCCTCGCTTCCCGAACTCCTGGAGAAGCTGGATGGGTTCACCCTGGCCGACGGCCGGGTTCTCTCCACCCGGGGGGTGCCCGTGCAGGAGAGGCCCATGAGCTTCAGGGAGAGGCTGCTCTCTTACCTTGCCAACCCGAATCTCGTCTACATACTGCTTCTGGTTGGCATCTACGGGCTGATCTACGAGTTCTTCTCCCCCGGGATCGGGCTGGGGTTCGCCCTGGGGGGGGTCTCCCTGCTTCTGGCGTTGTTGGGACTGCAGGTTTTGCCCATCAACTTGGTGGGGATCGGGCTCATCCTGTTCGGGGTGCTGTTGATGGTGCTGGACGCGTTCACCCCCACCAACGGCATCCTCACCACCGGGGGGGTGATCAGCCTGGTGGTGGGCTCCTTTTCCCTGTTTGAGGTTAGGTCCCCGGTGCTGCGGCTGTCCTGGGTCACGGTGGTGGCCACGGTGGGCACCTTGACGTTGCTGTTCCTGTTTGTGGCCTCAAAAGGGCTTTTGGCCCAGCGTCATCCGGTGCGCCCTCAGACCAGCCTGGTGGGGTTGCGGGGGGTGGCCAAGACGGACCTTGCCCCGGAGGGGTGGGTATTGGTGCGGGGTGAGTACTGGCGGGCGCGGGGGGAGGAGGAGATCCGGGCCGGGGAGGAGATCGAGGTGGTGGGGGAGCAGGGGCGTCGGCTGGTGGTGCGCCGCCCTCCCCCCGCCTAGTGCCCTGGCGCGCTGACCTTTCGGCCGCCC
>DFNF01000006.1 GCA_002375935.1 Acetothermia bacterium UBA3574
GAGTCAAGCCCGGATCCGGTGATTGCAGGAGAGGAGCTCACTTACACCATCACCGTGACCAACCACGGCCCCTCCGATGCCCAGGACGTGGTGGTGACCGAAACCTACGACCCCTGGTTCCACTTCGAAAGCGCCACCCCCGAACCAGATCCGGATACCGATAACCGGTGGACGTTCCCGGTCATCCCCGCTGGAGAATCAATCTCCATCCAGATCATCGGTCGAGTGGACCCGGCGGCCTCCGAGCAGCTGGAGAACGTGGCCACTGTGGCTTCCGACACCATTGACCCCGACGAGGAGAACAACATCGCCGAGGAATTTACAAACCTGGCAGCCCTGGAGCTGGACAAGGTGGGAAACGTCGCCTATGCAGACGTGGGAGACACTGTCTACTACACCTTCTTGGTCACCAACCCCGGGGAGATTGACCTGGAGGACGTAAGGTTGGTGGATGAGAAGCTGGGAATTGAAGTGGTGATCCCACTCCTCCCAGCTCGAACCACCTGGGAGTACACCATCGGCTATACCCTGGGTTTGGAGGACATCCCCGAACTCATGAATACTGCCCAAGCCATCGCCCGCTTCGGGGAGCGAGAGCTGGTGGTTGAGGACAACTGGGTGGTGTACGTCTCCTACGCCAGTGGACTCAGCGTGCTGAAAGAGACGCTGGACCTCGAGGGGAACCCAATTCTCTCTGCTGAGCCCGGGCAAGAGATCGTCTATCGGTTCACGGTGGAGAACACGGGGGACGTGCCTCTGTCTGGGGTCGAGGTGGTGGACGACGTGCTGGGACAGATCCCCGGCCCCAGCTCTGGTGACCTAGACGGAGATGCGATCTTGGACCCTGGGGAAGCCTGGGTATATGAGAAGCGATATCTGGTTACCCAGGAAGATGCCGCCGCGGGCGTGGTGGAGAACGTGGCAGTCGCCAGTGGGGAAAACCCCTGGGGCACCCGAGTGAGTGCGGTGGCCACCCACACGCTTGACACCCGGGAGATCGCCGGGCTGGCCGGGGCAGCCGCTTGTGAAGCTCGGGTGGTGATCACCGAGGTGGCGTGGGCCGGCACCCCGGCCGATTCCGAAGATGAGTGGATCGAACTCATGAACCTGAGTGCCCAGCCCGTGGACCTCAGCGGTTGGGTGATCCGCTGGCGGCCCAAGGACCCCCAGACCCCGGAGGAGACCCGGTGGCGAGTGGTGGAATTGCGAGGGGTGATTCCTCCCTGCCTGGTGACCCCCTGTGTGGAGGAACCTCGTCCGTGGTGGACTGATTTCATCGTTCACACCAGGGAATCAGATGGGCTGGTGTGGCTGGAGTTCACCGCCAGGGAAGAACTGGCCCGGCGGGAGCACGGCTACTTCCTGCTCGAGCGCCGGCACGACCTCGCGGTGAGGGATCGGCCCGCCGACCTCGTCTACGACCCAGAGGGAACCCTGGGGTTAGACCTCCCGGACCAAGGGGCGGTGATCCAACTCCTCAACCCCGCCGGGGAGGTTGTGGACACGGTCAATGCCTTCGAAGGGGAAGGCTGGCCAGGTGGGGACGCAGCCCTCTCGGCCACCTTGGAGCGAGTGTCTCCCCTGGCCCCCGATAGCCCCGAGGGGTGGGACACCAACTTGGGGCTCAAGGCCTTCGGCCAGGCAGCGGACGGCAGCGAACTGCTGGCCACTCCGGCGGGGGACAACGAGGGCCGGCTTGCCTGGCAGGCCCTCCCCGAGGTGCCCCCACACCTCCAACCGGTGCCACTGAGGCAGCTGGCCAGGCTGGAGCTGGAAATGGAGCCGGAGGCGTGGACGGCCGGCTGGCCTCGACTCAGCCTCACCCGGATGGACGAGGGGCCGGTGGTGGGTGGCTTCTCCTATTGGAGGCTGGGGAGCCGGCTTGTGATCGAGCTTGACCCCGAGGCCCTCCCGCCGGGGGAATATCGACTGTGGGCGGTACTTTCCCCGGGGAGGGCAATCTTGGTGTGGTTCACGGTGGGAACTCAGTGAGGAAAACTGTGGAAGAGGCCGGGCCCCAGCTGGGCCCGGCCTCTTCTTCCCTTTGCCAATGCCCCTCCTGACCTCCCCACCCCCCGCTGGCTGTTTGGCCTTGCGCCTTGGGAACACACCAGCTAACATCCGGGAGCATTCCCCTAACCTGGTTCTTGGAACCAGAGGGGCGGCCGCTGGACGTCAAACCTCTGGCTGAGTGGAATTTAATGGCGCGGGTGAGATCCCAACGTCGGCCAGGGGAGAAAGCTGATAATGGGGTCTGGATCCTTCCGGATCCAGGTCGGTTTGGAGAGGAGGGGATCTGCGATTCCTAACACACGCTCGGCGAAGAAGCAGCTGCGACAAAACCTAAGGCGCCGCCGCCGCAACGATCTGCGCAAGAGTGCCATCCGCTATTGGCGGCGGACATTGCAGAGTTTAATAAAAGAGGGGAAGTTAGAGGAGGCAGTTAAGGCTTTCCCGAACTTCCAAAAGGCGGTGGACAAGGCGGCCCAACGGCGGGCCATCCATCCCAACCGGGCGGCCCGGCTCAAGGCCCGCATGGCTCGGCGCCTGCACGTCAGCTAGCCAGCCCCACCATGACCAACTTCGATTTTCTGGGCAAGGCCAAGTTCTTCGTCCCCCTCTCCCTGGGGTTGGTGATCCTGAGCGTGGTGCTCATCCTCACCTTGGGCCTACGGGCCGGGGTGGACTTCACCGGCGGCACCCAGTTCACCGTGATCTTCTCCGAACCGGTGCCCACCGAGGAGGTGCGGGCGGCGCTGGGGGCCATCCCCGCGGGGGAGATAGACCTCTCCCAGGCTCAGATCCAGGACCTAGGGGGGCGGCCGGGCAAGGTCATCACCGTCCCGGTGGACGTGGAGGCCCAGCAAGAGTTGGTGGAGGCAATCGAACGCGCGCTCCGTGCCCATCCCGCGGCGGAGGAAGTATCCCGGGTCTCCATCGGGGCCCAAGTATCCCGGGAGCTGATGCGGCGGGCGTGGCAGGCGGTGCTGATCGCCCTAGGCGCGATCTTGGTCTACATATCCTGGCGCTTCCGCCTCCGCTACGCGGTGGGGGCCATCGCCGCCCTGGTCCACGACGTGGTGATCGCCCTGGGAGTGTTCGCCCTGTTCCAGGTAGAGATAAACCTCCCGGTGATCGCCGCCTTCCTGACCATCGTGGGGTATTCCCTCAACGACACCATCGTCATCTTCGACCGGGTACGGGAAAACCTCAAACTGATGAAAAAGGCCCCAGTGTTCGACGTCATCAACCGGTCGGTCAACCAATCGCTGTCCCGCACCATCAACACCTCCCTCACCACCTTCATTCCGGTGGTGATCCTGTTTGCCCTGGGGGGCCCGGTACTGAGGGGGTTCGCCCTGGCCCTGCTCATCGGGGTGATCGTGGGCACCTATTCCTCCATGTACGTGGCCAATCCAGTGTTGTACTGGTGGACTAAGAAGGCAGAGCGGGCCAAGGGTCGGGCCTGACCCCAAGAGGCCCACCCTTAAGGCCCGCCTCCTTCACACCCCGCGGTGGCCCACGCTTGCCAACAACTTCGTATGAGCGTGGCCCCTTGCCTATCCTCTACTTCCGGGAGTTCTCGTGTTTTGGGGTGCCGTTGATCGGGGCCCCGGCGGCGTCCACCCCGTAGCGGACCACGGTGTTGTTGGTCTTCCAGTTCTCGTCATACCCAGGGGCGGTGGGGCAGGGGGCTCAACTTGAGCCTAGCTCTCGCGCAAAGATAGCAAAGCGGATTTGGCCCGGCTTTCAGCCTTGGGGACAGTTCCCCAGATCAGCGGGCCCCGGATGCTGCCGCTAAAATCCTCCAAGGGACCGGGGGTCGACTCCCGGGTGAGCTTCTTCCCACTCCCGGAATCGATCGGCCATCTGAGAAAAGGTCGCCCAAACCACTAGTCCCCTCTCTACCAGCTGGTCCACCGTGGTGGTGAGGAACTCGTCGATTAGGTCCAACGGAAACTCCCCTGGGTGCACGGTGAAGTGGTGCACGTTCACCAAGCCCGGCCGAGCCGCCTCCAGCGAGCGCAGCAAGTCCTCCCGCAGCACCGAGAACCACCCCCGGGCTCCCTCCTCGGCTATGATGCGCCGCTTGAGCCGAAAGGCCTGAGGGTCGATCATCCCCGTGGGGAGGTAGATCACCGGGCCGGCGGGGTCATGGGTGGCGAAGATGGCCATGTGATCAGGATCAGGTCCCCCGGCCGGCCGCCAGGGAACCACCCCGATCACCAGTTCGTGGGAAACCTGCCGGCGGGGGTCCTTCCAATCGCTGTACACGTCCAGGCCCGCACAGCTGGCCGCTTCCAGAACCATGGGGTAAAGATTCCCTCCGCTCCAATAGCGGACCGGGGTGGTCACCCCTGCCTGGCGGATGAGCTCCAGTTCCTCTGTCATGGCCTGACACCAAGTCTCCGGGGGCAGCCGCTCTGAATCGGCGCCCAGGTGGGCGTCCTCGTGGAAGTGGAGGCCTATCTCGTGTCCCCGGCTAGCCAAGTCCGCCAGCACGGTGGCACCCACGCTCTGGGCCACTGCGGTGAACGGCGATTGGACCTGAATTACCAGGAGGCCGCCGTGGTGTTCCGCCACCTCAGCCAAGCCATATAGGTACTCCACGTGGGCTGCGAACAAGCGGGGGTTGGCGTAATCGCCTCTCCCACCCCTATACCCCTGAGCGGTGACGCCCAATGGTTCCACGTGCACCCCGATAGTGAAGAGCAGTTCTGCTTCCTCGGCCGAGGCCGTGCCCAGCCCAAACGCCAAGGTCAAGCTGAGAAACAGTCCGAGTATGACCCTCATCGCCCCCCCTTCCCCCGGCTTTGTCCTCCTGAGCTGTGGGTTAGCGGCCAAGAGGTCCTAAGGGCTGGCTTGGGCTTTCCATGGCCCCCAAAAGATGGCCGCCCGCAGCTGCGGGCGGCAACTTATAAATACGACATCCCCGGGGGGCTGTCAAGAGGGTCACTCCTTCTCCAGGAACCCGATTTGCCGAGAAGCCTTCCTCAGGTTCCGGGCCAGCTTTCGGTAATGTTCTTCCAGCCCCGGGGTGATGGAGGGCGGGGTCTGCTCCAGGGCGGCCAGGAAGTGACGCCACTTGATCCGCCGGGCCGACATGTCCTCCCGCAAGGCCAACCGCCCCGCCTTCTGGCACACCTCGGCGATGTCCGCCCCGGAATAGCCGTTGGTCCTCCTGGCCAGCTCCTCCAAGTCCACATCCTCGTCTAGAGCCATGCCCCGGGTGTGGACCTGGAAGATCTTCAGGCGAGCCTCCTGGTCTGGGATCGGCACGTAGATGAGCTCCCCCAGCCGCCCCGGCCTGAGCAGCGCCGGGTCGATGATGTCCGGGCGGTTGGTGGCCCCAATGACCACCACTCCCCGCAGTTCCTCCAGGCCGTCCAGCTCCGCAAGCAGCTGGTTCACAATCCGCTCGGTGACGTGGGGCTCACCGACGGCAGTGCCCCGCCGAGGGGCCAGGGCATCCAGCTCGTCCAGGAAAATCACCGCCGGGGCCACCTGCCTGGCCCGGCGGAACACCTCCGCCACCCGCTGTTCCGACTCCCCGTACCACTTGGAGAGCAGCTCCGAGCCCTTGGCGGTGATGAAGTTGGCCGCCGACTCGTTGGCCACCGCCTTCGCCAGCAGCGTCTTGCCGGTGCCCGGGGGGCCGTAGAGGAGGATCCCCTTGGGAGGGGTGACCCCTAGCCGGCGGAAAGACTCCGGCGCCTTCAAGGGGAGCTCCACCGCCTCCCGCAGCAGGCGCTTCACCTCTTCCAGGCCCCCGATGTCCTCCCAGGTCACCTTGGGGATCTCAAACAGCACCTCCCGCATCGCCGAAGGGCGTACCTCCTTGAGAGCCTGGTCGAAGTCCTCTCGGCGCACGATCAGCTCGTCCAGCACCTCTTTGGGGATGCCTTCCTTCTCCAAGTCGATCCTGGGCAGCACCCGCCTGAGGGCGTTCATGGCCGCCTCCCGGGTCAGGGCCTCGATGTCCGAGCCCACGAACCCATGCGTGAGCTCGGCGTACTCGTCCAAGTCCACGTCCTTGGCCAGGGGCATGCCCCGGGTGTGGATTAGGAAGATCTCCTTTCGGCCTTCCCGGTCCGGCACCCGCACCTCTATCTCCCGGTCGAACCGGCCAGGACGTCGCAACGCCGGGTCGATGGCCTCGATGCGGTTGGTGGCCCCGATCACGATCACGTTGCGCCGCTCCTTGAGGCCGTCCATCAGGGTGAGGAGCTGGGCCACCACCCGCCGCTCCACCTCCCCGGTCACCTCCGCCCGCTTGGGGGCAATGGAATCCAGCTCGTCAATGAAGATGATGGCCGGGGCGTTCTTCTCCGCCTCTTCGAAGATCTCCCGCAGGCGCTTTTCGGACTCCCCGTAGAAGCGGGACATGATCTCCGGGCCAGAAATGGCGATGAAATGGGCGTCGGTTTCGTGGGCCACCGCTTTCGCCAGCAGCGTCTTCCCGGTGCCCGGAGGGCCGTACAGCAGCACCCCTTTTGGGGGCTCGATCCCCAACCGGGTGAACAGCTCCGGCTTCTTTAAGGGCAGCTCCACCATCTCCCGGATCTTCTGGATCACATCTTTGAGGCCCCCGATGTCCTCGTAGGTGACCTCGGGGATCTCCCGCCCCCGCTCGGCGGTCTCCACATACTCCGGCAGCAGTTCCACCTGGGTGGAGGGCACGATCCGCACCAACCCCTTGGGGCTGGTCTTCACCACCCGCAGGCGGATCTCCCCCAGGCCGAAGGCGGAGCTCATCTCGAAGAACTCTCGGAATATGCGATCGGTGAGGAGTTCCCCCCCGAAGGGGACCTGAGGCGGGCGGGTGGCGGTGGTGGACACCACGTCCCCAGTCCTGACCACCTTCCCCAGCAAGATCCGCCGCAAGCTCTCCGGGTTCGCCACCAGCCGCATCCCCTTGGTGGCCGGGGCCACCGTCACGTGGGTCGCCTCCTGCCAGGAAGCCTTCCGGATTTCCACCGGGTCCCCGATCCCCACCCCGGCGTTGGCCCGGATCAACCCGTCTATGCGCACGATGTCCAGGCCTTCATCCGAGGGGTGGGCCGGGGCGGCAATGGCCCCGGTGGTGCGCTTCCCCTTTATCTCAATGGGCTCCCCCGCCGCCACCCCCAGCGCTGCCATGTGCTGGGAACCGATGCGGGCGATGCCCTTTCCCGCGTCCTCCGGATGGGCCTCGGCCACCTTTAGCCGTAGGCCTTCTTTCGTGTCGGCCATAGTTTCACCTCTTGGCAAACCTTAGGGTCTGCCTGGACCCAGATCTCGCAACACCTCGCTTCCGGCTGCGAATCAGCCCTCTCCCTGCCGGAAGGCAGAGCGACGGAGGATGCTGAGCCATGCCGCAGAAAAAACCCCGCAGCCCCTAACTTCGATTCCGCGGAAATGTTAATTGCCGGCCCGCGGCGGCGCTAGCTACCGCGGGTCGGGAGGTCACCGGGGGTTGGGGAGCAACTCCGGTGGGGCGCTGGAGGCGCATGGCGTTGGCAGTCACCAGCACGGTGGCCCCCATATCGCCGACCAGCACCGCCAGGGCCAGGGAGGCATGGCCAGAGAGGGCCAGGGCAGCTACCAACAGCTTGAGGGTCAGGGCCAGGGCCACGTTCCCTCGGATCACCGCCAGGGTCCGACGGCCCAGGGAAATGAGTTCCGGCAGCCCCGAGAGGTCATCCCGCATCAGGGCCACGTCCCCGGCCGCGATGGCCACGTCGGTACCGGCGGTGCCCATGGCGATCCCCACGTCGGCGGCGGCCAGGGCAGGGGCGTCGTTTACCCCGTCGCCGACGAACGCCACCCCCCCTTCCTCTCTCAGCCGGGCGACATGGGCGAGCTTTTCCTGAGGCAGGAGCTGGGGGTGGAAATCCGCGATGCCCAGGCTCGTGGCCGCCTTTCGGGCGGGCCCCTTTCGATCTCCGGTGAGGAGAACCGGTCGTACCCCCAGCCCCTTGAGGCGGTGGAGGATTTCCTTGGCCTCGGGGCGGAGCTCGTCCGAGAGCACGATGACCCCCAGCGGTTGGTCAGGCTTTCCCACTACCACCAGGCTCTGTCCTCCGGCCTCCAGCGCCTTGGCCTTCTCCGGGAGGTCCGAGAATAGTTCTGGACGGCCCACCAGATACTCCTCTCCCCCGATTACCCCCCGCACCCCCTTTCCTGGGAGGGCTTGAAAGGACTCCACCTTGGGCAGAGGCAGACCAGTGGCCAGCCGGCGGATGGCCCGGGCGATGGGGTGTTCGCTTCCCCGCTCCAGGGCGGCCGCGATCTTCAGCACCTGCTTAGGCGATACGTCGTCCAGGAGGACCAAATCGGCCTTAAGTTCTCCGGTGGTGAGGGTGCCGGTTTTGTCCAGCGCCAGGTACTTGACCCTGGCGGCCGCTTCCAGGGCGGAGCCCCCTTTCACCAGGATGCCGCGGCGACAAGCCGCCACCAGGGCGGACACCATGGCTGCCGGAGTTGAGATGGCCAGCGCGCAGGGACAGGAGATGACCAAGAGCGTTAAGGCGCGCAGGAGCCACACCCGCAGGGGCAGGCCCAACACCAGGGGCAGGACCGCCACCAAGGCGGCTGCTGCCACCACCGCGGGGGTGTAAAAGCGGGCGAACCGGTCCACCAGCCGCTCCAGGGGCGCCTTGTCCCGTTGGGCCTCCTCCACTAGCTTAGCGATCCGGGCCAGGGTGGAGCTCCCGGCGGGGTGGGTCACTTTGATCTCCAAGGCGCCGTCTTCGTTCAAGCTGCCGGCGTAGACCGGGGCCCCCTCCCCCTTCAGGACGGGTGTGGCCTCGCCGGTGATGGCGGCCTCAGAGACGCTGGCCTGACCCCGGACCACCACCCCGTCCAGGCCGATGGTCTCACCGGGCCGGACCAGGATCACCTCTCCAGGGGAGACGGCTTCCACCGGCAATTGTAGCTCCCGGCCGTGGCGCAAGATGGTGACTCGCTTGGGAGCCCGATCCAACATGGCCCGCAGGGAGCGGCGCGCCTTGCTGGCGGCCCGGCCCTCCAGCCACTCGGCCACCCCGAACAGGAAGGCCAGACTCCCGGCCTCGAAGTTTTCACCCAAGGCCAGGGCCCCGGCGAGGGCGATGGTCACCAGGAGATCGACCCCCCACAGGCGCCGCCGCAGCCTCGAGAGGGCCCGCCTCGCCACCGGGAGCCCCCCGGCCACTGCCCCCAGGCCCAACAGGAGTGAAGAAAGCGTCCACCGGCCCAAGGGGAGGTCCCCCACCAGGAAAGAAAGGCCGCCCGCCACCAAGAGGATTCCGGCAGCCAGGGTGAGGACATCTCTCAGCCCCCTTCCCTCCTCTCCCTCGGGGTGGGAGAGGTGGCGGGTGATGGTGGCTACCGTCTGGTGGAGTTCCTGCGGAGCGATGCGGCTGGGGTCGTAGGCCAAGCGCAAGTTGCCGGATAGGGGGTCCACCTCCGCGCTTTCCACTCCTTCCACGGCGGCCAGCCGGTTTTCCAGCTGGCGGGCGCAGGTGGGGCAGTGCAAGCGGCCGATGTCCACCGAAGTTTCCAAGGGTCCCCTCCTATTCATAAACGAGTGCTTCCTTGTTTATACATGGTCTCGCCGGTTGGTTCAACTCCACAATCCACGGTAAATTGACCAGGACATGTACCACCACCTGGACGAACGCCGAGCACAAAAACTCCTGGCCGAGATGCCCGGGGTAGAGCTGGCCGAGCGCTTGGCCGAGACGTTCCGGGTGCTCTCTGATCCCACTCGGGTGCGGATCCTATACCTCTTGTCCCGAACCGAGTTGTGCGTACATGACCTGGCCCAGCTGCTGGACATCTCCCAGCCGGCAGCCTCCCACCACCTGCGCATCCTCAGGATGCAGGGGTTGGTACGTACCCGCCGGGCCGGAAAGTCCATCTACTACGCCCTGGACGACGAGCACGTGGTGGAGCTGTTCCGCTGCGGCTACGACCACATCACTCACAAAAAACCGAGTTGAATTTGTGTAAAGCGCGCGCTTGAATAGGCCAGCGCTCCAGTAGTTGGTGCGCAAATCAGCCTGCCCAAGCTGTGACCTCACTCGCCGAGCTAGTTACGGGACCCATCTGAGTGAGGTTTCCCGTCGCACCAGGGGAACCATAGGTACGTTGATCTCAGAAATTGGCCCTTGGCGGCGAGAATCAGCTGTCAAGGCCAATTCCACTTCCCTCACCAGAAATTGAGGGGGGTGAACCACTGCATGTTCATGCGACGGGCCCTCATGCCCCCCTTTGAAGCCCAGAATTCCCAAATTTCCGGTCTCCGTCCAAGGAATGCACCGAAAAAACCAGCGAACTCATCCGAAAGCCCCACATACCGCCTCAGCTAGTGTGTATCGAAGGCATGGCAGCTTCCCGTCTGTATTTCCGTTAACCAAATTGTCCCAGGAGGTTCCTGGAAGATTCCTCTGGGATCTGGTTGCTGGCTTTCTCCCAAAGCGTCGTTCCCTCCTTTCTCCCCTTGTTTTCGGTAACGCTACCATGCCTGTGGGGCCCGGGGTGGCCCCCAGCGCCCCCCACCGGCGGTGCGGCACAGGGGTTCCCACAAAGGCCCTCAGCCGAGCTTGAAACCCACTAACCAGCCGGCCTCAGTCGGTACTACGCTTTCTCCCCGGATGAGGGGCGACCTGCCCTGGATTCCAATGCCCCACTCATTTCCCGTGACCTTCACCGAAGGTGGCGGACAACAGCGTCAGGGCCCGCGAAGGCCGAGGCCACCTTCATCTCAATCTGACTACCACGTGAACCTTGAGTGGGAAGCGCAGCTCAACCCAGTCGCCATCCTGCGAAAAACCTTGCGGCTTCCAATCACCGAGGAACTCCAGCCGCTCCACCGAGGCCACGCTCCCACCTGGGGGGAGCCGCAGGCTCAAATCCACGGTGGTGGGGATGGGAACGGCGTCGCCGAAGTGGACCCCATGGAAGTTGAGCGCCCGCACGGCCAACTCATCGCTGTTCTCATTCCGGAAGGGAAGCAAGATCACGCCCTTGGGGGCCGTGGTGGCAACCAGGGGCTCCACTCCGGCTTGGGACCAAAGCTCGTCCAGGAAGGCACGCCTTGCGGCCTCGGCCGTCCCCGGCTCTATGACCCCGCCCGGCCAGGGCTCCGCGGACCAGAAGTAGTCAAGTTCATGGGTGAGGACCCAGCCGGGCTCGAGGCTGTAGAGGAAGACCGACCGCCCCGCGCCGTAGTCGTTCACGTACACCTCTCCCGGTTGGACCTCGGCGTGACTCACCCCAAACAGCCCCGCCAATTGGAAGTCGGAAAGCTCGATCCCCTCCTCGGTGTAGAGCGAGGCAGGGCCGGTGGCGATGATCCTCCCGCCCTGGGCCACATAATCGCGGATCTGTTGGGCCTGCTCAGGGCTCATCGCCGCAAACATCGGCAGGATCGCCAGCTCGTAGTCTTCCAGCCGATGGAGCTCCCGCTCGCTCACCACCTGGAAGGGGATGTGCGACTCCAAAAGCATCATCGCCATCCCCGAGAAGGCGTCGTGGTAAGCAAACTCGCTCTGCCAGCTCCCCTTGTCCAAGAAGTCCAAGGTCTGCTGGGAGTAAACCAGGGCCACGTTGGCATAGGGCTTCCATCCCGGATCGTAATAGGCCCCTTCCTCTCCCGCGAGCCAAGCGAAGAATTCTCTACGGAACTTCACATCCGGCATCCCGGCCATCGTCTCGTTCCCCGAAGTGTAGTAGTTCATCCCAACTGCAAGCACCGTAGCGGCGTGGAGGCAGGCTACCTCCAGGGTGTCGGGCTCACCCGCTTTCACATAGGAGAGGAGCCAGGCCGGCTGCGCCCCGTCGGTGTGGCGCCAGAAGAGCAAGTCGCTGAGAAAGCGCAGCCACATGTAGTAGTGGGTGTCGGCGCTCCGCCAAGGCCCGCCGTGCTCGTGGGCGGTGAGGTCGCTGACAGCCGGCAAATCCAAGGTGCTCGAGCCCTGCTGGGTAGCGCTCACATCCGGCCCCACAGAGGTCTCGATGATCAGCTTGATCCCAGGGTTCACCGCCTTGAGCGCGGCCTGGTAATCGGCGAGGAACTCTGAGATGAGGATATAACGCCACCTCACGAAGGCCCGCCAGGCAGGATCGTCCCAGTCGGGCCAGAAGAGATCGGGCGGTTGGGGGACGATATAACCAGTCTCGGCCTCGAATTGAGCCACCGCCCAAGGGTCGAAAGTCGGCCACTGCTCCTGCCAGTCCTCCCCGAAGTTAAACCTTAAAAATGGCACGTCAAGCCAGACGCCGTCGATCCCGGTGGCGGCGATCCTGCGCGCTTGCTCCAGGACCAAAGCGCGATACTCCGGGCTGGCTGGGGTGAGCCAAACGTCCTCGCAGGTCCCACAAACCCAGAACGGCATTCCGGGGTGTGAGCCATAGAAGACGGCGCTGCGGCCGTCGATCCCCACCTGAAGCCAGCCGGGGTGCTGCAGGGCTAGGCTCTCCCCCTCCTTGCCGGGGTCGACCTGGCCGTCCTGATCCACATCAACGTCGGGCGTGACATATTCGAGGGGCGCTACGTAAATGATGTAGCGCACCCCAGGGTGGTGGGTGTGGATGTAGCTGGCATGGTAGGCCATCGCTTCCAAATCTCGGGAGAGCAAGGGCTCGAAGAGGGCCTGCCAGTAGTCACTCACATAGTGCCAATCCAGGATGACGTTGGCCCCGTCCGCCACGGCCTGGTCTACCGCCTCCTCCCAGCTATCGAACCTCCGGGGGGGGTAGTCCCAGGGGGTGGCGATCCGGGCGGTGGTGGGCCAGTCAGAGATGTCCACTGCGGCACTGCTTGCCGGGTGGGGCAGCTCCTGGCCCCAAGTCAAACCGATCACTAATAACAGTCCCCCAAAACAGATGATGCTTCTCCTCATCGGCTGCCTCCTTGGCTCTCAATAGAGGAGGGAATTTTTCGCCGGTGGTAGCCTGTCCCCGGCGAACCGAGCCAGAGGGTGTGCGGTGGGTTGGGGTCCACCACCAGTACGCTGGCGAAGGGCCAGGGTAGCCCCTCGTTGAAGGGCACCCACGTTTGCCCGCCGTCGGTGCTCTGGAGGACGCCGCGGGAGGCCGGATCGTAGCCGCCGGAGTAGAGGGCGCTGCTTGTGGCAGCAAAGAGTCGATCCGGGTCGGAGGGTAGGATAGCCACGTCGCGCATAAAGTCGTCGGTCAGCAGCTTTTCCCAGCTCCGGCCCCCGTCCCGGCTGCGGTAGAGCCCCCTCCCCTCGCCGAAGACGACCACATATACCCACCCCGGCCGGACGGGGTCGGGCCGGATGGCCGCCACCCCTTCCCAATACACATCCCAGAACTCGCCCCCCAGCCCGCCCCTCATCTCCGGCGGGCCGGTCTGCTCCCACGTCCCTGGGTCCCCGCCCTGAGTGGAACGCCAGAACCCCGCTTCGCCCCCGGCGTAGACCCGGTCCCTCTCGTGGGCGTCCACCGCGGTGTAGCGACACCCGTTGCAGTCCAGCACCCAGGTCCAGCTCTCCCCGTCGTCCAGGCTGCGATACACGTCACCGTCCACGGTGATGAACAGGGTGCGGGAGTTCGGAGGGCTTCCGGGGACCACGCTCAGGCCGGAGGGGATGCCGTCGGGCAGGCCGGTGTTGGCGGGGGACCAGGTGGCCCCGTAGTCGTCGCTGCGCAGCAGGGTGTGCGGGTGGCCTTCGATCTCGTTGGCCTGGGTGATCCAGACCACATTGGGACGCGTGGGATCGGCGACCACGGTCATGCTGTTGCCGCCGTTTCCCTCCCAGGTGCCAACGTAGTCGGCGTCGTTGCAGTTCTGCCAGCTTGAGCCGTAATCGTCGCTGCGGAAGCAGCCCAGGTCGGCCATGGCCAGGTAGACGTGGGTGGAATCGGCGCTGAGGGCCAGGCCGAAGGGAACGATGTTGTCCACCCCGCGCGATTGCCACTTGCCGGGGGCGACCTCCTCGGTGTGGAGGGGGACAAACGTGCGCCCGTCGTCGCGGGTGGCGTAGACGAACTGGGAGTCAACCCACAGCAGGGCGTCCGGGTCGGAGAGGTCCACGCCCAAGGTCTTGGCGTCGCCGTTGAAACTCATGCCGTAGGCGAAATCCACGCTCGTCCAGCCGGGGTCCCAGTCCTCCTTGCTGCCGATCCGGGTCCACGTCTCGCCGCCGTCGGTGGATTCCCACAGCTCGGGATAGTCCAGGTCGATTACTCGGATGGCGTGATCGTCGTCGGCGTCGGGCCAGATGAGCAGGTTGCGGCTCCCCAGGTTGCCCTCGTCGGTGAGTTGCTCCCACGTCCAGTCCCCGTCGAAGGTGCCCCGGTAAAGGAAGCCACCCTTCGGGTCATCGGCGATGCACTCGTAGCCGGGGTCCCACACGTCGCCGTAGGTGGTGAGGTAGAGGGTGTTGGGATCATTGGGGGCCAGGGCGACGTCGGCGATCTGGCCCAGGTCGGCGGCGAGGCGCCTCCAGGTGGCGCCGCCGTCGGCGCTCTCGTAGAGGACGGCCGGGCCGCAGGCGAAGCGGCCTTCCCCGGCCAGGAGGTACACCACGTCCTCATCTTCCCAGTCCACGATCAATTCGAGGATGTGTAGGTTTCCGGGCAGGGAAGCGCCGCTGACGCGCGCCCAGGTTTGTCCCCGGTCGGTGGTCTTGTAGACCGTGCCGTCGGCGGTGTTGTACTGCGAGTGGTGGGCCGCGTAGCCCACGTGGGGGTTGCCGGGGGCGATCTCGATGTCGGTGATGTAGCCGTGGGTCAGGACCGGGGCGAAGGTCTCGCCAAAGTCGGCACTGCGAAAGATGCCCGCCTCGGTGCCCAGGTACAGGACGGCGGGGTCCTCTGGGTCGAAGCCCAGGCCGCTTATGTGGGTGACGGTCAGGCCGCGGAAAGAGCCGATGGCCTCCCAGGTCTGCCCGCCGTCGAGGGAGCGGTAGGCGCCGCTCAGGTCGCTGGCGGCGAGGATGATCCCGGTGGGGCCGGCCCCGACGGCGTTGAAGGCGCCGCCTCCGCCGGGGTTGGTGGGCTCCCAACCGGTGGCTGGGGAGCCCATCGGCCCCGAGGCGGCGTATGGGCTTGCCACGCCACCGTGGTCGCGCCTGCCCGTGAGGTCCGGGTGTCCGAGGGTCCCTTGGGGAGACGGGGCAGCCGCAGCCACGAAAAGGGCCACCGAGCAAGCGACGACGACCCTGGCAAGGAGGGCCTTTGCGCTCGGGCTCATCGCCGAGCCTCCGACCGGCGGAGCAACGCGTACCACAGCGTCTTGTCTGCCCCGGTGTCGACCCTCAGGCGCAGCCGGTCTGCGCCCAAGAGCTCCACATCCAAGCGCCGCTTCGGGGCCCCGGTCTCGTCCAGCGCCCAGAGTTCGAGCTCCCCGGCCCGGGGAAGCTCCAGGGTGATCTCCAGGAGCAGGGGCTCTACGAGGGTGGGGGCCGTCCCCCACCGGTCGTCCAGGGAGGTTTGGTCCTCGTTCCAAACCATCCCCGTGTTCTCCACCCGGGTGAAGATCCCCAGCAGCAGCTCGTCGGACTCCGCAAGGGGCTTCCCATCGCGGCTCTGGAGCACCACCGCGGCGAACTCCGCCGTCCCCGGGGGGACCCAAACCTCCAGCAGGCCCTCGAACAGCCCCACCCGCACCCTCCGTCCGCCCAGAAAGCCCACCACCCCCTGCACCCGGGGCGCCGTGAACGCGAAGAGGCCCCGCCCCGGGAGGGAGACGTCCCAGCGGAGCTGTCCGTCGGGACTGCGGTAGTCGGGGCCCACGGGGGCGGGGAGATCGGGCCCCGAGGGGAAGGGGTGCTCGGCCGCGAAGTCCACGATGCGCAGCCGCCCGGCGAGGAGCACCGCCGGATGCACACCCCGGGCCTCCAAGAACGCGCCCACGTTTCCGTCCCAGGAGCTGAAGAAGGAGCGGGCCCGCTCCTGGGGAGAGAAGCGCAGTCCGATCTCCGAAGGAGCCGGGGAGATCTGGCCCTCCAAGAAGATCCGGGCGGCCAGCGGCATCAGCCCCGTGGCCACGGGGTTGCCCGCCAAGTCGAAGAAGTTCACCACCCGGTCCGCGTCGAAGTTTCGCTGGTCGCCGGCGTACGCGAACTGAAACACCGCGTCCCAGTCCTGATGGGCGGCGATGGCGGCGATCAGAAGCGGGGCCTCGACGGCGTAGCGGTTGGGGAACGGTTGGTTCCATTCCGTGAGGGTGAAGGGTTTCCCCGCGACGGCCGAGGCCGCCAGCGCAAAGAGCCCCGCGAGCGGCTCGTTGACCCAGGGCTTGTTGGCGATCACCCAGCCCGTGGGCGACCAGGGGGGCGCGTGGGGCCACCAGGGGTGATCCCAGTAGAAGTGGTGATCCAAGAAGTCCATCCCCCGTTGGCTATGGAGGTCGGCGAGGTTGTCGTAGCCGACGGACCCTGTGACCAAGGCTTGCACGCCCAGCTCTTCTTTGAGGAAGCGGCGCATTTCTTCAAAGTAGGCCCGCTGGAGGTCTTCATAGAACTGAATCGTGTCGCGGACGCGGGGCAGGGTATAGCCGGGAAGCTCACCGGGGCGCAACCGGGCCACGTTGTTCTGCTCCAAGCTCTCGTGGGGGAGGAGCCCCCGGGGTGCGGCGGATCTCAGGCTTACCCCGTCGAGCCACACCACCCGCCGGACTCCCCCCAGCGTGAACTGAACCCGGGCCTGAGGCTCGTCCGCGGCCGCGACGAAGAAGTGCTCGAAGTGCCGCCACTCGGCATCGAGCTTCGCACTCCCCCAGTCCCCCAGGGCCTCCCAGGGGGCGTGGTCCTGCATCGGTCCGAAGGCGATCGGGCCCGAGACGTCGGCCTTGGCCCAAAACGAAAGGCGATAGAGCTGCCCGGCCCGCAGAGCCACCCCTTGGTTCACGGAGACGTGCCAGTCCGCGGTCCCGGGCTCGCGGATGGAGACGCGTAGGGCCCGGGCCCCGTGGGCCGCCTCGCCCTCCACCACGGCGAACTCGGCCTCCGCGCCCCCGTGGAGCTCCGACCACCAGGGCTCGAATCCCGCCTCGAAGCTCCCATTCTGAAGCAGTTCCTCCTCCCGGGCGGCGGAGGCAGGGGGCGCCCAGGCGGCCCGCAGTGCCTCCGTGCTCCCGTACTTCCGATAGAGCCAGCCGTGCCAGCCGAACGTCTCCCTCGCCTCTTGGAAGAGCAGGTCGTCGAACCAGAGGGTGGCGCGTTCCGCCCCGAGGTCGAAGCTCAGCCGCGCCGTCCCGAAGACGGTCTCGGTGGCGGAAAACTCCAGCTCGTAGGTTCGCCCCTCGGGGGTGAGCTCCACGGCTTGGTAGAGCCCGAGGTCGTCCCAGGGCGGCTCATCGCGCATCACGGTCACGTAGACGGTGACGGGCCGATCGGCCCGGGCGAAGAAGCGCACCCGATAGCGCTCCCCGGCGAGCAGGGCCAGCTGCCCTTGGCCGAACTGGACGTGCCAGGCCTCGGAGCCGGGCCTTCGGACTTCGATGCGCAGCATCCCCTCTGCGGCGTCGAACTCCGCTTGGGCCGGCCCGTGGGCGAGGGCGAACCAGCCCTCGAGGCCCCGATCGAAGCCGGGGTTGTGCAGGCGGTTGAGCCGCGGCTCGCCCCGGGCCAAGGGGGACCGGCCGTCGAGCTGGAGGCTGTAGAAGGGGGGCAGCCGCGGCGGATGCAGCCGATCGTCGGCGAAGGCCCGCAGCAGCGTGTTCTCGTTGGTGATCTCCAAGAGCGCGATCACGGGGTCGTCGGCGTAGCGAAACCCCGTGTAGGGGTTCACCCGGTCCAAGAGCCTGCGGGCGTAGTCCTTCTGGAGGGCGATCATCACGGGGTCGAAGAGCGTCACCGTCTTGTGGAACTCGAGCCCGGCCTCCTGGAGCTCCGGGACGGCGGTGACACCGTCGCCGGGGGTGAACTCCCGGCCGACGTGCAGATTGAGGTCCACGTAGATGCCGTGGCGCTTGAGCTGATAGATGAGCCAATCGAGGCGGGCAAGCTGTACGGGGTCGAGCGCCTGGGTGTTCGTGTAGGGGTCGTGCCAGAGGCCGAAGGGGCGAAAGCCCCAGGGGCTGTCGAGCATGTGGAGGCGGACGGCGTTGAAGCCGAGCTTGGCCAGCCGGGCGGCCAGCTTCTCGGCCGCTTGGGGGTCGGGGAACTCCAGCTCACCCTGGGGCGGGGGGGCGGGCGAGGGCGGAAAGGTCGGG
>DFNF01000051.1:0-459 GCA_002375935.1 Acetothermia bacterium UBA3574
GGCCTTCGAGGCCGCCCACCCCGAGGTGGACCTGGTGTGGGTGGCCCCCGGGGATTCCTCGGAGATGTTGGCCCGGCTGATCGCCGAGCGGGATGCCGGGGGCACCCCGGCGGACGTGTTCCTGGGGGTGGCTGACGCCGAGCTGGCCCGCGCCCTGGAGCACCAGGTGTTCCAACCCTACGATCCGGCCCTCATCCCCAACCTGGCCCACGTGCCCCCGGCCCTCATGTTCGACTCCTCCGGGCACGTGGTGCCCTTCGATCACGGCTACGTGACCTTCGTCTACGACTCAGAACTGCTGCCGGAAGAACTGGTGCCCGCGACCCTGGCGGACCTCACCCGGGCGGAGCTTGCGGGGAAGATCATCCTGGAGGACCCCCGCACGTCCTCCCCAGGCCTGTCCTTCCTCCTGTGGACCATCGCCCACTTCGGGGAGGAGGGATGGGAGGACTTCTGGCA
>DFNF01000051.1:848-1151 GCA_002375935.1 Acetothermia bacterium UBA3574
GCCTACGACATGTTCCTGGCCGGCGAAGCCCCCATCGTGCTCTCCTACTCCACCGACACCGCTTACTCCTGGATCGAGTACCAGTCCTTGCGCTACCGGGTGATCACCCCGGATGGTGAAGCTTTCCGCCAGATCGAGGGGATGGGGATCGTGGCCGGAAGCGACCAGGTGGGGCTGGCCCATTCCTTCCTCAACCTGGTGCTGGAAAAAGAGATCCAGGAGCTGCTGCCCACCAGCCAGTGGATGTTCCCTGTGAACGAGCTGGCGGAGCTGCCGCCGGAGTTCGCCCGCTACGCTGTGATC
>DFNF01000051.1:1493-2234 GCA_002375935.1 Acetothermia bacterium UBA3574
AGCGGCCGGTGTGGTTGCCCCCTGAGGTGATCAGGGAGAAGCTGGCGGGGTGGCTTTCCCGGTGGCAAGAGCTGCTGATCGGGGGCTAGTCAGGCGGGGGGCGGGGGCACTGCTGGTGCTCCTGCCCCTGGTCTTTTTGGCCGGGACCTTCTTCCTCCCCCTGTGGGGAGTGCTCTCCCAGGGGCTACGGGTGGAGGAGGTCTGGAGCCTGGCCCGGGTTCAGGCGTTGCTCGCCAGCCCCTATGTCCACCATCTCCTCCGGTTTACCTTGGTCCAAGCCCTGCTTTCCGCCGCCCTCAGCCTGGCGCTGGGGTTTCCCTTGGGGTGGCTGTTGGCCCGCTACCGGTTCCCCGGCAAGGAGCTGGTGCGGGCGTTCACCCTGGTACCGTTCGTCCTCCCCCCCATCACCGTGGCCCTGGGGTTCCTGCTGTTCTTCGGACACGCCGGTTACCTGAACCGGGCCCTGCAGGCCCTGCTTGGACTCGCCTCCCCCCCGATCCGGGTGCTCTACTCCCTCTGGGGGATCGTGTTGCCCCACGCCTTTTACAATGCGCCGGTGTTCGCCCGGTTCGTGGCCGCGGCCTGGGAGGGGCTGGACCCGGAGCTGGAGGAGGCGGCTCGCACCCTGGGGGCGCGGCCCTGGCTGGCCTTCCTCACCGTGAGCTTGCCCCGGCTGCTGCCGGCGGTGGCCTCCGCCTTCGCCTTGGTGTTCGTGTTCTGCTTCCTCTCCTTCGCCATCCC
>DFNF01000051.1:2550-3793 GCA_002375935.1 Acetothermia bacterium UBA3574
TGCTTCCTCTCCTTCGCCATCCCGCTGTCGTTGGGTGGGGCCCGCTACGCCACCTTGGAAGTGGGCATCTACTATTTGGCGCGGCGGGACCTGGACGTGCCTGGGGCGGCGGCCCTGGCCCTGGTGGAGATGGGGATCGCCCTGGGCCTCACCTACCTCTACCTGCGGGGGGGCGGGCTGTTCCTGGCCCCTGGTCGGCGGGGGCGCCCCCGGGAACAGCTGCCCCTGTTCTCCCGGCCCCGCCAGCTCGCCTGGCTCCCGTATCTAGTCCTGCTGGGGCTGATCTTCCTGGGCCCCCTCGCGGCGGTGGTGGCCAGCTCCTTCTTCCTACCCGGGCAAGGCCCCACCCTGAAGTGGTATGCGTTTCTGTTCTCAGCCCAGACCGCCCCCCTGATCGGCACTTCCCCCCTGGGGAGCGTGCTCCTGAGCCTGAGGGTGGGGGTGGCCGCCACTTTACTCTCCCTGGCCCTGGGGCTGTCCATCAGCTGGACGCTGCACAAGCTGCGGTGGGTGGTCCTGGAAACTGTGCTCATGGCCCCGCTTTCCGTGTCCTCGGTGGTGCTTGGGCTGGCGCTGCTCATCGCCTTCCGTCGTCCCCCACTCGCCCTGCTGGGGGGCGGGGAGCTGGCCATCGTGCTGGCCCACGGGCTCATCGTCTATCCGCTGGTGGTGCGGATGGTGCGCCCCCTGTGGCAGGCCCTGGATCCGGGGCTGGTGGAGGCGGCCCGCACCCTGGGGGCGGGCAGGTTGTCGGCCTTCCTCACGGTGGAACTGCCCTTGCTCGCCCGGGGGCTGGCGGTGGCCGCTTCGTTCGCCTTCGCCCTCTCATTGGGGGAGATGACCGCGGTGGCCATGATCGCCCGGCCGGGCCTCTTCACCCTCCCCCTGTCCATCTACCACCTGATCTCGGCGCGCAAGTTCGGAGCTGCCTCCGCCCTGGCCACCTGCCTCATCCTGGTCACCGCCGGGGTGGTGTGGATCTGGGAGCTGGGGGGGAGAAAATGGCTGTACCGAAATGGCCAAGCTTGAAGCCCGGGGACTAGAAAAGAGGTACGGGGACGTGCTGGCGGTGGCCGGGGTCTCCTTCGGGGTGGGGGAGGGGGAGCTGGTGGCCCTGCTGGGGCCATCAGGCTGTGGGAAGACCACCGTGCTGCGGATCCTGGCGGGGTTGACCCCGCCGGACGCCGGGGAGGTGTGGTTGGACGGGCGGGAAGTGACCGCCTTGCCTCCGGAGAGGCGGGGG
>DFNF01000051.1:4113-4342 GCA_002375935.1 Acetothermia bacterium UBA3574
CCTTGCCTCCGGAGAGGCGGGGGATCGGGCTGGTCTTTCAAAATTACGCCCTCTTCCCTCACCTGTCGGTGGCCGGCAACGTGGGCTACGGGCTCAGGTTCAGCCGCCTCCCCCGCCGCGCCCGGGCCCGGCGGGTGGAAGAGCTCCTCTCCTTGGTGGGGCTCTCCGGCTATGGCCGGCGACGGGTGCACCAGCTTTCCCAAGGGGAGCAGCAGCGGGTGGCCCTGGC
>DFNF01000051.1:4720-5624 GCA_002375935.1 Acetothermia bacterium UBA3574
GGACGAGCCGCTGTCGGCCTTGGACGCCGCGTTGCGGGTCGAGCTCCGGCGGGAGCTGCGGGCGCTGCTCAAAAAGCTCGGCGTCTCCTCCCTGTATGTGACCCACGATCAGGAGGAGGCACTGGCTTTGGGGGACCGGGTGGGGGTGATGCGGGCCGGGCGGCTGGAGCAGCTGGCCCCGCCCGAGGAGCTCTATCGGGCCCCGGCCACCTTGTTCGTGGCCTCGTTCCTGGGGCGGGCCAACCTGTGGCCCGGGGTGGTGCGGGAGCTGGCCGGGCCCGGACGGGTGACGGTCCAGGTGGGGGAGGAGGTCATCCCCGCCGCCGGGGAGGCCCAGCCCGGCACCCAGGCCCAGCTCTTCTTTCGGCCCCAGGACCTGGAGCTGGGGAAAGGGCCGTTTTCGGCCCGGGTGGAGACGGTGGAATTCCTGGGGGACCACTGGGAGCTCCAGGCGAGGTTCCAGGGCTTTGAGCTGGTGGCCCAGGCCTCGGCCCCCGTCTCCCCAGGGGAGACCATCCGGTTTGGCTTCAAAGCCCTCCCCCGGCTGCTCCTGAGCTCCAGAGGCTGAACCAGTGGGGCAGGCTCGCGTCTTTTTGAGTGGGCTTTGGCCCCGGTGGGCGGGCCGGCAGCGGGATCATTTCCCCTTTTGAGCACACACCGGCGTGAGTCCCCCGGCTATGAGGCGAGCGCGTAAGCGTTAAACCGGCATCCTCACAGCGTTAATTTCACCCCGCCCCGGGGGAGCAGGGAGGCCAGGGGGTAGGGGAACCCTACCCCCCGTCGTTTACGGCCAGTGTGTTTCCAGCACCGGGAGCAGCTGAGCCATGAGCTCCTCCAGGGCCGCGTCCAGGGCCTGGTACCAGGGGGTGGCGGAGAAGGCCTCTTCCCCGGCGGTGATCTCCAC
>DFNF01000051.1:5936-7489 GCA_002375935.1 Acetothermia bacterium UBA3574
TCTTCCCCGGCGGTGATCTCCACTGCCCAGGGCGAGGGTGGCCCGGGGAGGATGGAGAAGGTGAGAGAACTGATCAGCACTGGGCCGGGGAGCTGGTACAGGTCGGCCTGGTAGGTGCCGGGGAGGGCGGGGAACAGGCCGAACATTTGGTTCCAGGTCCAAGACACGCAGGGGCTACCGCCGCTGGAGGCCACCACCCCGGAGGTCCAGGTGGGAGCAGGGGCCCCTTGGGGATGGATCACGATGTAAAAGCTGTTTGAGGGGGCGGGATCCAGGTAGCCGATCAGCACAGGCTCCCCCGGGTAGTAGGCCGCTTGGCTGGCCTTGAACCCCCCGCTGCACACATCGCTGGGCCAGGTGAGCAGGGCACCCAGGTCGAAGGAGAGCTTGGCTTCTCCCTCCCCTTCCCCGCTGCCCCGAAGCTCGGCCAGGCTGGCCCCGGTGCCCAAGTCTTCCACCACCAGGGAGAGCTGGGCTTGAGAGCTGATCCCGGTTATGGACACGAAGCCCAGGGTGATGGTGATGCGGTTGGTGGTGAGGGAGTGGATGGTGCCGGCCAGGAAGGCTTGCCCTCCCAGGACGCGGGCGGCCTGGCGCCAACTATTTGGGTCCCACTCCGGCAGGCCCCACTGTTGGATCCAACTCCGCATGGCCCCCGGGGGAATGACCAGGTAGCCCTGCCCCTCAAGCCTCTCCACCAGCATCCCGGCCACCCCGTCTTCCAGGTTGAGGAGGAAGGAGCCGGAGTGATTAGCAAACGGGGCCACGGCCACCGTGGGGGCCGCGGAGGCGACCCCGGCGAAGAGGAGCAGGCCCAAGACAACTATGAAAAGAATTCGCACTTCGATCACCCCTTTCCTCCACTATACACCCCCCGGCGCCCCAGGTTTCACCTGCCATCAAGGGAGCCTGACCGGAACCAGCCGGTGGGCGCGTACGTCCACCAGGCCCAGGTCGGTGAGCCCCAGCTCCGGCACGGTGGGCAGCCCCAGAAACGACAGGGACATGAATGGGGTGGGCAGGGGGCAGCCCAGGGCCCGGGCCGCGGCCCGCACCTCCTCCAGGCCGGCCACCACCTCGGCCAGGGGACGGGCCGAGAGCAGCCCCCACCAGGGAAGGGGCAGCCGGGCCCGCACCTCTCCCCCCTCCACGGCCACGAACCCACCTTGGGACTCCACCAGCGCCTCCACCGCAGCCAACATGTCCTCGGGATCGGTCCCCACCACCAGCAGGTTGTGGTGGTCGTGGGCTACCGAGCTGGCGATCGCCCCCCGCCGGAGTCCGAAGCCCCGCACGAAGGCAAGGGCCACGTTCCCGGTCTTCCCGTAGCGCTCCAGGCAGGCCACCGGGAGGACGTCTCCCTCCAGGTCCGGCTGGGCGTGACCCCCCGCCACCTGGAGGGTGGCGGTTCCGGCCCGGTTCACGATCTGCCCGGGGATCAGCTCTATCACCCGCACCTCTTCTCCCGCGGCGGGGAGGAGGAAGTCGGATTTGGTTGGCGTGCGCTTGAGGCGGACGGTGCCGCGGGAGCTAGGAGGCGGGCTTGGGGGCGA
>DFNF01000051.1:7806-8370 GCA_002375935.1 Acetothermia bacterium UBA3574
CTAGGAGGCGGGCTTGGGGGCGATGGGGCCTCCAGGAGTTCCCCCTCGGCGGCCACCAGCCTCCCTCCCACGAACACGTACCGCGGTTCGACGGGGGCAAGCGTGGGGCAGAGCAGGAAATCAGCGAAGCGGCCGGGGGCGATGGTCCCCAGGTCCCGCTCCAGCCGGAAGTGCCGGGCCGGGTTCCAGGAAGCCATCCGTATCGCCTGCCAAGGCGAAAGCCCGAGCTCGATGGCCCGGTTCACGCACCAGTCGAGGTGCCCCTCCCTGAGGATGTCCGCCGGGTGTTTGTCGTCGGTGCAGAAGCAGAGGCCATCGGTGGGGAGCTTCTCCCGCACCACCCCGGCGATCAACTCCTCCAAATTTCGCTCGGAGGAGCCCTCGCGCACCAGCACAGTCATCCCCAACCGCAGTCGTTCTGAGAGCTCCTCGAAGCTCACGCACTCGTGGTCGTCCGAGAGGCCGGCGGCGGCATAGGCCTGAAGCCTGGGGCCTGTCAGGCCGGCGGCGTGGCCGCTCGGGGGCTTACCGGTCCCCTGGGCGTAGAGGACCTTGGCCAGGTGT
>DFNF01000051.1:8724-9188 GCA_002375935.1 Acetothermia bacterium UBA3574
GGGCGGGAGCACCTTGGCCGGGTCCAGCTCCCCCAGGGCGACTGCCTGGGGCAGGGCGAGGAGCTCTTCGGTTTCTGGCAGGTCCAAATAACCGCCGGTGGTTTCCAGGCCCGGGGCGGTGGGCACCCGGGAGGGGACCTGGAGGAACACTCGGTAGGGGAGCCCTTCCAGCAGCCCCAGAAAATCCCTTATCCCCTGGAGGCCGGCCACGTTGGCGATCTCGTGAGGATCGGCGAGCAGGCAGGTGGTGCCGTGGGGGACGATGGCAGCGGCCAAGGCGGCCGGGGTGAGCAGGGTGGATTCGATGTGCATGTGGGAGTCGATGAAGCCGGGGATGGCGTAGAGACCCTTGCCGGCGAATTCCCGCTCCCCAGGAGGCAGGTCCGGGGCCACCTGGACCACCCGGCCCCCTTTGACCCCGATGTCCACCGGGAGCACTTCCCCGGTGTGAACGTTCAGCAGGC
>DFNF01000051.1:9546-11638 GCA_002375935.1 Acetothermia bacterium UBA3574
CCAGGTCGCAGGGGATCTCCCCGGTCGCGGCCGCCACTAGCTCACGCAGCTCCCCCAGGTCCACTCGGGCTCCTTCAAGACGAGGGGTCACTCCCCCGGGTAGAGAACCACCTTGATGGCCTGCCGGGCACTGAGCCTGGCGAATCCCTCCTGGAAGCGGGACAGGGGGAACTCGTGGGTGATCAGCGGGGAGAGATCCAGGCGGGCAAGCAGCCGGGCCGCCTCCTCCCAGGTGGCGAAGATCCTCCGGCCCACCACCCCCACGACCTCCACCTCCTTGAACACTAGCTGGGGGATGTCCAGGGGCACAGCCTGTGGGGGGAGGCCGAAGGCGATCAGGCGCCCTCCCGGGCGCACCGCCTCCAAGCCTTGGGTTAGGGCCGCAGCCGCCCCGGCCATCTCCAGTACCACGTCTGCCCCCAGCCCCCCGGTCCACTTCTCCACCTGGGCCACCGGGTCGGCCTGGCGGGCGTTGATCGTCTCGTCCGCCCCCAAAGTGCGGGCCAGCTCCAGCCGCTCCTCCACCAACCCCACCAGCCACACCGAGTGCGCCCCCAGGGCCTTGGCCACCGCGCAGGCCATGAGCCCGATGGTGCCGTCCCCGAAGATGAGCACCCTCTTGCCTGCCACCTCGGCCCGCTTTACGGCGTGCACCGCGTTGCCGAACGGCTCCTGGATGGAGGCCACCTTCGGGGGGAGGGAGGGGTCGTTTCTCCACACCACCCGGGCCGGCACCACGATGTACTCGGCGAACGCCCCGTCCCGGTCCACCCCCAGGATCTCCACGTTCCGGCAGATGTGGGCCGCCCCGATGTGGCACAAATAGCAGTGCCCGCACCAGATGTGGGTCTCGGCGGAAACATAGTCACCGGGGGAGGGGGAGTGGACCTCCGGCCCCACCTCCTCCACGTAACCGGCCAGCTCGTGGCCCATGATCAAAGGGGGGCGGATCCTGGACTGGGCCCAAGGGTTCCACTCGTAGATGTGCAGGTCGGTTCCACAGATGGAGGTGGCGGCCACCTTGATGAGCACGTCCCCCGGGCCGGGGGTGGGGACGTCCACGTCCGCGAGCTTCGCCCCCGGCCCGGGCTTCTCCTTGCGCACCGCTTTCATCGATTGATCCCCTTTCCGTTGCGCTCCACCGAAAGAATGTACACCATTTTTCGCATCCCAGCTAGAAAACCCGCCCCGCTGCGGAGCCAAGGCGGGGGAAGTAAACTCTCCTCCGGCCAATTCGTGAGGTAGCCGCTTGGGGCAACCAGAGCTCAACCAGGGCCCCTCACCGCTTGCGCCCAGCAAGGAAGCTTGAGGAGAGGGCGGCTTGCGAGGAAGAAAGGAGAGAATTTCCGTGCCTGGCCAGAACACACTTGTGACCCCAGATCTGGTGCGGAAGCTGATCCACCGCCGGGAGTGGCACCGGCTGCGCCACCTGGTGGGAGAGCTCCCCCCGCCGGACGTGGCAGAGCTTTTGGAAGAGCTGCCCACCGAAGAGATGGTGGTGGTGTTCCGGCTCCTACCCCGGGCCCTGGCCGCCGAGGTGATCGGAGAGCTGGACCCGGATCGGGAGCTGGCCCTGCTGCGCCAGCTTGGAAACCGCCGCGCCCTGGCCCTGCTGCTGGAGATGTCCCCCGACGACCGGACTGAGCTTTTGGAAGAATTGCCAGGCAAGGTGACTCAAAGACTATTAAACCTCCTACCATCGGAAGAGCGGCAGGAAGCCCTAAAGCTCCTGGGTTATCCGGAAAACAGCGTGGGGCGGCTGATGACCCCGGACTACGTGGCCCTGAAGCCCCACTGGACGGTGGCCCAAGCCCTGGAGCACATCCGCCGCTACGGCCGCGATGCCGAGACCATCAACATGGTGTACGTGGTGGACGACCGCTGGCATCTGCTGGACGACATCCCCCTGCGGCGGGTCATCCTCGCCTCGCCCGAGCAGAAGGTGGAAGACATCATGGACTTCCAGTTCACCGCCATCCGGGCCTCCGCCGACCAGGAGGAAGCCATCCGACTCATGGAGCGCTATGACCTGATCGCCCTGCCGGTGGTGGATCAGGACGGGGTGCTGCTGGGCATCGTCACCGTGGACGAC
>DFNF01000051.1:11961-12346 GCA_002375935.1 Acetothermia bacterium UBA3574
GCATCGTCACCGTGGACGACGTGTTCGACGTGCTGGAAGAGGAGGTCACCGAGGACATCCACAAGGGGGCCAGCGTCGTGCCCCTGCGCACCAGCTACACTGCCACCCCGGTGGTGACCTTGTTCCGCAAGCGGGTGGTGTGGTTGCTCTTGTTGGCCGTGGCGGGGTTCCTCTCGGGCAACGTGATCGCCACCTTCGAGAAGACCTTGGGCCAGGTGATCGCCCTGGCCTTCTTCATCCCAGTGCTGATAGACACCGGGGGGAACACCGGCACCCAGTCTGCCACCCTGATCATCCGCGCCCTGGCCACCGGCGAGCTCACCCTGCGCAAGTGGTGGCAAGTGGTGCGTAAGGAGCTGGGGGTGGGGCTTCTGTTGGGGGGGGC
>DFNF01000012.1 GCA_002375935.1 Acetothermia bacterium UBA3574
GACCTCGGGGGCAGCTGCCTGGCAGGCAGTGTCCACCGAACATCTGGTCATCCTCCTGCCCGCTGGGTTCCCGCAAACCGCCGCGGTGGCCCTCCAGGCAGAAGAGACCTTGCAGCAGGTGTGGGAGCTGTGGCTCCCTCGGGGGGTGGACACCCCCCTTCCCCGGCCGTCCCCCGCCTGGAACCTTTCCCCGGCAGTAATCGCCAGGGCCTGGGAGAGAGCTGGAATTCCGCCTGAGCCGGCCGGCCCGAGCTTCGGTCTGATCCTCTATCAGGATCCGGAGCAGCTGTGGCAGGACGCCGACAAATACGGGGTCAAGGGGTTGTATCTGGGTGTCAGCTGGGCCCCCCGGAGCTTGGTCCGGGAGCTCCGGAGGCGCTTTCACCAAGCGGGGATAGCCCAGGACTGGGTGGCCCAGGGATTGGTGCTGGCCTACTGCCCCCAGGGTGAGTGTCCGGGATTGCTGGCCCACGAGCTCACCCATGCCCTGCAGGACTACACTTTGGTGAGCATCCCCACCGAGTTCTGCCCGCAGGAACTGGACCGGGAACCCCGGCTCATCATCGAAGGGATGGCAACCTGGACCGAATTCGCCTTGGACCCCGAGGATGATTTTCAGCTTCTGGTGCAGGGTCCGGTGGCGATCTGGCTATGGCTCGGCGGTTCCCCCTCGGAAGTCCCGCTCTTTCTCCTCTACCAGATCGGCGCCAGTCTGTTTCAGTTCCTTTCGTTCCGCCTGTCCCCGCCCGAGATGTTGGCCCTGTTCTCCCACCCGGTGCGGGGGATGCTGGGACTCCCGGAGGAGCCCTTCCCGGAACTGTTCCGCAGCCTGTATGGCGAGAGCTGGGAGGCGTTCCTGAGGGGCTGGGAGAAGTGGCTCCTGGGCACCTCTCCGCCCCCGGGGGCAGAGCTGGTGTACGAGGAACGGCGGCTGTGGCTGGGTGGCCGGGCCTCCTTCCTCTGGCCACTCCTCAGCGAAGAGGAGCGCGAGGAGATCTGGGAAATTCGGCAGGCAATTTGGCGGGGGGAGGGGAGCCTTTCGGCCCTCCAGTGGGCAGACGCTTTGCTGCGGGGGGTGTGGGCGGAACCGGCTCCGGCGCTCCTTTCGGCTTTATATGAGCGGCTGCCTTCCCTGAAAGGCTGGGCGAGGGCCATCTCCGGTCCGGAGGCGGCGGCTCGGATAACCGCCATTTCGCTCCTCAAGTACACAGATCCCGAGCATCCGGAGCGGTTCTTGCGGGAGTACATCGCTGCGGTGAACGCCTATCTCGTCTCCCCGGCCCCCTCCCCGATAGGTGTGGCAGTTCCCTGAGTATCTTTCCCGGGGGCATCTACGGACGGGGCGAGTGTGATGTGCATTACATTCACCCGGGGGGAACCCGGCTAAACTCTCCGGGGGTGAATCACGTGACCAGTCGACCAGAGGTCTGCCAGCCGCGGTGGGGACCAAGCCACCGGAACCAGGAGGCCTAGATGCCACTGCTCCCCTGGTCCCCCCTGCGTAAGGTCCTGAAGATCTTTAAATCTTCCCTCACCCCGGGACAGGTGGCCCTGGGGTTCGCCCTGGGGGCCTTCGCCGGCCTGCCCCCCGGGGGGCTGCACCTGCTCCTTCCCACTTCCTTGGCTTTCCTTTTCCGCACCAGCTTCAGCGCCTTCCTCCTCTCCTGGGGCCTGTTCGAGCTCCTGGCCCTGCCCTTGGCCCCTGGGAGCTACGCCATCGGCCGGGCTCTGTTGGAAAGCGAGCCCCTGTACGGCTTTTGGCGCACGTTCACCCACCTCCCCCTCCTGGCCCCCATGGGGTATTCCCGCTACCTCCTGCTGGGAAGCTACCTGCTGGCCCTGGGCTTGGCCGTGCCGGCCTTCTTCCTGGTCCGCCACTTGGTGGCCCACTACCGCCACTCGTTCGCCCCCTGGGTGGCGGGCTGGGAGCTCTCCCGCCGGCTGCGGGGCAGGCGCTGGGTGCGGTTCCTCCAGTGGTTGTTTCTGGGCGGGGAGGCGAAGTACGAGGCCCGCAGCCCCCGCCGGGGACCGTTCCGCTTCCTGCGCCGAGAAGCCCTGGTGGTCCTCCCGGTGCTCTACGGCATCTGCTACCTCCTGGCCGCCCTGATCGTGCCCTTCTTCGCCGGCCGCATCGCCACCTCCGCCGCCTCCCTCCTGATCGGGGGTCAGGTGGCGGTGGAGAGCAGCTCGTTCAGCCTGTTCACCGGGGAACTCACCCTGTGGGGGCTCTCGGTACAGGACCCGGGCCGGCCGGAGGAGAACGTGTTGGTCATCCCCACCTTGACCCTGGACGCGGGGATGCTGGCGCTCCTGGAGAAGCGGGTGGTGTTCAATCGGGTGCGGATAGACGAGGTCCGGCTCCACGTGGTGCGGGAGGAGGACGGCACCCTGAACGTAGACGGCTTCACCCAAGGCTGGGACGTGGAGGGGTATCTGGCCTGGGCAGCCCAGTACGCGGACAAGGTGGACTGGCTTACCCTGATCAAGAAGTTCGGCGAGCACCTTCTCACCCCCCGGCCCCGGAGGCCGCGGCCGGACCTGTCCCGCTACGCTGGAGGCCGAAGCTTCCCCCCGTTTGAGCCCACCTTCGCCATCGAGGAACTGGAAGTGGGCCGGGTCTACCTCACCTTGGAAGACAGGTTCCAGGGTGGGCAGCTCCCCCGCCTCACCGCCCTGGAGCTGGAGATAGAGAACCTAGCCCTGCCGGCCCGGCTCAACTCCCGGCCGGTGGCAGTGCGCTTGCGGGGGGAATTTGAGGAGCGGGCCGGGGCCTTCTCCCTGAGCGCCGTGTTCCGGGAAGGGGAAGTTCCCCCGACCCGCAGCTACTCCCTGGAAGCCGCCGAGTTGGACCTCCCCCGCCTCGGGGCCCTGTACGGCTCCAGCCTGCCGGTGGAGGTGCTGGCCGGTGAGGCCACCTTGTCGGCGGAGATCTCGGTGACCGGGGGAGAGGTGGCCGGCCAGGTGTCGCTGGTGCTGACCGGGCTTGTGTTGGCCCTTGCCGAGGGGGAGACCCTGTTCGGCCTCTCGCCTGAGCTCTCTCAAGCCACGGTGGAGGGGCTCAACCGTTACGCCGCAGAACTCCCCATCGTGATCGGCTTTGCGGTGGGAGGGCCGGCGGACTCCCCGACCCTGGGCTGGGAGCGGCCGCTCCTGGAGGTGGCCCGCCAAGGGCTGATGATGGCCGGCCGGCGGGAGCTTTCCGGGGCCATCCAGGAGCTTGGCCAGAGGCTGGAGCTTTTGGGTCCGGGGGAGGAGGTCCAGCTCCCCCAGGAGTACGCCCAGCTCAAGGAACAGGTGGAGCAGGCGGCGGCGCGGCTGATCCAGGGGGCAGCGGGCCAGGCGGCCCCGCCCGAGCTCCAGGACGCCCTCCGGGGCCTCCTGGAAAAACTGTTCCCCCCTGAGGAAGAAGAACAGGGAGAGTAGCGCCTGGACGGGCCTGCTCAGGACACAGAAAATCGGTGTTGGATGCTGCTACTGAGCGACATCGGCAACGCCCAGATTGCCCTGGGGGTTCACGACGGGACCCGGTGGCGGGCCCGCTGGCGGCTGCGGACCGTGCCGGGAAAGACCGCTGATGAATACCTGGTGCTCCTGCGGAGCCTCCTGGCCCAGCAGGGGGTGGCCGAAGGACAACTCCGCCGGGGCGTCCTGGCCTGTGTGGTGCCCCCCCTGGCCCCCACCTTCCGGGAGGTCTGCCGGGAGATCACCGGCACTTCCCCACTGGAGGTGGGGCCGGGAGTGAGGACGGGCATTGACATCCGCACCGACCACCCCTCGGAGGTGGGGGCAGACCTGGTGGCCGACGCCCTGGCCGCTTACCGCAGGTTCAACTCCCCTTGCATCGTAGTGGACTTCGGCACCGCCACCACCTTCACCTGCGTGGTCCCACCCGGGGCGTTGGTGGGGGTGGCCATCGCCCCCGGGGTGGGGACTGCCGCCCAGGCGCTGGCCCAGCAGGCGGCCCAGCTCCCCCAGGTGCCCCTGACCCCGCCCCGCAAGGCCCTGGGCAAGAACACCCGGCAAGCCATGCAATCCGGGTTGGTGTTCGGGTTCGTGGGCTTGGTGGAGGGGCTCATCCGGCGGCTGGCCGCGGAGCTGGGTGAAGAAGCCAAGGTGATCGCCACCGGAACCCACGCCCCCCTCATTGCCCCCCTCACCCCCCTCATCCAGGCGGTGGACCCTTGGCTCACCCTGGAGGGGCTGCGACTGATCGCCGAGCTCAATCCCTGAGCCTTTCTAGGGTCTCAGGAGGCGGTTTGGGGGCTGTGCACCGGGGCGGTTGGCCAGGGGGGCGGGAGTGCCAAGAGGGGGCGCCAGGCTTCTGCGGGTACTTCAGGATCGCCTTGAGGATGAGGTAGGCCACCGGGTTGTACCAAATACGTGGGCCTAACACCCCAAGCGCAGCGCCTCCAGAGGGATCGAGCCCCCGCCGGCCATGGGATCGAGGTCCTTGAAGGCTCCCCCGCCGTTCCCTCGCTGGATCATCTCCCGCGCCCGCTTGAGGTCGGGCTGCTCCATATGCTCGTCGTCCCGGGTCTCCCACTTGCAGAGCCTGATCAGGAGATCCTCAAGGTGTTCCCGCTCCTCATCGTTCTCCGGCGCGGGAACCAACGCCCCGAACACGGCCGGCCCGGGACACCACCAGGGAACGCCTGGCCCACCACACGTACGTGGATATCGCGCTTTCATGTCTCTCTTTCCGCGAAGAAACTCTCCCAAAGGCGGCGGACTTCGGGGGGGAGTTCCAGCTCGGGGAGCATCTCCCGGACCTCGTCCCAATCCAGGGCCGCTATGTCCTCGGCCCGCCCGTATACCAGCGTCTGCCTGATGTACCACCGCCGCTGCCAGGGGTCCCCGAGGTCCAACGTGTCCGTGGACCACAGGATGTGGCGGGGAAACGCCGTTTTACCCATCTTTTGCCCCCTTCCAGTCCCTTATCACCACCTTCACCACGTCCACCACCTCCTGGGGACGGGGCAGGGTGCTCGCCGGGTCCCGGATCGCCGTGAGGCGGGGCTCGCTCAGAGCATCCTCCACTACGTAGACACAATAGTCCGGGCCCAGCCCCGGGCCAGCTGCCACTCGTGCGGAATTAGCTCCATGAGGCCGGTGGTGGCGAAGGCCTTCACCTCGATATAGCATGTCTTCTCCGCTCCCCAGAAGACTATATCGTACTCCAGGAACTCTTGGGATACGTCCCGATGTTCCCGACCTTCTCTTCGCTCGTGCTCCAGCGCCACCCGCATCCCGAGCCCTCCGCCCAGCGCTTGGCCCCCGTGTTCTCGACACGTCCCCGCTCCGGTTCCGGGGCGATCTCGACCGCCTCCGAGGGGAACTACCTGGGTCACCGCCAGAAGCTCCGGCTCAAGGCACACCAGGGACATCTCCCTCCCAAGAGCCCGGTGAAAAATGTGTAACGAACCCTTAACCTCGGGCGATGCCCCACCTGGGGGAGGTGACCTCACCGAGGCCGAGCTCTTCTGGAAAAAGGCCAGAGGGCTCTAAGTTCACGTCGTCGAGGCCTGGCGGCGGGCGGCCACGATCTCCTCGGCCACCGCATAGGGCACCGCCTCGTAGCGCTCAAAATGCATGCTGAACTCCCCCCGGCCACTGGTGATGTTCCGTAGCTCCGAGGAGTAGCCGAACATCTCCGAGAGGGGCACCCGGGCCCGCAACAGCTGAACCCGCCCCCTCGCCTCCATGCCCAGGATCTTCCCCCGTTTGGCAGCCAACCCCCCGGCCACCGCCCCCACCTGTTCCTCGGGCACGGTCACCTCCACGGACATCACCGGCTCCAAGAGCTCCACCCCCGCGCGCCGGGCAGCCTCCCTGAGCCCGTGGGCTGCACAGGTCCTGAAGGCCTGCTCGGAGGAGTCCACCTCGTGGAAAGAGCCGTCCAGCAAGGTCACCCTGAGGTCCACCATGGGGAACCCCCCCAGCGGCCCCGCGGCCATGGCGTCCAGCATCCCCTTTTTCACCGCCGGGATGTATTCCCTGGGGATGCGGCCCCCTACCACCTTGCTGGTGAACTCGAAGCCCTTCCCCGGCCCGGCCGGCTCCAGGCGGAACACGATGTGGGCATACTGCCCCCGGCCACCGGTCTGTTTGACGAGCCGCTGCTCGTGCTCCACTGCCCCGATGACCGTCTCCCGGTAGGCCACCTGGGGCCGGCCCACCTGCACCTCCACCCCGAACTCCCGCCGGAGCCGGTCCACGATGATCTCCAGGTGCAGCTCCCCCATCCCGGAGATCACCACCTCGCCGGTTTCTTCGTCTGATTTGACCACGAACGTGGGGTCCTCGGCGGCCAGGGCGGCCAGGGCCCGAGACAGCTTGTCCTGGTCTGTCCTGGTGGCGGGGGCGATGGCCAGGTCGATCACCGGGGCCGGGAACTCGATGGGCTCGAGGACGATGGGGGCCCCCTCCGGACACAGGGTGTCGCCGGTGTAAGTCTCTGAAAGCCCCACCGCCGCCCCCACGTCCCCGGCCCGCAGCTCCTCCACCGGCTGGCGTCGGTCCGCATGTACCTCAAACAACCGCCCGATCCTCTGCCGCACCCCCCGGGAGGCGTTGTAGACCTGCTGGCCGGTCCGCAGCACCCCAGAGTACACCCGCAGGTAGGTGAGCTTGCCCATGTGCCGGTCAGCCTGGACCTTGAACGCCAGGGCAACCAGGGGCTCCTCGGGGCTGGGCCGGCGCACCAGCTCCTCCCCCTCCCACTCGCCCCTCACCGGGGGCAGGTCGGCCGGAGAGGGGAGGAAGTCCACAATTGCGTCCAGAAGCCTGCGGATGCCCTTGTTGCGGAAGGCGGCCCCACACAGGAGGGGGACCAGCTTCCCAGCAATGGTCGCGGCCCGGATGGCCGCCACCAGCTCCTCCCGGCTGGGCTCCTCCCCGGCCAGGAACTTCTCCAGCAGGCCGTCGTCTACCTCGGCGGCCCGCTCGATGAGGAGCTCCCGGGCGCGGGCAGCTTCGTCGGCAAGCTCAGCCGGGATCCCCCGGATCTCCACCTCCATCCCCTGGGGCCCCTCCCGGTAATACAGCGCGTTCATATCCAAGAGGTCCACGAGGCCCTGGAAGGAATCCTCGGCCCCGATGGGGATCACGATGGGCACCGGGTTGGCGGAGAGTTCTCTCTTGATCTCCTCCACCACCCCCCAGAAATCCGCCCCCACCCGGTCCATCTTGTTCACGAACGCGATCCTGGGCACCCGGTACCGCTCCGCCTGGCGCCACACCTTCTCGGTTTGGGTTTGCACCCCGCCCACGGCACAGAACAGGGCCACATTCCCGTCCACCACCCTCAGGGACCGTTCCACCTCAGCGGTGAAGTCCACGTGCCCTGGCGTGTCGATGATGTTGATCCGATGCCCCTTCCAATAGGCGGTGGTGGCGGCGGAGGTGATGGTGATCCCCCGCTCCCGCTCCTGGGGCATCCAGTCCATGGTGGCCTTCCCCTCGTGCACCTCGCCGATCCGGTGGGTCTTGCCGGTGAAGTAGAGTATGCGCTCGGTGACGGTGGTCTTGCCGGCGTCGATGTGGGCGGCGAGCCCGATGTTTCGCACCTGGGCGATGTGGGGCCCTGGGCTGGGGGAACCACCGGAGGGCATGTCAGCTGTTTTTTCGTTCTTCAACTTGCAATTCACCTCTTAGTCGTTGATCAAGCCGGGGGCAAACCCTCCCGCCGTGGGAACCTTCAATGGGAATGTTGCCACGGAGGGGGAAACCAAAAATAAACCGGGCCCCAGCTCTGGGGCCTCGACCCCGGCGCTTGGCTGGGAGAGAGGGATTCGAACCCCCACTAGCAGGTCCAGAGCCTGCCGGCCTACCATTAGCCGATCTCCCAGTGCCCATCACAATCTTAGCCCGGCCCCTGCACCTCGTCAACCCCCGGGATACGGTCCTAAAACCGGGCGCCAGGGTAAGATTGCGGGACAAAAACCACAGGAGGGATCAAATGCCACTTGACCTCAAACTGCTCCCCCAGGATTACGGAAGGAAATTCCTCCCCGAAGGGCTTTCCCTGGAGAGCTGGGAGGACATCGAGCCCTACTTCTCAGAGCTGGAAAGGAAACCCCTCGCTGACGCCGCCCAGGCGGAACGCTGGCTCCTCGAGCTATCTGAACTCCTGGCCGCTGCCTTCGAGGAACGGAGCATCCGCTACATCCGCATGACCTGCGACACCGCCGACAAAGAGGCCCAAGGTCAGTACTTGCGGTTCGTGACCGAGGTCGAGCCCCACCTCAAAACCTCCCTGCAGCGCCTCCGGGAGAGGTTCGTAAAAAGCCCGGGGGCCGCTGCCCTCCCCCGGGAGCGCTATTTCGTCCTCCTGCGCTCGTTCAAGAACGCCGTAGAACTCTTCCGGGAGGAGAACGTCCCCCTGGAAGTGGAGGAGGCGAAGCTCTCCCAGCGCTACCAGCGGGTCACCGGGGCGATGACGGTGGAGTTTCGCGGCGAGGAACTCACCCTGCAGCGGGCCGCCCGCTACCTGGAGGACCCGGATCGCCGCGTCCGCCGCGATGTGTGGGAGAAGGTTGCAGAGCGCCGGCTCCGCGAGAAAGACGAACTGGAGGAGATCTTCGACGATCTGTTCGCGTTGCGGAAGAGAATCGCCGCCCACGCCGGGTATCCCTGCTACCGGGACTACGCCTTCCGCAAGCGCGAGCGGTTCGACTACGGCCCGGAGGAGTGCCGGGAGTTCCACGCCGCGGTGGAGCGCCATGTGGTGCCGCTTTTGGTGAAGCTCCAAGGGCGGAGGAGGCGGGAACTTGGGGTGGGGAGGCTACGCCCCTGGGACCTGGAGGTGGACCCCGGGGGGAAACCTCCGCTGCGACCATTCTCCCGGGCCGAGGAGCTGGTGGCGGGGGTGGAGGAGATCTTCCGCAGGCTGGACCCGGAGCTGGGCGAGCTGTTTGCGGTGCTCCCCCGCCACGGCCTCCTGGACCTGGAATCGCGCAAGGGGAAAGCCCCCGGCGGGTACCAGGCCACCCTGACCGAACGCAGGCTGCCCTTCATCTTCATGAACGCCGCCGGCCGCCAGCGGGACCTCCGCACCCTGCTCCACGAGGCGGGCCACGCCTTCCACACCCTCCTCTCCAGGGAGGAGCCGCTGATCTTCCTCCGGCGCGCCCCCTCGGAATTCGCCGAGGTGGCCTCCATGTCCATGGAGCTCCTCACCCACCCCGAGTGGCGGGTCTTCTACTCTGGCGAGGAGCTGGAGCGAGCGAGAAGACAGCACCTGGAGGGGATCGTGACGCTGCTGGCGTGGGTGGCCACCGTGGACGCCTTCCAGCACTGGCTCTACACCCACCCGGATCACACCCGGGAGGAACGGCGGGAAGCCTGGACAGCCCTCCGGGGGAGATTCGGGGGGGTGGTGGACTGGACCGGATACGAGGAGGTGCTGGGGTGGGAATGGCAGCGTCAGCTCCACATCTTCCTCTACCCCTTCTATTACATCGAGTACGGGATCGCCCAGCTGGGGGCCCTGGGGCTGTGGGAAGCCTGGCTGGGAGATCCGGCCACGGCCCTGGGGAACTACAAGGAGGCCCTCTCCCGCGGGGGGAGGGAACCCCTCCCGGAGCTTTTCCGGGCGGCCGGCCTCAGCTTCGACCTGGGAGCCCCCCTGGTGGCCCGGGCCGCGGCCCGGCTCGGGGAAGCCCTTTTCCCCTAGCCCGCCGGCCGAGGGGGCGGACATTGTGGGGCAACAGGTGGCACTGTAAAATAGTTTGAGTTATGGATAGAGGCAACCTGCCGCCGAAAAACCTCCGCACCGTCACCTTCATGCTGGTGCTGCTGGTGCTGGGACTCATCCTGGTCCAGACCTTCTGGCCGTTGAGCCAGCGGGGGGTACAGGAGATCTCCTTCTCCTACTTCCAGCAGCTGGTGGAGACCGGCCGGGTGCAGGAGGTGGTGTTCCGCGGGTCCCAGATCGAGGGCCTGCTGACCACCGGGGAACGGATCCTCACCCAAGGCCCGGTGGAGGAGTCCCCCCTGTACACCTCCCTTTTGGAGACCCTGGAGGACCAGGGGGTGGCCTACAGTTTCGACCCCCCCCAGGGGAACCCCTGGCTTCTGACCCTGTTCATGTACATGCTGCCGGTGGTGATCGTGATTTTGTTCTTCTCCTGGATGATGCGCCGGATGCAGGGCGGGGGGGCGCTGTCCTTCGGCCAGTCCCGGGCCAAATTGGTGAGCAAGGAGTTCACCAAGGTCACCTTCAAGGACGTGGCTGGGATCGATGAGGTGATCGAGGAGGTCAAGGAGATCGTGGAGTACCTGCGGTCTCCGGGGCGGTTCACCCGGCTGGGGGCGGAGATCCCGAAGGGGATCTTGCTGGTGGGTCCTCCCGGCACGGGGAAGACGCTGCTGGCACGGGCCATCGCCGGGGAAGCTGGGGTGCCCTTCTACTCCATCTCCGGCTCGGATTTCGTGGAGATGTTCGTGGGGGTGGGGGCGGCCCGGGTGCGGGACATGTTCCAGAAGGCCAAGACCACCACCCCCTGCATCGTGTTCATCGACGAGATCGACGCGGTGGGCAGAAAGCGTGGCGCCGGCCTGGGAGGGGGGCACGACGAGCGGGAGCAGACCCTGAACCAACTGCTGGCGGAAATGGACGGCTTTGAGGCCAATACTGGGGTCATCGTGCTGGCCGCCACCAACCGCCCGGATGTGCTGGACCCGGCCCTGCTGCGGCCGGGCCGGTTCGACCGCAAGATCGTGGTGCCCAGACCGGACCTCCACGGCCGGGAGGCCATCCTCAAGATCCACACCCGCAACAAGCGCCTGGGCCCGGATGTGGACTTGGCCCTGCTGGCCCGCCGCACCCCCGGCTTCGTGGGGGCGGACCTGGAGAACCTGTGCAACGAGGCCGCCCTGCTCGCCGCCCGCGCCCGCAAAGAGCACATCGAGATGTCCGACTTCGAGGAGGCCCTGGACCGGGTGCTCACCGGGCTCAAACGCCGGGGCCTGTACATCACCGAACGGGAAAAGGAACAGATCGCCTATCACGAGGCCGGCCACGCCCTGGTGGGCAAGCTCCTCCCCCACGCCGACCCGGTGCACAAGATCTCCATCATCCCCCGCGGGGAAGGCGCGCTGGGGTTCACCCTCCAGCTCCCCACCGAGGACCGTTACATCGTTTCCCGGGACGAGCTGTTCGACAAGCTCACCGTCCTGTTCGGCGGCCGGGCAGCGGAGGAAGTGGTGTTCAACTCCCAGACCACCGGCGCCGCCGAGGACCTGAAACAGGCCACCGAAATTGCCAAGCGGATGGTGGTGGAGTACGGGATGTCCGAGAAACTGGGCCCCATCAACCTGGGGGCCGAGCGCACCAACATCTTCCTGGGGGAGGAGATCGTAAAGAGCGAGGAACACTCCGAGGAGCTGTCCGCACAGGTGGACCGGGAAATCGTGCGCCTACTTCGGGAAGCGTACAGCCGGGCCCGGGAGCTCCTGACCCGCAACCGGCAGGCACTGGACCGGCTGGCCCGGGAGCTCCTCCGCCAGGAAGCCCTGGAGGGCGAGGAGATAGACCGGCTGTTGGAGGGACTGGCCCTGCAGCCCGCCACATGACCCCCGCGGCACCCAGCAAGCTGGCCCTGCTGGGGGCCACCGGCTCCATTGGCCAGCAGACCCTGGAAGTGGTCCGGGCCCTTGCGGCCCGCGGCCACCAGATCCGGCTGATAACCCTGGCTGCCGGTCGCCGGGTGGAGGAACTGGCCCGGCTGGCGGGCGAGTTCTCCCCCCAACTGGTGGCGGTGGCCGGCCCCCGGGAAGCGGAGGCCATCAAACCTCTGCTCCCCCCCGGGATCGAGCTGGTGTGGGGGGAAGCTGGGCTCCAGCAGGCGGCCGCCCACCCAGAGGTGGAGCTGGTGGTGAACGCGGTGGTGGGGGCGCTGGGCCTGCGGGCCACCCTGGCTGCCCTCCAGGCGGGCAAGGTGGTCGCCCTGGCCAACAAGGAATCCCTGGTGGTGGGGGGGGAGCTGGTGCTGGCTGCCCAAACCAAGCCCCACCAGCTCCTCCCCTTGGACTCAGAGCACGCCGCCCTGGCCCAGCTGTTGGCGGGAATCAAGCCCGGGGAGCTTGTCCGGGCCTGGATCACCGCCTCGGGAGGCCCCTTCTTCCACCTCCCCTCCCACCAGCTGGCCAAAGTCACCCCCCAGCAGGCCCTCGCCCACCCCACTTGGAAGATGGGCCCCCGGATCACCGTGGACTCGGCCACCTTGGTGAACAAGGCGTTCGAGGTCATCGAGGCCCACCACCTGTTCGGCCTCCCCTGGGAGAAGATCGGGGTGTTGGTACACCCACAAGCGATAGTGCACGCGATAGCGGAACTGGTTGACGGCTCACAATTGGCCCAGCTGGCCACCCCGGACATGCGGCTTCCCATCCAGGCTGCCCTCACTCACCCGGCCCGCCTCCCCGGCCCGGCCCGCCCCCTCTCCCTGGCGGGAAAGCGGCTGGAGTTCGCCGAACTGCCCCGGGATAGCTGGCCAGGGTTCTGGACGGTGCTGGAGGCCGGGCGGGAGGGGGGCACGGCCCCGGCGGTGGCCAACGCCGCCGATGAGGTGCTGGTGGAGGCGTTTTTGGCCGGGAAAATCAGCTTCACCGACATCCCCGCGGGCCTGGCCGAGGTGCTGGCCCGCCACAACCCCATCAGCTCCCCCACCCTGGAGGAGCTGTGGGAGGCGGATCATTGGGCCCGTGAGCAGGCAAGGCGGTTTGTGCAAGTCCGCCAGCGGGCATAAAATGGCGCCATGGTGCTGAGTAAACGTTCTGACTACGGAATGCGGATTCTGTATGAGCTCGCCTTGGAGCCGGACCGGCATCATTCCGCCCGGGTGCTCGCCGATCGGCATGGGGTACCGGAGGCATTCCTGCGCAAGATCCTCCAGGACCTCAGGCAGGCGGGGGTAGTGGTGGCCCAGAAAGGCCGCACTGGGGGGTACCGGTTGGCCCTGGCCCCCGGCGAAATCTCCGTGTTTAAGATCCTGTCTGCCCTGGAAGGACCAGTGCCCAAGCTGGCCTGCATCGTGGGCGAGGAGTGCAGGCTGGACCACGGCTGCCCTACCGCCCCCCTGTGGCATTACCTGGAGCGCCGCATCCAAGAAGAGCTCAGCCGACTCACCCTGGCCGATGTGTTGCGGATGGGGCAGGAGGTGACCTCCCCGTGACCCCCACCACCGATGCCGTGCGGGAGGTGATCCGGCAGCGGGTGATCGACCCCGAGCTGGGGATCAACGTGGTAGACCTGGGGCTCATCTACGAGGTGGAGGTGGGGGAGGGGAGGATCTCGGTGGACATGACCCTCACCACCCCGGGGTGCCCGCTGGCCGGAACCTTGGCCTCCCAAGTGGAGGAGGTCCTGCGCCAGGAGTTCGAAGGCTACGAGGTTGAGGTGAGCCTGGTGTGGGAGCCTCGCTGGACCCCGGAGATGATGTCGGAGGAGGCTCGGCGCCAGTTCGGCGCCCTATGACCGCCCAGCAGTGCCCGCTGTGTGGGCGCCGGCGGGGGGAGAGGCCTTGCCCGGCGCTGGACGCCCTCATCTGTAGCAGCTGCTGTGGCCGCCATCGAGGCCGGTCCGTGGCCTGTCCCGCCGACTGCCGCTACCTGAGGGCGGGGGAAGAGCACTTGCGGGCCCGGCGGGCCCGGGAGCTGGACGCCGCCTGGCAAGAATTCGTGGCCGGGCTCTCCCACCCCCAGCTGGAAGAGCTGGTCCGCTACCTGCTGGGGGTGGAGAAGTTGCTCGCTTCCCAGCTCCATACCCACCCCGCCACCGATCAGGATGTGCAGGCGGCCCTGGAGTACCTGGCCCGCATCCTCTCGCCCATCGAGCTCGGGCTTCCGCCCCCCAACGAACTGGCCCGCCTGCTGGAGGAGGAGCTGGGGGCTATGCGTTGGGATGCGCGAGAAAACCGGGAGCTTTTGCGGGAAGCATGCCGCACGCTGGCCGAGTTCGTGGGCTTCTTCTCCCAGAAGGGACCCGGGCCCGAGCGTTACGTGAAGGGGCTGTTGGGGCTCTACCCCCCGCCGCCCCCGGAAAAACCGGAGCTCATCGTTCGCCCCTGACCAGCCCAAGCACCCGCTCCGGGATCGCCGGGTACTCCCGCAGCCTGCCCCCGGTGGCGCGGGAGAGAGCGTTGGCCACCGCGGCGTGGGCCGCCATCAGCGGCACCTCCCCCAGGCCCTTGGCCCCGTAGGGCCCGCCGGAGTAAGGGGCTTCCACGAACTCGATCACGTACTGGCCCGGCACGTCCATCGCCGTGGGGATGTGGTAGCCGGTGAACGAGGGGGCGACGATCCTCCCGTCCTCGCTCCGCAGCTCCTCCATCAGGGCGTAACCGATCCCCTGGGCAATCCCCCCTGCTACCTGCCCCCGGGCCAGGGCCGGGTTCACGATCTTGCCCGAGTCGTGGACGGCCCAGAACCTGGTGACGTGCGTCTCGCCGGTGAGGAGGTCCACCTCCACCTCGGCGATGTGGCAGGCGTAGGCGTAGACGAAGTAGGCGTTGCCCTGGCCGGTTTTCGGGTCCCAGTCCACCGGCGCTCCCTGGGCCCAGCCGGTGGCACCCAGGTCCCAGTTGTGGGCCCACATCCAGCGGGCCACCTCCGAGAGGGGTTTGGCATCCCGGGGGCGATCCTTGGGCCACACCTTCCCGTCTGCGATCTCCACCCTCTGGGAGCCGAAGAACTCCCGGGCCGCGGCCTCGACCCGGGCCCGCAGCTGGCTGGCGGCGTCCAGCACCGCGGCTCCCGCCACGGTGGTGGTGCGGGAGGCCACCGTGGGGCCGGAATCCGGCACCCGGGAGGTGTCCACCGGCGCAAGTTGCACGTCCGAAAGCCGCACCCCCAAGGCCTCGGCGGCGATCTGCCCCAGCACGGTGATCGCCCCCTGGCCCATCTCGGTGTTCCCCACCGCCACGGTGACCGAGCCGTCCGCCTCCAGCTTCACGTACGCCCCGGCCTTATCGAGCAGGGGCGCCTTGGCCCCCATCCCCACCCCGTACATGACCGTGGAGACGCCCACGCCCCGCCGCCGGAACCGCTCCCGCCGGTTGAACTCCTCGGCCTCCCGCCTCAGGTTTTCCCAGTCGGAAAGCTCCCGGGCCCGCTCGATGGCGGCCAGAAGCCCCACCGATTCGGTGAGCCGCTGGCCGGTGGCAGTTTCGTCCCCCTCCCGCAGGGCGTTCTTCTTCCGTAGCTCCAGGGGGTCCATGCCCAGGCGGTTCGCGAGCTCGTCCATCTGGGACTCGTGGGCGAAGATCACCTGGGGGGAGCCGAACCCCCGGAACGCCCCGCAGGGCACGGTGTTGGTGGCCACGGAGTACGCGTCCACCTTCACGTTCGGGATGCGGTAGGGCCCAGGGGCGTGCACCAGCCCCCGCCACAGCACCGCCGAGGACAGGGTCTGGTAGGCGCCGGCGTTGTAGTAGAACTCGACCTCCACTGCCACCAGGGTCCCGTCCCGCTTGGCCCCGGTGCGATACCGGATCACTCCCGGGTGGCGCTTGGAGGTGGAGATGATGTCCTCGGCCCGGTCGTAGACCAGCTTCGTCGGCCGGCCGCTCTTTGCGGCCACCACCGCGGCCAGGGCCGCCAGCTGCGAGGGCACGTCCTCCTTGCCGCCAAAGCCCCCGCCGGTGGCGGTCTGCACCACCCTCACCTTGGAGAGGGGAAGGCCCAACACGGCCGCCACCGCGTTCTGCACGTAATAGGGGCACTGGAGGGTGCCGTAGATGGCCATCCCCCCCTCCTCCGGCACGGCGATCACCCCTTGGGGCTCGAGGTAGGCGTGTTCCTGGTAGCCCACGCGGTACTCCCCTTCCACGACCACGTCCGCCTGGGAAAAGCCCTGCCCTACATCCCCTTTTCTGATCACCATGTGGTTGAAGATGTTGCCGGCCTCCGCCGCCTGGGGGACGGCCACCTGGGGCGCCCCCTCCCGGATGGCCTCCAGGGGGTCCAGGACTGCCGGGAGGTCCTCGTAGGTCACCCGCGCCAGGCGGGCGGCCTCCTCGGCCGCCTCCGGGGTTCGGGCCGCAAGCAGGGCCAGGGGTTCGCCCACGTAGCGGACCCTCCCCTCGGCCAACAGGGGCATGTCCCGGTAGATGATGGGGACCACGTTCTCCCCGGGGATGTCCCCGGGGGTGACCACGCAGACCACCTGGGGGTGGGCTTCCACCCGGGAGAGGTCCAGGGCGGTGACGCGGGCGTGGGGGCGATCGGACCTGATCACCTTGACATAGAGCATCCCGGGGAAGGAGAGGTCGTCGGCGTAGCGGGCCTGGCCGGTGACCTTGGCGGCGGCGTCCAGCCGGGAGGCGGAGCCGCCCACGATCCGGGTGGGGGCTTGAGTGATCTCGTCCATTGGGGCTCCTTTGGCCAGGGATTGTAGGGGCTTGGGGCCAAAGCTCAAACCGGTGGGGGAATCAGGGCACGGGGTCTGGTCCCCCGGGGTGCCAGGGGCCGCATTTGAGGAGCCGTTTTACAGCGAGCCAACCGCCTTTCAGGAGGCCGTATTTGGCGATGGCCTGGTGGGCGTAGTGGGAGCAAGTGGGCCAGAAGCGGCAGCGGTGGGGGAGGAGTGGGGAGAGGATGAGCTGGTAAGCGCGGATGAGGGAGAGGGTGAGGCGTTTCATGGGGAGATTATAGCGTGGGGTTGACGTGGGGGGCGGGGCGGCTATCATTAATTTAGCAACCAAGGGTGGTGAGTGCTAAATGAAGGGACGCCGGCAGCTTCTGCTCAAGGAAGTCGTCGACCACTACATCAGAACCCGCCAGCCCGTGTCCTCCAAAACCCTGGTGGAGGCCTACGGGCTCCGCTTCAGCTCTGCCACCGTCAGAAACGAACTGGCGGCCCTGGAACGGGAGGGCTTCCTCTACAAACCCTACCCCTCCTCCGGCCGCATCCCCACCAAGAAGGCGTTCCGCTTCTTCGCCAATTGGCTGTTGGAGCTGGCCGAAATCAGGGAACAACCGGCCCGGCTCCCGGCCGAACCCCCGGAGCCCGCCCCCCAGGAGCTCCCCGAACTCCTGCGCCGCACCGCCCTCCTCCTCTCCACCATGACCGGCACCTTGGCCTTCGTGCTCGGCCCGGAGGTGGAGGCCCTGCGGCTGGCCGGCCTGGTGATGCGCCGCATCGGCCCCGGGGCGGTGCTGGTGGTGGTGCTGTCGGAACTGGGGGTGGTGGAGTCCCGGGTGCTCCAGCTCCCCGGGGACCTGTCCCCGGAGGAGGTGGCCCAGGTGGAGGAGGTCCTCTCCCAGCGCGTCCGGGGGCTGACCCTGCATCAGCTGGCCCAACTGGGGGGACTGGAGGTCAAGGGCTGGCACGACCGCACCGTGCTGGCCGCCCTGGAGGTGTTGGGGCAACTCGCCCAGCGGGGCCTGAGGCGGCGCCTCTACCTAGAAGGCGCGGCCCAGCTCCTGCGCGGGGTGTCCCAGCAAGCCTCCCCCACCACCGTGGAGAGGATCTGCTCCCTGCTCAAGCTACTTGAGGACGAACGCAGGTTCGTCCAGGTCATCACCCAATTGCGGGCCGGAAACCAAGACCTGGCCGCCGCGGTGGGGGAGGAGGCGGTGCCGGAACTAGCGGACTTCAGCGTGATCACCGTCCCCTACTTCGGCGAGACCGGCGTCCTGGGGGTGATCGGCCCCTTGTGGTTGGACTACGCCCGCGCTTTCTCCGCCACCCGCTACGTGGCCGGCAGGCTCAAGGCCATCCTGGCCAGCGCTGGCCGCATCCAGGAGGTGGAGGCATGACCGAGGAGCGCCAAGCCAAGGCCTCAAACGACAAGGAACCGGAACTGGAAACGCTCAGGCAGGAGCTTGCGGCCAAGGAGGAGGAGCTCAAGGGCCTGAGGGAACGGCTCCTGCGCCTGCAGGCGGACTTCGACAACTACCGCAAGCAGGTGGCGCGGGAGACCGGGGCCTTGGCCCGCCGGGTCCAGGACCAGGAAATCCTGGACTTCCTGCCCGTCTACGACGCGCTGGAACGGGCCTTCCAGGCCTTCCGGCGCAACGAGGACAGCGAGAGCTTCGTGGAGGGGGTGGAGCGGATATTCGCCCAGTTTGCAGAGATCCTGAAGCGAAAGGGCTGCCAGCCCTTCGACTCGGTGGGCCGCAAGTTCGACCCCGCCTACCACGAGGTGCTGGTGACCGCCCACGACCAAGCGGAGCGAAACGTGATCCTGGAGGAATTCGAGCGCGGCTGGCTGCGGGAGGGAGAGGTGCTGCGGCCGGCCAAGGTGAAGGTGAGCCTCGGCCCAAAAGGGGGTGAGGATGATGGCGGAGACGGAAAAGGTAATCGGAATTGATCTTGGTACCACAAACTCCTGCGCCGCCATCGTGCGGGGCGGGCGCCCGGAGGTGATCCCCAATGCCGAGGGGGACCGGGTCACCCCCTCCGCGGTGGCGTTCACCGAGTCCGGCGAGATGCTGGTGGGCAAGCTGGCCAAACGCCAGGCCATCCTGAACCCGGAGCGCACGGTGCTCTCCATCAAGCGCAAGATGGGCACCGACCACCGGGTGCGGATCTCCCTGGACGGGAAGGTCAAGGAGTATTCCCCGGAACAGATCTCGGCCTTCATCCTGCAGAAGATCAAGCGCGACGCCGAGGAGTTCCTGGGGGGGAAGATCCACAAGGCGGTGATCACCGTCCCCGCTTACTTCAACAACCTCCAGCGCCAGGCCACCAAAGACGCGGGCAAGATCGCCGGCCTGGAGGTGCTGCGGATCATCAACGAGCCCACCGCCGCAGCGTTGGCCTACGGCCTGGACCGGGGCGGGGAGCAGAAGATCGTGGTCTACGACCTGGGGGGCGGCACGTTCGACGTGTCCATCCTGGAGATCGGCGAGGGTGTGTTCGAGGTGGTGGCCACCGACGGGGACACCCAGCTCGGGGGCGACGACTTCGACCGCCGGATCATGGACTGGTTGATCGAGGAATTTAAGAAGGACACGGGCATAGACCTCAGGAACGATCCGGCGGCCTGTCAGCGGCTCCGGGATGCCGCCGAGCAGGCCAAGATCGAGCTCTCCTCCCGGATGGAGACCCAGATCTCGCTGCCCTACATCACCGCCGATGCCTCCGGGCCCAAGCACCTGGAGAAGACCCTGACCCGGGCCAAGCTGGAATCGCTGATCGAGGACCTGCTCCAGCGCACCATGAGGATCGTGGACGCGGCCCTCCAGGCGGCCAAGCTGTCCCCGGAGGACATCCACCAGGTGGTGCTGGTGGGCGGGTCCACCCGGATCCCCCGGGTGCAGGAGCTGGTGGCGGCCAAGTTCGGCAAGGCCAAGATCAACAAGGAGATCAACCCGGACGAGGTGGTGGCCATGGGGGCAGCCATCCAGGCGGCCATCCTGGCCGGGGAGATGGACGAGATCGTGCTTTTGGACGTGACCCCGCTGACCCTGTCCATCGAGACCCTGGGCGGGATCGCCACCCCCATCATCGAGCGCAACACCACCATCCCGGTGGAGCGCACCAAGACCTTCACCACCGCCGAGGACTTCCAGACCCAAGTGGAGATCCACGTGGTGCAAGGGGAGCGGAAGATGGCCGCCGACAACAAGTCCCTGGGGAAGTTCGTGCTCTCGGGCCTGCCCCCTGCCCCCCGAGGGGTGCCCCAAATCGACGTCACCTTCTCCATCGACGCCGACGGCATCCTGCACGTGAAGGCCAAGGACAAGGCCACCGGAAAAGAAGCGGCCATCACCATCAAGGAGACCTCCCGCCTCACCCCGGAGGAGATCGAGAGGATGCGGAAGGAGGCGGAGGAACACGCCGAGGAAGACCGGCGAAAGGCGGAGGAGGCCGAGGCCCGCAACCAGGCCGACATGCTCATCTACACGGTGGAGAAGGCCCTGCGGGAGCTGGGGGACAAGGTGTCCTCCCAAAAGCGGGCCGAGATCGAGGCTGCCATCCGATCCCTCAAGGAGAAGATCGAGGCCAAGGCGGACCTGGCCTCCATCCGGGCGGCCATGGAGGAGCTCAAGCGGGCCTCGGGCGAGGTGGCCGCCGAGGCCTACCGCCAAGCCGCCGGTGCCCCGGGGGGTGGCGAGGACAAAGGCGACCGCGACAAGGGCGAGGACTACATCGACTATAAGAAGGAGTAAAGCTTGCCCAAGGACTACTACCAGATCCTGGGGGTGCCGCGAGATGCCTCCCAGGAGGAGATAAAGCGGGCCTATCGGCGGCTGGCGAAAAAATACCACCCGGACGCCTACAAGGGCGACAAGAAGGAGGCTGAGCGGCGCTTCCGGGAGATCGCCGAGGCCTACGAGGTCCTGTCGGACCCGGAGAAGCGGGCCCAGTACGACCGGTTCGGGCACGTGGGCCCCGAGCAGGGGTTTGACTTCGGGCCCATGGACTTCCGCCGGGCCCGGGAGGCGTTCGAGGAGTTCTTTGGCCCGTCGGCGTTCGACGAGATCATCAACCTGTTCTTCGGGGAGGGGGCGCGGCCCCGGGCGCGGGCCCGCCCCACCCGGGCCCGCCGGGGGGAGGACCTGGAGTACCGGATCAAGATTTCCCTGGAGGACGCGGCCTTCGGGGCCCGCATCCGGGCCACCGTGCCCCGCCTGGTGAGCTGCGATCGCTGCGGCGGCTCCGGGCTGGAGCCGGGGACCGGGGTCAGAGCCTGCCCCACCTGTGAAGGCTCCGGACGCATCCAGTACCGGCAGTTCACCATGCTGGGGTCGTTTGTGAACGTGAGGACCTGTCCCGAGTGCGGGGGCACCGGGGAGGTCCTGGAGTACCCGTGTCGGAAGTGTCGGGGGGAGGGGCGGGTCAAGGAGAAGAGCGAGCTTTCCATCGTCATCCCCAAGGGAATCGAGGACGGGGCCCGCCTGCGCCTCCGGGGGGAGGGGAACGCTGGGCGGGCCGGCGGCCCGCCTGGGGACCTGTACATCACGGTGGAGATCCAGCCCCATCCCGTGTTCCAGCGCCAGGGGGCGGACCTAGCGGTGGAGGTGCCGGTCCACTATGGGCAACTCGTCCTCGGGGGGAAGGTGCGGGTGCCCACCCTGGAGGGGGAGGAGGAGCTGGAGGTGCCAGCGGGGACCGATCCCGGTCAGGTGCTGCGCCTGCGGGGGCGGGGGCTGCCCCAGGGCCGCCAGCGGGGTGATCTTCTGGTGCACCTGAAGGTGGTGATCCCCAAGGGCCTTTCCCGCTCCCAGCGGGAGCTTTTGCGCAAGTTCACTGACTCCCTCCCCCCACCTGAGTAGCCCGGCAGACGGAACGGTCAACTGGCCCTGCCCGGGGAGGCTCCCCCCCAAAGCACCCGGGCCACCCCCACCAGCACCAGCCCCATCCCCAGGCCGGAAAGCGGGGCGATCTCCTCTCCAAGCAGGAAGAAGGCCCACAGGGCTGCCCCCACCGGCTCCCCCAGGATGGCCACCGCCACCGCTGGGGCCGGCAACCGGCGCAGGGCCCAGTTGAAACTCGTGTGCCCCACAAGCTGGGGTCCCAGCCCCAAAAACACTATCCATAGCCAGCTTTCCTCCCTGGGCAGGAGGGGGAGCCCGGCGGCCCACCCCGCCCCCAG
>DFNF01000015.1 GCA_002375935.1 Acetothermia bacterium UBA3574
CCACCCCGGCGGCCGGGTCGATGGGCTGCCCCTTCACCTCCCGGCCCGCCCCCAACAGCCCCGCCGCCATCCCAATCCGCCGGGCATCCACTCCCACCACGTACCCGGAAGCAGGGGCAAGGACCTCTTCTACAGCCCCTGCTCGGGGCAAGAGCTGGGGATCCTCGATGGCCCGGACGTCCCCGCCTTGGGCCTCCACCAACTGGCGGAACTTCTTCCAAGCGGCCCCGCCCTCTATCAGCCCCTCCAGCCGCCGGCGCGCCGCTCCTGGCTCGGCCTCCTCCCCCACCAAAAGCAACAGCTCCGCCCCCAGGGCCAGAGTGACCTCCCGCAGGTCCGCCGGCCCCTCCCCCCGCAACACCGCGATGGCCTGCTTCACCTCCAGGGCGTTGCCCACCATGTTCCCCAGGGGTTGGTCCATGGCAGTGATCAGGGCGGAGAACTTCTTGCCCAGGGCGTTCCCCACTTCCACCAGGGTGCGGGCCAGCTCCCGGGCCGCGTCCAAGGTGGGCATGAACGCCCCTGCCCCGCACTTCACATCCAGCACGATGGCATCCGCCCCGCCCACCAGCTTCTTGGACAAGATGGAACTCACGATCAGGGGCAGGGAGGGGACGGTGGCGGTCACATCCCGCAGCTCGTACAGGAGGCGGTCCGCCGGGGCGAGCTCCCCGGTGTGGTCGGCGATCACCACGCCGATCTCTTGGGCTTGACGGATCACCTGGGCCAATGGGAGTTCTGTTCTGAGCCCGGGGATGGCCTCCAGTTTGTCGATGGTGCCCCCGGTGTGCCCCAGCGCCCGCCCGGAGAGCTTGGCACACACCAACCCGGCGGCCCCCAGCAGGGGCACCAGCACCAGGGTCACCGTGTCTCCCACCCCGCCGGTGGAGTGCTTGTCCACCTTGGTCCCTGGTACCGCCGAGAGGTCCACCCGGTCCCCGCTCTCGGCCATCACCCGGGTCAGGGTCACCGTCTCGGCCTGGCTCATCCCCTGGAAATAGACCGCCATCAGGAAGGCGGCCATCTGGTAGTCCGGCACCTCCCCGGCCACGTAGCCCTGGATGAGCCAGCGCAGCTCCTCGGGGGAGAGTTCGCCTCCGTCCCGCTTCTTCTCGATCAAGTCCACTGCCCGCATGGTGGGGAAACATTAACCGGAGCCGGCGGGCGGGGCTAGCACCGGCTTGGGATCACAGCGCCCCCTGGGGCAAGGATTCAGCGGCTGGCAGTTAGAGGAAGACGGAACTGAGGGAAGCGGCCCAGAAGGTTTTTCTCCGGCGCTTCTGCCGATTGGGTTGTCCCGGGCAAGCGCCCGAACCCCTGGGGACATCCAAGCCCCTATCTGCTCATCGTTCCTTGACCTGAGTGTTCCCTAAGGCTGCAAGGGATTGCCTCACCACGTGCTCTGACCACGCCTTACCCATTGGGCCCCGGGTTGTAGATCGGCACCTTTGCAAAGAAGACATCCAGATCTAACCGTCCATCTGGATAATTGGGAGTAAAAATCAAATCCTTGGTCCCAGCCCATGCTAGGTAGAAAAAGGTTCCATCTGCATCAATGTCTATGTAATCACCGATATACCCAGCACGGCGGAGAGGATCATAGTGCCCAGTAGGTGTCGCCTGGCCATCTATGGGAGGCCAAGCGAACGAACTCGTGGTTACCCGTTCGATGTGGAACGTCTGGCCGTGGTCATAAGACCGAGCCAGAAATAGATCGGTGCACTTGTTAGCGGGGTCCACTCGGCGATCGTAGAAAGCAACCCCTATAACACCAGTTGGGGAAATGGCCAAAGTCGGGAGGAACTGGTCAGTAGAGGTACCGTCGTCATCTATTTTCACTGGCGGAGAGGCCAGGTTCAGCTCTGGATCAATGGCTGCAACGATTACATCAGCATTGTCAACACCATCAGGACCGGCACTGTGGACTGCAAGATAAATCAACCCTGAATTAGGGGCAGTGGCCACGCTGGGGATGGGGAGTGCTCTGATTCCATCCCATAAATACCCCACTTGCCCCCTGGCGGTAGGAAGAAGTATTTCCATCACCTTGACAGAAGAGGCCCATGTGATCCCGGAATCAAAGGAGCGAGATCCAAATATTCCTCCCCGCCATCCTCCAACAAGCCCTGTGGGAAGCGGCTCGAGCCAGAAGCAGTACAGAACCCCCTCCTGCCCAACCACAAGGCGGGCAAATTGCTTAGGCGCTCCCCCCTCAATGACCGTTGTAGGCTCCCGGAAGTTTTGCCCATCCCCAGAGGAAGAGACCAACACGGCCTTCCGCAGAAGGTCTGTCCAGATCACAAAGACCTCCCCAGTGGTGGGGGAAGTCACTACCTGCGGTAAATCAGCGAGGGTTGGGCCTTTTAAGGAGGGTATGAGCACGAGGGGAGTGAAGGTTTCCCCTCCGTCATAGGATCTGGCCACCCCCACCCTGTTGCCGTACAGGCTGTCCTGGAGGTTTGCAAGGAAGAGGACACCGGAGGGAGCTCGGGCCAGGGAAGGATTGGTACTTCCTAGGCAGGTGGAACAAGGCGGTATACCCCCTAGGTCCTGGAAAGAAACACCTCCGTCCCTTGAAAGTGCGTGGCCAATCATGGTCGACTCTCCTATGCGTCGGGGAAGGAAATGTCGTGTGTCTACATAGACCACTAACAAGGTGTCTCCCAGGACGGCGATGGCGGGCTCAGCCTGGGTGGTGTGATCGTCCATCCAGGGCTGAGGTAGGGTTTGGTTCACCCGCACTTGCCCTTGCAGTAGTCCCCAACTTACCGAAAGGGAGAGGAGCAATATGGCAACGCTAGCGGTTTGCCGGCCCGCCCTCTTAGTCAATAGGGGGAGAACTGCTGAGAGAAAACGCTTTCTGCACATGCGGCACAAAGACAACCTTGGAAGGTGACGTCGAAGCATTCCAAATACCATTCACCCGTTGCAGGATCATAGCACCGATAGAGATCCCCTGCTTCCCATGCATCGGGCAAAGGCCAGCCCCCGATGGCCAGGCAATAAAACACGCACCACCACCGGGAAGTACAACCTTGGTCACAGCATGCGGTGCACACCGGTGTCGATTCGCACGGGACCAACCCCTCAGGAGTCCAGTCAACGGAGTGCCCTACATCCCGATGCCCTTTGTGATCTGTAGGCCAAGGGACGCTGCCGTCCGGGGCCGGGGCCCCGAGAGCCGGGGCCACCAACGCCACCGCCACCAGTGCCGCCAACACCATCTTGTACATCAGCCACCTCCTTCAGATTCCCCTGAACTCTCCCCCTGGCAGAAATCCTTCCTGCGCCCAGACAATCACCCCTTCTCCGCCACTCGTTCAATGAAGAACCTCTTCAATTGCTGACACTCC
>DFNF01000008.1 GCA_002375935.1 Acetothermia bacterium UBA3574
CCGGCCACGATCCCCCCCCCGATCCCGGTGGACCAGGTGAGGTACACGAAATCGCTGGCCCGATGGCCGAACTCCAGTTCCCCCAGGGCAGCACAGGTGGCGTCGTTGGCCAAAAAGACCGGGCAGCCATGCTCCTCCGACAGCTCCGCCACCACCTCCGCCCCCTCCCACTGGGGGAGGTTGGGACACCCCAGCACACGTCCCCGACGCATGTCCAGCGGGGCCGGGGCCCCCACCCCGATGGCGTGGGGCCGCGTCCCCAGCCGGGAGAGAAACCCCCGAAGCCGCTCCTTGAGATGGGGAAAATCCCGGGTGGGAAAGGCCTCCCGGGCGGCAAGTTCCCCCTCCAGGAAAAGCCCCAGCCGGGTGCGGGTGCCCCCGATGTCGATCCCCACCACCGGCCCCTCCCTCTCCATCCGTCCCTCCGAATCCGTCAGGCAACCCTTGCGAAAAAACCTACTCAGCGCGCGCCTGGTCCCCTGGGGCGAGGAGAGCCGGCATGGCCCACCTCACAGGAGCGCTGCCTTCCCCCAGCAGGAGACCTTCTTGCCCCTTGCCAGCCGGGGGCGGCCAGCCCTAGAAGTTGTAGGAAAAGCTGAGCCGGGGCCCGGTGGGGGTGAGCTGGAAGCTCAACCCCTCCAGCTCCAGGGCCGTCTGGTAGGCGTCGATGGCCGAGTACAGGGCCCACAAGGCATGGACTCCACTCACCAAGTAGTAGCTGGGATACCACCACGGCAGGATCTCGGCCAAGTACCACACCCCCACGTCCAGCACGATGGTGACCACGAAGTGAGTGAGGGCCTTGTCGTACTCGCCGTTCAGATACTGGCCCAATCCCGGAATCACCAGGGAGGCCGCGCCGTGGATCAAGGGGCGCAGGCTCACATCCTCTTGCGCCCACGCCGCCCCAGTCCCCAACAGCACCCCTGCCAACAGCGCCGCTACCACTAGTTTCCGCATCTTCCCTCCTTAGCCTTCTACCCGGGCGAACACCTCGTCCGGGACCTCGAAGTTGGCCACCACCTCCTGCACGTCCTCGTGGTCGTCCAGGGCGTCCAGCAGCCTGAGCAACCGCTCCGCTTCCTTTCCCTCTACCTTTACCGTGGACTTGGGTACCCAGGCAAGTTGGGCCCGGCTCACCTCCACCCCGGCCCCCTGGAGGGCATCGCGAACTTGGGCCAGTTGGTTTGGGGGGGTGTAAAAGGTGATGATGCCGTCCTCTTCAGTAAAATCCTCTGCCCCACCCTCGATGGCCAAGAACACCAACTCCTCTTTGTCCATCCCCTCTGGGACCGCCTCCACCTGGACCAGGCCCCGGCGCTCGAACTGCCAGGCCACGCACCCTTCCGTGCCCAGGGAGCCACCGTGGGATTCGAAGATGTGTCGCACCGCGGCCGCGGTGCGATTGCGGTTGTCGGTGAGGGAGCGCACCAGGATGGCCACCCCCCCGGGGCCGTAGCCTTCGTAGACGATCTCCTCGTACTTGGCCCCTTCCAGTTCCCCTGCCCCGCGCTTGATGGCCCGCTCGATGTTCTCCTTGGGCATGTTGGCCGCCCGCGCCCGCTCGATGGCCGCGGCGAGGGAGGGGTTGGTGTCCGGGTTGGGGTCCTGGCGGGCACACACGATGATCTCCCGCGCCAGCTTGGAAAACAGGTTGGACCTCTTCTTGTCCTGCCGTTCCTTCCTGTACTTTATGTTCGCCCACTTAGAATGGCCGGCCATGGCTACCTCCTGCTGAGTTGGCTTTCCCCACCAGGCGGCTTCGCCAGGGGGAACCGGGAAGAGTTTAGCCACCCAGGCCCCCCCCTGCCATTTGTGCCTTGCGCACCGGCTGCCTCCCCCGGCACACTTGCGCCATGCCGGTTGAAAGACAGCACCTGCGGGAAGCGGCCCGGTTGCTGGCAGAAGCCCGGGCAGCCTGGGCCCTCACCGGGGCCGGGGTGTCCACCCCCTCCGGGATCCCCGACTTCCGCGGCCCGGATGGGTTGTGGCAAAAACACGATCCCCAGCTCGTCTCTTCCCTGGAGGGGTTCCAATCCCACCCCCAGGAGTTCTACCGATTTTGGATCTGGCGGTTCGAGAAGATGCGCGCCGCCGACCCCAACCCGGTGCACCGACTCCTGGCGTGGCTGGAAGCCCGGGGGCTCCTCCAGGGGGTCATCACCCAGAACATAGACGGCCTGCACCAGGCCGCCGGCTCCCGCCGGGTCCTGGAAGTCCACGGGCACGCCCACCGGGGGACCTGCCCGGGCTGCGGCCAGGTCTACCCCTTGTCCTGGATAGCCGAAGAAGCCCAAAGGCATGGGGTGGCCCGCTGCCGGTGTGGGAGCCTGGTGAAACCAGATGTTGTCCTGTTCGGGGAACAGCTCACCCCCGCCTTCCAGGAGGCCCAGCGAGCAGTCTCCCAGGCCGATCTCCTGCTGGTCATGGGCACTTCCCTCACCGTGTGGCCGGTGGCAGGATTGGTGCCCCAGGCGGCGGCCGCCGGGGCCAAGCTGATCATCGCCAACCGAGATCCCACCCCCTATGACGGGCTGGCGCAGGTGTTGCTGCGGGGGGAACTGGTGGAGATCGCCCTTGCCCTGCGGAGGGAACTGGAGGTGCACTATGCTGGAGGTTGAAGTGGGGGCCAGGTTGAAGCGCCTGGGCCGGACGTTGGCCGTGGCCGAATCCTGCACCGGTGGTCTCCTGGCGATGCGCTTGACCGAGGTCGCCGGTGCCTCGGCCTATTTCCTCGGGGGCATCGTCAGCTATTCCAACTCCGCCAAACAGGCCCTGCTGGGGGTGGAGGAGGAGGTGTTGGCCCGGGAGGGGGCAGTTTCCCCCCAATGTGCCCTGGCCATGGCCCGGGGAGTCAAAAGGGCCTTCGGGGCCGACTACGGCTTGGGGATCACCGGCATCGCCGGCCCCGGAGGGGGGACCCCGGAAAAACCCGTGGGGCTGGTGTACATCGGCCTGGCGCTTCCGGAGGGGGAGCCTCAGGTGCGCCGGTTTAACTTTCGGGGCTCCCGCCAGGGAAACCGGTGGTCGGCAAGTGAAGCCGCATTGGAACTACTGCTCTCCGTCCTGCCCCCCTAGGGCGGTTTTGCCCCTGAGGGGAAAATCCGCTAGATTGCCGGGGATGGCAAAGGATTGCCGCACATTGGCACGAGGGGTTCCGGCGCGGGGGCGTCCGGGGGGGCAGCCGGGGTGAGGTGGAGGAGCTCACTCCTGCTCCTGGGACTGGTGGCCCTGGGGAGCGCCCTGTTGGGGGGATTGGTCTACCTGAGCGGCCCCCGCCGGGTGCTGCACGAGCTGGCCGCCGTGGGTTGGACGGGCTTCCTGGCCGTGGCCGGCACGGTGGTTCTCTCCCTGGGGGCGTGGCTTTTGAGCTGGGCGGTATTGCTGCGGGCAGCAGGGGTGGAGTTCCGCTGGCCCAGGCTGGGGGCGGCACTGCTATCCGGCTTCGCCGTCAGCTACCTCACCCCGTCCATGTACCTGGGGGGGGAGCCGGTGCGGGCCTACCTGGTGGCCAGGGGGGCCAGGGTGCCCATGTCGCACGTCATGGCCACGGTGGTGGTGGAGCGGCTGTTGGCCGGGGTGGCGCTGCTGTTCTTCGCCTCCATCGGGGGCTTCTTCGCCCTCATCTCCCCCACCCTGACCCTGGCCAACAAGCGGGCGCTGGGGATTGCCCTGGGGATCATGGCCGGCTTCCTGTTCTTGGCCATCTTCTCTTTCGTCAAGAACTGGCAATGGATCTCCCGGCTATTGCGGGTGCTGGCCCGGGCCTTCCCCCGAGGCGGGAGGTTGCTGCGGGCGGCGGCCAAGGTGGCGGAAACGGAGAAAGAAGTCTACCGGGCCTTCAGCCAGCGCCTGGCCTCCACCACCTTGGCCTTTCTGCTCCAGATAACCGCCATCTTCATGAATTACCTGCGACCGCAGGTGTTCTTCTTCTTCACCAAAGGGGAGGTGTTCTCGGTGCCCCAGCTCTCCCTCTACTTCACCCTCAACGCCTTCCTCACTTCCTTCTTCTGGATCACCCCCGGGGGGATGGGGGTGGCCGAAGGGGGGCGGATCGGCATCTTCTCCCTGTTGGCCATCCCCCCCAGCGGGGCGCTGGCCTACTCGGTCAGCTACCGGTTCGTGGAGCTGTGCTTGGTGGGGGTGGGCATCTGGCTAATGCTGCGGCGAGGGCTCCTCCGGCTGTGGAGAGGACAAGTGGAAGTGGAGACCAAAATGGAGGACCATACCGACCAACAAAGGCGGGGGGGAAAGTGAAAATGACAAAGACAAAGAGGCGACCTGCGCGGTTTCCAGGGGGGAACTTGCTGTTGACGGCCCTGGCCTTGGTCTGCGCCTGGGGGGGCGGGGCCCTGGCCCAGGCCGAGCTCGATCAGTTCCCCCCCGGCCTCACCCTCATGACCTGGACCCTCTCCGGCTTGGACGTGCCCACCCCCCAGACCCTGAGCCTGGAGATAGAGGGCCTCCCCGGCGACCGGTACCACATCAAGATGACCATGGAAGCAGAGGGGCAGGCGGAGGAACTGGGCACCCTGGGCTTTTTGGGTTCCGGCTGGACCTTGCACACCGCGGGGGGGAGCATAAACCTGGAGGCGCTGCTCACCCTGATCCGCCGGCGGCACCAGCTGGAGGTGGGGAAAGAGTACCTCCTCCCCGGTGGGGGAGTGTTCGTGGCCCAAAGGCGGGAAGAGATCGCCGGGGTGGAGTGCCTGATAGGCACCTACACCACCCCCGAGGAGCCGGACACGGTGGTGGAGCTGGGCCTGGCCCTGTCCCACCCGGTCTACTTCCTCCCCTTGCTGCGGGTGATCACCGCCGGAGAAGTGACCCTCCAGCTCCTGTTGATCGACTATCAGGCCCCATGAGCACCTTGGTCTCGCTGGAGGGGGTGACCAAGGTGTACCGCCTGGGGCAGGTGGAGGTGCCGGCCCTGCGGGGGGTGGACCTCTCTCTTGAGGCAGGGGACTTCCTCGCCCTGATGGGCCCCTCCGGCTCGGGCAAGTCCACCCTCCTTCACATCCTGGGCCTGTTGGACCGCCCCACCAGCGGGCGGGTGCTGTGGCAGGGGGAGGATGTGTCCGGGCTGCGCCCGGGGCGGCTGGCCGAGCTGCGGGGGCGGGCGATCGGGTTCGTGTTTCAAACCTTCAACCTTGTCCCCACCTTGAGCGCGCAGCACAACGTGGAGCTCCCCTTGCTGTTTCAGGGGGTGCGGGGAAAGGAGCGCCGCCGACGAGCCCAGGAGCTGCTAGAACAGGTGGGGCTGGGGGCGAGGCGCCGGCACCGGCCGGCCCAACTCTCCGGCGGGGAACGCCAGCGGGTGGCCATCGCCCGGGCCCTGGCCGCCGATCCCCAGTTGATCTTGGCCGATGAGCCCACCGGCAACCTGGACTCCGTCTCCGGAAGCGAGATCCTGGAGCTGCTGGCCGGGTTGAACCGGGGCGGAAAGACGGTGGTGCTGGTGACCCACGATCCGGAGGCGGCCAGCACCGCGCGGTGGGTGCTGCGCATGCGGGACGGGCGGGTGTGGGAGGAGGGGTGATGAAGGACCTTTTCTGGTTGGCGGTGAGAAACGTGCTCCATCGGCGGGTCCGCTCCTGGCTAACCGTGATCGGGATCCTCATCGGCACCGCGGCCGTGGTGGGGCTGATCTCCATCGGGCAAGGGCTGCAGGTCTCCATCACCCGCCAGGTGGAGCGGATCATGGGCTACAACACCCTGCTCATCACCCCGCGGGGCCCAGGGTATGGGGCCAAGATCCAACTCGACCTCCCCCGGCTGCGGGCGGTGGAAGGGGTGGCCGGGGTGGTGGCGGTGAGGAGCGAAACCGCCTATGTGGAAGGCCCCACCCGGAGCGGGTTCCTGCCCCTGGTGGGTTACGACCCCCTGATGCGGGAGTTCGTGGCCCAGCTCTCCTGGGAGTTGGCCCAGGGGGAGGAACTCACCGCCCCGGGCCAGGTGGTGCTGGGGGCGGAGGTGTCCGAGCAGCTGGGGGTGCAGGTGGGGGACACCCTGCTGATCGAGGACCGGCCGTTTCAGGTAGTGGGGATCCTGGCCCCTGCCCCTCGCCGCCAAGGGATGGCCCGGGGGGTGCCCATCTCCGACTCCCTGTTCGTCCTCTACTCCGATTTGGCCCAGCTGTTCCCCGGCCCCGACGTGGCCGCCTACGCCATCGTGAAGCTTTCCCCCCAGGCGGATGTGGTGGAGGTGCAAACCCAGCTGGAGCGGGTGCTGGTGGAGAGTGGCACCCTGGATGCGGAGGTGATCGGGTTTCAGGAGATCACGGACCGCATCCGCACCGTGCTCGGGGGGGTGCAGGCCTTCCTGGCCGGCATCGCCGGGATCTCCCTGTTGGTTGGGGGGATCGGGGTGATGAACACCATGTACACGGCGGTGTTGGAGAGAACGCGAGAGATCGGGGTGATGAAGGCGGTGGGNNCGTTTCAGGTAGTGGGGATCCTGAGGATTCCACTCAACCCTCGGTATTCAATAGGAACCGAAAACCTTCATATACCTTGCTCGATTTGGACAAAGGCTATCGAACGACCTCTTACACGGTTA
>DFNF01000016.1:0-4698 GCA_002375935.1 Acetothermia bacterium UBA3574
GGCCCGGGGCTGGCGGGGCGGGGGCTGGGATGAGTTGCTCATGAGGGGGGCGGATTTCTTGCTTTCCTTCCCGGCCTTGCTCTTGGCCCTGCTCTTGGTGACCTTGATTGGCCCCGGCCCCTGGGGGATCACCCTGGCCATCGCCTGCTTCAACGTGCCCTACTTCGCCCGGGTGGTGCGGGGGGGCCTGTTGGTGCTGCGGGAGGAGGAGTACGTGGTGGCGGCCCAGGCGGTGGGGGCGAGCCCCATCAGGATCGTGCTGCGCCACCTCCTCCCCAACTTGGCCTCCCCCCTGTTGGTCCAGTTCACGGTGAGCCTGAGCGCGGCGGTGTTGGCCGAGGCCGCCTTCAGCTACCTGGGCCTAGGTTCTCAGCCCCCCCACCCCTCCTGGGGCCGGATGCTCAAGGAGGCCCGCACCTACGTGGGCCAGTCCCCGTGGCCGGCCCTGATGCCGGGGCTGTTCATCACCGCCACCTGTCTGGGGTTGAACCTGGTGGGGGATGGCCTGCGGGACCTGCTCGATCCCCGGCTCAGCCGCCTGCCAGCCAGACGCCCGTGAGGTCCAGCACGTAGATTGGGTACACGGAAAGCCCCTGCACGTCCGACCGGGCGGCCACCAAACGGTGGGGGTCCTGGAGGAACACGTTCACCGCCTCCCGGGCGATGATGTACTGGCACACGGTGTACAGGGCCCGCCGGGCCTCCGGCTCCACCAGCCTCTCCCCCAACTCCAACAGCTGATCCAGTTCCGGACTATGCCAGCCCCGGCGGAAGTAGTAGTCCGGCCGCTGGGGGCCGTAGCCGGCCAGCATGGGGGCCGGGTCAAGCTTCCAGGGGTGCCCGATCACCGTGAGGTCGTAGTCGGCCTGGGCGAACACCCGCTCCAGCCAGGTGCCCCAGTCCACCAACTCCAATCTGGCTTGGATGCCCACCTGGGAGAGCTGGGCGGCGATCACCTCCCCGGTGCGCACGTGCAGCACGTAGTTCTCCGGCAGGGTGATGGTGGTGGAAAAACCGCTGCCGTAGCCGGCTTCCTCCAGTAGCTCCCGGGCCCGAGCCGGGTCGTGGGGGTAAAGCCAAGTCAGGTCGGCGTAAAACGGGGTTCCGGTGGGGATGTGGCTGCCGATGGGGGTGCCGTAGCCGAAAGAAACTAGTTCGATGATCTCCTCCCGGTTCACTGCACAGGCCAGGGCCTGTCTCACCGGCAACTGGGAGAAGGGGGCCCGGGCGGTGTTGATGGCCAGGATCTGGACGAGGTTCATGGGGCCGGAGACGATCTGGAAGTCGGGGGAGCCGCTCAACCCCGCGGCCAGCTCCGGGGCCAGGTCCACCACCACCTGCACGTCCCCGGCCCGGAGGGCAGCCAGCTGGGCCGCCGGGTCCGGCAGGAACCGGAAGGTGAGCTGCTCCAGGTGGGGGACCCCGGGCAGGTAATAGTCGGGGTTTTTCACCAGCACCAGCCGGTCTCCGGGGCGCCAGTCGGCGAATCGGAAGGGGCCGGTGCCGATGGGGTGGTTGGCCAGGGGTTCCCCGGGGGGCACGATCACCCCGTCGGCCAAGGCCAGGACGGCCAAGAACGCCGGGTCGGGCTCGGCGAGCACGAATCTCACCGTGAGGGGGTCCAACACCTCGATCGCGGCGATGTTTTGGAAGTACTCCGGGTGGGGGTGGCCGGTCCGGGGGTCCAGGGCCCGCAGGAAGCTTTTTCTTACGGCTTCAGCGTCGCAAGGTTCCCCGTTGTGGAAGCGTACCCCCTCCCTGAGGTGGAAGGTGTAGGAGAGCCCATCCGGGGACACCTCCCAGGAGCGGGCCAGCTGGCCGTGGATCTCCCCCCGGGCGTCCACCTCCACCAGGCCCTCGTAGAGGTTGTGGTGCAAAAGCAGGTCGATGACTGCGGCGGCGTTGGTGGTGGGGTCTAGGGACGGGGGTTCGGTGGACACGGCCACCACCAGCTCTGAGGCGAGGAGGCCAACGCTCAGCACGCCCGAGCAAACCAGTAAGCCGACGAGAACAGTTCTGTACACGGAGTGTCACCTCCAATCGTATTTGGAGTGTCACCTCCGGCGGCAATGGTAGCCCTCCCCGGGGGGAGGGGCAAAGTGCAAAGCCCAGTTTTACAGTTGGAGATAAAAAGTTATGTTTGGTAGGGAGTTATCGCGCCTGTGCAGCTTTCTGCCTCCCTGCCCGCTTTCTGGGCAGGGGAGAAAAAAGGTGGCCCCCGAAGCTCGGGGGCCACCTTGGTGTCGTGTTTGGGTTGTGATCAGCGGGGGACTACGTTCTTCGCCTGGGGGCCCTTGGGCCCGTCCACGGCCTCGAACTCCACGGTCTGCCCCTCGCGCAGGGACTTGAAGCCGGTCATGGTGATGGCGGAGAAGTGGACGAACACATCTGGGCCGTCTTCCTGCTCGATGAAGCCGAAGCCCTTGGCGTCATTGAACCACTTAACTTTGCCGATAGCCATAGGTTGTTCCCTCCTTTCTTCTTTTTCGACCGCCTACATGCACCTACCGCTACGCCATCGGGAACAACCCCTACAGCTACGGAGCTACACTTCGTACGGCCCTTCGCCGAGATCATAACCGATCCCAGGGGAAAATCCACCCCGCGAACTGCTCCGAGGAAAAAGCAGATACTGTCTGGGGCGAGGCTCCGTTTCCCCACGGCCTCGGACTGGAAAGCTCCCCTGGTCCACGCTCTCCCCGGGTACACTTTCAGGGCCATGGCCGAGGTGCTCGCAGGGCTGAACCAGGACCAGCTGGAGGCGGTGACCCACCGGGAGGGGCCGCTACTGGTCCTGGCCGGGGTGGGCACCGGCAAGACCACCGTCATCACCCGCCGCATCGCCTACCTCATCGAGGAGGGGTTGGTCCAGCGCCCGAGCCAACTTCTGGTGTTCACCTTCTCCCACCAGGCGGCGGAGGAGATGCTGGACCGGGCGTTCGACTGGGTGGGCTACGCCGCGCTGGACGCCTGGGTGGCCACCTACCACTCGGTGTGCGAGCGGATCCTCAGGGAGAACGCCCCCCTGGCGGGCTTGCCCCCGGACTTCAAGATCCTGGATGAGTGGGACCAGCGCCTGTTCCTCCTGGATCACCTGTGGGAGCTTCCGTTGCGGGTTCTGAAACCCCGCGCCCTGCGCCAGCCGCTGCGCCTCCTGGCCCCCTTGCTCTCCCTCATCCACCGGGCCAAGGACGAGGGCATCTCGCCGGAGGACTACCGGGCCTGGGTAGAAAAGGCCCGCGAGGCAGGGGGCCTTTCCCAGGACGAACTCTCCCTCCACCAGGAGCTGGCCGAGATCTACGCCGCCTACCAGGAACTACTCCAGGCCGAGGGGATGGTGGATTTTGGGGATCTAGTGCTGCGGGCGGTGCGGCTCCTGGAGGAGCGCCCCGGGCTCCTCGCCGAGTACCACCGCCGGTTCCCGTTCGTGTTGGCGGACGAGTTCCAGGACACCAGCAAGGCCGAGCTCCGCCTGGTAGAACTCCTCTCCGGGCACCGGAATGTCACCGTGGTGGGAGACGACGACCAGGCCATCTACGGGTTCCGGGGGGTGCCCTGGGACAACCTGCTCTCCTTCCTCAAGGCGTTCCCCGAGGCCCGGGTGGTGGTGCTTAGGGAAAACTACCGCTCAAGCCGGGAGATCATCTCCGCCGCCCTGCGGCTCATCCGGCACAACGCCCACCGGCTGGAGGCCCTGTCCCAGCGGGGAGAGATCCCCCACCGGATCGAGAAAGAGCTCCGGGCAGCGGTGGGCCCTGGCCCCGCCCCCAGCCACCACCACTTCCCCACCGTGGTGGAGGAGGCGGAGTTCCTGGCCGAGAAGGTGAGGGAGCTGGCCAGGCAGGGGGTGCCCTACCGGGAGATGGCGGTGCTCTACCGCAACCGTTACCGGCCCGACCCCTACCTCAGGGCCTTGTCCGAGGCCGGGGTGCCGTGGGTGCTGGCCGGCAGGTTCGGGGCGGGGCTGTTCGACCAGGAGGAGATCAAGCTTGTGCTGTCGTTTTTGAAGGCGGTGGCCGATCCTCGGGACGATCAGGCCCTGTACCATCTTCTGGGCTCGCCCATCTACCGGCTGCCGGGGGAGGACTTGGCGGCCCTGACCGCCCGGGCCCAGCGAGGGCAGCGGCCCCTGCGGGAGGTGCTGGCGGCGGCCCTGGAGGCGGGAGAGCTCTCCGAGGAGGGCCAGGCGGCGGGCCGGCAGGCCCTGGCCGACCTCGCCCACTGCGAGGCCTTGGCCCGGGGCAACCCCACCGGTCGGGTCCTCTACGCCTTCCTCATGGAGCGGACCGGGTACCTGGAGGCCCTGGCCCACTCGGATGACCTCCGGGCCGGCCGGGCCCTGGAGAACATCGCCGACTTCTTCGAACACGTGGTGCGTCGGTTCCAGGAAGTAGCCCGATACGATCGGGTGCCCTGGTTCGTGCGCTACGTGGAGCAACTGCGGGCCCTGGGCTGGTCTCCATTGGTGGGGGAGGCGGAGCCGGGCACCGACGCCCTCCAGGTGATGACTTTCCACCAGGCCAAGGGGCTGGAGTTCGAGGCGGTATTCCTCACCGGCCTTTCGGAGGACTTCTTCCCGGGAAGGCCCAGGCGGCCCACCTTCGACCTCCCCGAGGAGCTGCGCGCTCCCACCTTGCCCCGGGACGTGGCCCACCTGGAGGAGCAAAGGCGCCTGTTCTACGTGGGGATGACCCGGGC
>DFNF01000016.1:5024-5249 GCA_002375935.1 Acetothermia bacterium UBA3574
CGTGGGGATGACCCGGGCCAAGCGGTACCTCTTCCTCCTCTCCGCCTCCGACTACCGCCCCCCAGGGGAGCCGCCCAGGAAGCGGGCGGCCAAGGTGTCCCGATTCGTGCTGGAGGCGTTGGGGCCCGAAGGGGTAGCCCCCGAGGGCCCGGCGGCCCCGCCCCTGCTCAGGATCGCCCGGGCCGGACGGGAACCCCTCCCCGCCGAGGCCCCCACCGAGCCCGA
>DFNF01000028.1 GCA_002375935.1 Acetothermia bacterium UBA3574
GAGCACTTACTGTCGAACGCCTGGCGGAAGGCAATGGCGTAGGGTGCCGATAGAAACTTGTTGGGAGTGATCAAAGACGAAAAGCATCCCTTGCGCGTTAAGCTAATCGCAAGTTCAAGGAAGAGAATGTAAAGGTCATAGGCCCCCGAAGCAGACATAAAACGCTCCTTCCAAAAAGGTTTTTCATATTGTGAGAGAATGGTCTTTAGCTTGATTGCATTCACGTACGGCGGATTTCCAATCACCGCGTCGAAACCGGGGTTGCGCTTTCGCTGGCCAGTCTCCTCGAAGAACACCTCTGGAAACTCCAGCTCCCAGTGGAAGAAATGTCGCTCCTCAGCAATCTCTTGGGCCTTGGCAAACCAAGGCTGGGAACGGACTTCTTCCTCCCATACTTGGGGGGAATCGCCGAGTTTGAGCAGGAGGTCTTCGTAATCGGCCTCGTTCATCTCGTTCCCGAAGTAGATGGAAACCCACACATTGGCCACCTCTTTAAACGGCTGAAGGAGCTTGAGGATGTGGCCGTACAACTCCTCTTTCTCGCGGATGTCGTCCACCTTCTCGGATGGCTTGCGGAGGAGCTCCATAACTTCGCCGAGCACAACGGGGAGCCGTTCCTTGAGCTTTCCCTCGAAAAGCCCTACCACGTGCTCCCCGATCCGAGCGGCCTTGTCCTTCTTTCCTCGGACAGCCAGTCTCCCTAAGTCCTTGACCCAGGCCCCGATCAACGAGTTTCCCACCCGCAGGTGGTGATCTAGGAAAGAGAGGGGGCGGTCTTTGGCCACGGTGTACAGCCACAACGAGAGCTTGGCAAGCTCCACGGCCAACGGGTTTACGTCCACCCCGAAGATGCAACGCTCCACCACCTCCCGCCGCGCCCAGCGACGTACGTCCTCCTCCACGTCCTCTGGGGATTCACCTAGAGCTTCGATGAGGGCGCGAGCGAGGAAGTCCACCGCCTCCACCAGGAAGTGGCCCGAGCCCATGGCCGGGTCGAGCACCTTGATGGAGAGGATCTCGTCGATCAGAGCGGTTTCCAGCTTTTCGCGCTCGCGTTGGTATGCCTCCCGGTCGTAACCTCGGGCGCGTTTGATCTTCTCATCGAGGTCCCGTTTGGCCACAGCGACTTTCTCTTTCTTCTCCTCCACAAGCGGGCCCAGGGTGTGCTGGACGATGTACTTCACGATGTAGTCCGGGGTGTAGTAGCTGCCCGTGGCCTTGCGCTCTCCTTTGTCGGTCTCGAGGTACACCTCGCCGGCCCGGTAAGTGCGCACGGGGCGCCTGCCTTGGACCTCAGAGAGGGGGACGAAGATCTCCTTGCCCCCGTCTTTGACCACGGCCAAGTCCTCCGGGGCGACCCGCAGCCGGTGCTCAAGCAGTCCCTCGTAAATGGCCCCAAGATGCCGGATGTCGAGGTCCCGGTAGCTCACCGGGCCACGGCCGGTTCTTCCCGCGGCCTTTGCCCGCGCGAGCTTGTCGATGGCCAAAGCTAGGTAGTGGTCCCCGATCTTCCACCGCGCGAGAAGTGGATGCTTTTCTGGGTCGAAAAGTCCCCCGTTGTACGGAGGTACCCCCAGGTGGGCATCACCTTCGTTCACGATCCGAAACAGGACGCCTAGCTGCATCCAGTACTTGTGGGCGGTGGGACTGAACGTATGGCCGCTATCCAAGCGATCGGCGATTTCCCTCGCCATCTGGTGGAGACTGTAAGACTCACGGTAGTCATGGTTTTCCATGGGGAGAAGGCCGCGATCCTCGGCATAGAACAAGAACAGGATGCGATAGATGAGGACGAACGTGTTGGTGCGAATGTCTTCTAGGTCATCTGCGGAAAGGCCGTTTTCGGGGTTCTTGAGGAGGCCTTCGGCGAGGAGTCGCAGCGCCTCGTACACGTTGTCCTTGAGCTCCTCGCCCAGCCGGGCGGCGTATTCCTGGCTCCCCTTGAGCACGCGATCGAGAAAGCCTGTGGTGAAGGCCTCTCGGGAGAAGAAGGCCCAAAAATACGGGAACCCCTCAGGGGCATCCTCGAGAATTGTCTCAAGGTCCACCTCGTAGTAGACGTCCAGCTTGTAGCTCGTGTCACGGTGGTAAAGGCGCCAGTGACGGCCGTTGGTGAGGATGCCCCAAGTTCGGTCGGTGGCGCGAAGGTAAAAGTCGATCTGATACGGCGGGTAGTGGTTCGCAAAGCGATCTCCCGGGCCTTTGAGTTTTGTATCCAGCGACCGTGACCATTGCTTGGCATCCCCGATGGCCACTGCCTTGGAGAAGTATTCGCCGTGCCCCTTCAGATGGTGCTCAGCGTCTTCGAGATCGTCTTCTGCCATGAAGAAGCAAAAATCAGGGCGGCGCGTTCCCTCATAGGAAGGCACTGAGGGCTGCAGAGTGTACAGCTCCTTCCACCCGAGGATGTCCAGCACCGGCCGGATGAAAAGGCGCTCCGTTTCAGCCTCATTGGCCTCGGGAAGTCGGGACTTAACTTGCTCGTAGAGCGCTCGAACTTCCTCAAGGGCACCCGCAGCCTCCCGAGTTGCTCGCAGGAAGAAAGGGTCCTCCTTAACGAGCTCCGCTAGGAAGTAATCGGAGAAGAGAGAACTGTTACACACCACACTGGGCAAATCCTCCCTTGGATGCCGCGATTCAGTTCTCATCCGCCCTCCTCCGGGACAAACTCCACTAGCGCCAAACTTACAAGCTCCGGTTCCTCGTCCACAACGATCTCTAGATTACCGATCTCCTCTCGCCTGCGCTGGACCTTACTTTTGAGGTCGTCGAGCTCTCGTTCTGCCTGTTCCAGATCGTACTCACGCAGCCGCAAGGTCCCCATGATTCGGCGTCGATCTTCCTCATCGGCAATCTCCTCAAGCTTCCTGTGAAGCTCTCGGATGCGCTCTTGGGTCTCCAAAAGCCGCTCACACAGCCGAGCCTCCTTCACTTGGGCGTAGTGATCCAGGTCTTTTTGCATCAGTGCAGCCATGCGCGAACGCTCTTCTTGAACTTGGTCCTCAAGCTTTGCGCTTTCCGAACGCGCGAATGTCAAGGCCATTTCGTAGAGCATGTCCAGCTCGCGAGCGAGCTTTTGGAGCGAGGCGGGGAGATCAGGTGGGGTGAGATGGAGTTGCGTGAACTTGGGGACCTGCTGGCACATTTCAGGACGTACTTCCCCAGATGCATCCACAAACACGGGACAGAGGACAGCCCGAGCGGTTTGACCAGTGCCGTCGGTGAAGCGGAGAAGGAAGTTACAGAGGATGCCGGAGCAGCCCGCCAATTCCTTGGAAGGCACGCGTTTGAATGTCGCAATGCCTCGGTGCCTGAGGTCCTGACAATGTTCGACAACGGCGTCAAAGAGGGGATGTCCGAAGGCGATGAAATCCACCTCTTCAGGGCGAGTTTCGCGGGCCACTGCCCTGTCAAAGGTCGCACGCTCATACACTGCCTTGACGTTTCGCCTTTGTACGAGCGGCGGAACCTCGATCCGTACGATTCCCGGGGCCACCGGTTTGATTTTGCCCCCATGCGCCAGGATGAAAGCCTCGGCAAATCGGTGCACATCCTCGCAGGTAGCCGAAAGCCTTCGGGCTCGCCTAAATAGTTTCAACGCGCTTTCGTGATCGTAGTGGCGCACATCCATTAGGAGATCTTGCTCAACATGCTTGAGCATCCTCGCGCGCTCTTCGGCCGCCCGGATAGCCTGCTCGGCGGTGACCTCAGGCGGCTCGTCCTCTGCCAGGGCCCGCATGATGAGTGCGGGGAGATCGATCTCCTCCAGCAACGAGCCAAGTACGTCATGAACGTCCCCTGGGAGGTCAGCCTCGATTTGGGCAAGACGTTCTAGCAACCGCTCGAGGATTCGATCTTCGCGTGTGTTAGTCACAAACAGGTTGAAAACCTTAACGTCGCGCTTCTGTCCGTACCGATGGAGGCGGCCAATGCGTTGCTCGATTCGATTGGGGTTCCATGGCAACTCATAGTTCACCATGAGATGACATTGCCAATGTAGGTTAAGGCCCTCTCCGGCGGCGTCCGTGGCCAAGAGGAGCTGAGTGCCCGGGCGCTCGAATTCTCGTTGACTGTGCTTTCTAGCCAGCATGGACATGCCGCCGTGAATCAGGGTATACCGCCACCCCATTTCACGTACCAGGCGTTCCAAATAATGAAGCGTGTCCCGGTATTCCGTAAACACAACCACTTTCACCTGGGGGTCCTGGAGCAGGTTCCCCAAGAAGGAAATCAAAGCCTCGGCTTTGGAGTCTACCTCAATAGAACAAGCTTTTTTGCAGAGACCGCGGAGCTCCTCGATTTCAAGATCCAGGTTGGTAAAGAACGGCAACCTTTCCAGCTCTCGTTCAAGGGCTTCCCTCTCTTCTTCGCGTAAGCTATCAGGATCGCGCAGATAATCGTCGAGCCATGGCAGGCCAGCTTGGGCAGTGAAGAGCTGCACCTTCTCGGGGTGGTTGCGCAACTCCTCCAACACACGAAGGCGCCGTTCAAGGGAACATCGAATGGCCTCTATGGAGGAGACCATCCGCTTTTGGAAGAGGACCATCAGGAATCCTGCGGCTCGGTTCTTTTCTGCGAGGGCGAGGTTGTAACGCTCAGTAACGTACTCCGTAACAGCTTCGTAAAGCTCTTGCTCATCCTTCCCAAAGGTCACGGGGATGGTTTGGACCTTGCGATCGGAGAACACAGGCCGCCCGTTCTCATCCAAAATCTCCTTCTTGGTGCGGCGGATGGTGACTCGGGCCACCTGCTGGGGCGAAAGCTCTTCTGGTGAGGGAAACGCGTACTCATCGAGCAGTGTCAGGAGCGCATGGAAGGCAAAGCGGTCGCCATTGTGGGGCGTAGCCGAGAGGAGCAGCAGAGAATCAGTTCGCTCAGCCAGAACGCGGGCTAACCGGTACCGCTGCGTCTCCTCAACCCGCCCACCATATCGTCGGGCCGAGAGTTTGTGGGCCTCGTCGAACACCACCACATCCCATCGGGTTCGCTCAAGCTGAGGGCGGATCTCGTCGCGCTTTGCCAGATCCAGTGAGGTGATGATCCGTGGCTCTCGTTCCCACGGATTGAGCTCGGGAGGTAGCTTCTCCGAAAGTTGCCGTAGATAGGTGCCATCATACACGACGTAGTGGCGATTGAAAGCCCGAGCCAGCTCCTCCTGCCATTGAGCACATAAAGGCGCCGGCGCCACAATGAGTACGCGCTCGGCACGCCCTCGGGCAACAAGCTCCTCCAAGATCATCCCAGTCTCGATGGTCTTCCCCAACCCCGTGTCATCGGCGATCAAGAAGCGATGAGGGAACTGACTGATGACTCGATGGACCGCGAACACTTGATACGGCTCCAGGTTGATCCGCGAACTTGAGAGGCTTACTAGGCGCTCATATTGATACAAGGCAGACAAGCGGATGGCCTCGTTCAAAAGATCGAATTTGATCTCTGGAGAAAGTTCTCCTTGGCGAAGTTGCTCCAAGGGCCCTTTCAGTCGCTCGATCGTCGTCGGAGGAACGGTGTAGTCCTTGATTCGAGGGGGGTCCTGGAAAAGGATGGTATACCGATATCGCCCGTTCCCTACTGGTTGAGCCCGTTGGACTTCGCCTATCTCCCCATAGACGAGAACCCTGTCGCCCACTTTGAGGAACGGTTCCTGGCCCTGCACACCTCGTTCTGGCATTTTTCCATTCCGTAGTAAAGCTGTTCCACCGATCATATGATAGAGGATCACGGGTCTTGTAGGCAAAGGTAGGCAGCCCAACTTTGCCGCCGCCAACAGTGATTAGGAGATTAGGAAGTGGATTTTCATAGAGCCGATCACGGAAAGGAAAACAACCCTTAATTTCTTGGTCATAACTTGACAGGTTCACTGGTGGTAAGCATCAGCACCTCGATGGGCTCCCCACGCAGGTGCTCGCGGTAGAACTCCGGTCGCTCGGTGTGGATTGGGATCAGTGTCTTGGGGGCGATCTCCCGGGCGATGAACAGAAGGTCCTCTGGGCTCGCGTGACCAGAGGCGTGCAGACCACCGCCGAATCGCGGCCGGCCATCCCCAGCCACCTCAAACCCGTGGACCTCCATCCCAAAGAACTTGAGCCACTCCCATAGCCGCCGCATGTCGACCTCCTGCTCCTCCCCATGGGCCTCGCTGGAGGAGTAGATGTAGACGCCCCCCTCAGGCTCGATGTCAAGGAGGTTCTTCAGGTCCCAGAAGCTGAAGGCGAGGATGAAGTCCCCAGGCTCCTCCTTCACCTCCTTTGGACCCACAAGCCGCTTCCGGTGCCGCTCGCGGAGCCGCCTGTCCCACACCTGAGGGCTCACCACCACGTCGTCGTAGATCCCGAGGAGCTGCGAGTCCACCACTCCGGCAACCCAGCCACAGGCCTCCAGGGCCTCCAGGAGGTACATGTCCTTGGACAGCACGACCAACGTGCGGCCTGTCTCTTCCGCGATCCTGAGGAAGCCCTGCAGCCGCTCAATTTGCCTGGGAGTGAAGTCGGCGATCACCAGCTTCCCCCGGCTCCCCGCGACGATCTCGTGTGCCCGGGCCCGGACGTCCTCTTCCGTTGGGTTCTCCCTTCCCAACGGGCCGGCCCTCGTCCCCTCAATGAGGAGGAGGCGCGAGCGCAGGCGCCGAGCTTCTTCCACGAACCTCAGGGTGGCCTCCCGGAGTTCCCCGTGGAGCCGCAGGTCCCCGGTGTAGACCACCCAGCCCGCGTCCGTCTCCAGGGCATAGGCGAGTGCCCCGGGGAGGGAATGGTCCACCGGGAAGGCGCGGATCTCGTACCCCCCGACTTCCCTTTGAAGCGAGCGGACCTCGCCGGGTTCGAGGGCCCTCCCATTGGGGTTAGGCGGCCGGTGAAGGAACTCCACGAGCTTTTCGGGCACCGCACCTCCCGCTAGCCGGACCTGCCGTCCCTGAGCTGCCTGCGATTTATGAAAAGCGGACTTGAGGGCCCGGGGGTCATCCAATTGCACCCTGGGAATTACGTAAGCTGTCTCGGAGTAGAACTCGGCCTTCCCCGCGTCCTGCACCGCTTTGAGCACCGCCCAGGCGGCGGGGGAGGCAGCCACCGGGATCCCCGGCCGCACCACCCCCAGAAGACCACGGTGGTCCATATGCGCATGGGAAACGAGGATGAGGTCCACCTCCAAAGGTTCTCCTTCTCGCTTGAGGTCTTCTGGCCACAGGTCCTCCCTATATAGGTCGGGGTGCGGGGGGATGAGCCCCAGACGCCACAGGTCCACCAGCCCCCGGGAGCTCCGCGGCTTCAGGTACTCCTCGAAGTAGGCCCCGAAGCGCTTGTAGTTGATCCCGAAGTCGAGGAGGAGCCGCGCCCCACCAGTATGGAGGAAGATCTTCGTCCCGCCTATCGAGTCCGCCCCGTCCAAAATCCTCAGTTCCACGCCCTCTCCTTTCAGGCCCTGCCCTTGAACTCTAGCGCCAGCTCCTTCTGGCGGCCCATGCCCCCGGTGGCCTCCACCAGAAGCTTGGACGCGTAGGCCGAGCCCCGCAGGATCGCCCCCTCCCCCCACCGGTCCCGGATCCGATCCAGCGCCTGGGCCAGCCGTTCCCCCCGCACCTCCTCGGGGAACATGGGCCGGGGGGTCTCCTCCTTGGGCATCAAGCCCGCCACCCGCACCCCCACCAGAGTGGTCTCCGGCGGAAACCCTCCGAGCTCCTCGCAGATCTCCACCGCCACCCGGAAGATCCGCTCCTCGTCATCCGTCGGGGTCTCGAGGGCCTTTTGCTTGGCGTGCCAATGCATCTCGGCGTCCCGGAACCCGAAGTGCACCACCCTCCCCGCCAGCCCCTTGGCCCTGAGCCTGCGGCCGACACGCTCACACAGGTAGAGGAGCACGCTGCGTGCCCCTTCTGGATGCCGCAAGACCTTGGGGATGGCGTGGGAGTGCCCCACGCTCTTGACTTCCTCCTCCTGCCAGTAGGGGACGAGGGGGGTGGGGTCGAGCCCCCTTCCCCAGAGATAAAGGGTGGTCCCGTACACCCCGAACGCCTGCCTCAGGTACCGCTCCGGAAACCTGCCGAGGTCGGCCAATTTCCAGACCCCCATGTGGTGGAGGCGGCGGGCGATCCGGGGCCCGATCCCACACACCGACTCCACCGGGGTCTTCTCCAAAACCTCGGGCACCTCCTCCGGGCGGAGCCAGCGCACCCCGGCGGGCTTGGCCTCCTCCACCGCCAGCTTGGCGAGGAGCTTGTTGGGGGCGATCCCGATGGAACAGGTGATCCAATCCCCCAGCTCCCGGCGGAAGTCGGTCTGGATCCTCCTTGCCAAGACGAGCGGCCCGCCCCAGCGGGAGGCTTGTTGGGTCACGTCCATGAACACCTCGTCGATGGAGTACACCTCCACCATCGGGGTGTAGCGGATCAGGATGGAGAGGAACCGGCGGGTCATGGTCTCGTATTTGGCCGGGTCCCCGGGGACGAAGATCACGTCCGGACAGAGCTTTCGCGCCTCCCAGGTGGTCATCCCGGAGCGGATCCCGTAGCGTTTGGCTTCTTTGGAGGCGGCGGCTACCACCGAGTGGATGTCGGGACGCCCGGAGACCACGATGGGCTTCCCCCTGAGATAGGGGTTGGCCTGCTGTTCCACCGAGGCGAAGTAGGAGTCCATGTCGATGTGCATGATGAGGGTCCCCATTCACCCCTCCTCCACGTACACCCCGTCCAGGTACCAGCGGGCCCGGGCAGAGTCGTACCGGAGCTGGATCAGGGCCCCGGCTGCGGTGACGGAGTAGATGAGGAGGCGGTTTGCCCCTTCCCGGCGCTCATGTACCAAGTGGACTTCCTCCACCCGGTAGCGCCTCCCCTGCCACAGGAAGCCGGTGGGGCGCGGGTAGGGGGCACGGGCAGGGAAAACGGCCTCTAGATCCACGGGTTGGTTCACAGGGCGGAGCATGGCCGCCTCCTCTCGTCCAAGTATAGACCTTGGACGAGCCTCGGTCAACCCTTTCTCTTGGATGAGATGACCGCCCGAGCCCGGTACTGGATCCCCCCCACCGGCCGGGACTCGGGCACCAGCTCGATCAGCCTCAGACGATGAAGCTCCTTAAGCCGGGTGGAGGCGTTCTTCACCGAGATGGAAAGGGCCTGAGCCAGCTTGGAGCTGGTGGCCTCACCGTGCTGTACGACCCAATCCAGGGTCTCTTCTAGATACCCAGATAGGCGCCCCAGGATCCGCCACTCTTCCCCAACGAGGGCGAACAGGGCCAGGCCCCGGCGGGCCAGGCGCTCTGAAAGGTCTTCGAGCAGCTCTTCCTCCTCAGCTTTCACCAGCAGATACCGATCAGATAACTCCCCATCTTTGAGCTGTTCTGCCACCTTGGCCAGCGCCTCGTCGGCGAACGAGCCGCTTAGGACCTCCAGGCCGGAGAGGTCCACCAGCAATTGCCCCCCGACCGGCAGGCGGGAGAGCTCGGCCAAGATCTCCTCCCGCGCCCGCGCCCCCTCCAGCCGGGTGCCCAACCGCCGGCCGAATTTTCTCAGGTGGAAAACCTTTCTCCCCATTGCCATGGATCGTACTGGGATCCGGTCTCTCAGCCAAAGAACAGGGCCCTAGGAAGCTGGACGGAGATCTGCACCCCGGGGAAGGGGTGGACCCCCTCCACCCCCCACTCCACCTCGGCCTGCCAGAAACCGGCCCCCCCGGAGCGCACCAGCATCCGCCCCTCGTTTGCCTGGACGACCTCCCTGATCCTACGCAGGGCACCGCCCCGGCCCGGGTCGGTGAACCGGGATGCCCCCTCGATCAGCACCGCCTCCAGGGCTTGCCTCTCTCCCAAACCCCGGTACCTGGGATTCAGGGCCAAGCTCCGGTGTAGGCCGACCCCCTTGTCCATCACCACCAGGTGGATGTGGTCGGAGAACTCCTGCACCGCCGCCAGGCCATAGGGCTCGATCTCCTCCCCCAGCGGGTTGGCGTGGTGGGGGATGTTCTGCAGGAGTTCCAGCATGGCCATGGCGAGGACCCTGATCGACCTCTCCCCCAGGGGGAACCGGTCCGCCAGCACCTCACAGGCTCGGTCCACCAGACCCTGTACCTCCCCCTCGTCCTCCACCCGCACGATGCCTAGCGAGTTCTCTCCCGGGCCCTCCGGCGGAGGCCGGTCCGTCCACACCGCCTCCCCGGCCCGGCGGAACAGGCCCGTCCCGGCAAGGGCCCGGGCGACCTCCTCCCGCCGAGGCAGCAGCAGCCGCAGCCGGCCGCCGGCCTCGGCACAGCGTCGGGCGTAGAGGACCAGGAAGACGGCCACATACGGGTCGATGGCCTCCACCGTGGATAGGTCCACCAGTGGGCGGGGGAAGCTCCGCTCCCAGGCCGGTAGTTCCCGGTTCAGCCTCCAGGCGTCGAGGGTCCGCACCGATGTCCCTCCCAAGGAATCTTAACTTGTCTTGCGCTGGGCTCTTAGGGAGGAAGCAACGAGGACCTGAGATCGGAAATGACCCAGACAGCGTCCGGTATAGAGGATGGCAGCCTCATCAACCCCAAGGCCGTCCGAGGCTTTCTTTGCACCGCGAACCAGCTTGAGCAGCTGATGAAAGAACTGAGAGAGATGTGTAGCTCCGGGGCCTCCGAGACACCCTAACCGGGGTGTATCTCCCCGCCAGCTGAATTTTTGACGCTGGGGGCCAATTTCCGAGGTCACCATCCCCTGGCTTGCCAGCTGCGAGGGTAAACCTCACTCGGAGGGTTTCGTACCTAGCAGAACGAGCTCACTTCCCAGGCAGGCTGACTAGCGCACCAAGCGCCTCCGTGCAGCTGGTACGCCCGGCAGGATTTGAACCTGCGTCCTCTGCCTCCGCAGGGCAGCGCTCTGTCCCCTGAGCTACGGGCGCCCGTGGCGGAGGGACGGGGATTCGAACCCCGAAGGCCATAAGGCCGTACCGGTTTTCGAGACCGGCTCCTTACCGTTCGGACATCCCTCCAAAAAAATTCTACGGCCTCCCCCACCCAGGATCAATGCCCAACTGACCCCGGCGAAACTCTAAGCCACCGGGCCCGGCTGGGGCACCCTCACTCGCTGCCCGGCCCACCCCACCAAAGCCTCCCCCCGGTGAGGAGCCGCCACTGGGAAAGCCCGCCCAGAAGACACCGGGCCCCGCTGTACCCCAGCTCCTGCAAAGCCTGGGCAAGCCGGCAGGCCTCCTCCCCCGCCTCGTCCAGGCACCAGATGGGTATCCCCTCCGGCAGGGATAGTGTGCTCAGCCAACCGGGCACCTCCTCCACCGGCAAGTTCACCGCCCCCAGGAGGTGCCCCTGGGCGAACTCCTCCGCCGGCCGCAGGTCGATCAACAGGTGCAAGATGCCCGCCAAATGCAGCGGCAGAATGCCACTTCCCTCCACCGGCTGGCCCATGGCGGCTGGGAGTTCCCCCCAAACAAGCAGGTCTCCCCAGGTTTCTTGCCAGCCGGCCAGCCCACCGACCAGCGCCAGGGCGGCCGGATACCCCCGCTCCTGAAGATACCCGGCGGCCTCCTCTGCCAGACCTCCGGTCTCGTCATAGAGGAAGATGGCCAGCCCTTGGGGCAGTCGGTCCAGCCAAGCCGGGAGTTCCTCCCACGGGATGTTGACCGCCCCCAGCAGGTGCCCCCGGGCGTACTCCTCCGGGGAGCGGAGGTCCACCAAGAGGTAGAAGTCGTATTGCAGTTGGGAGACAGGGGAGGCGAAGGCCGGGGCCGGCACCACCTCCACCCGGAACCTCAGCCTGGCCGGCGGGACCCCCGGCTGGTCGGTGGGAAGCAAGATCTCCCGCTCCACCAAGCCAGAAAAGCCGTGAGAGTCGAATATCACCCGCACCTCCATGGTCTCCCCCGGCCCCAGCCGGTCCCGGGGCAGCTCGGCCTGGGTGCAGGGGCAGGTGATCTTCGCCCCTTGTGGAAATCCCACCGGCTCATCCCCGCTGTTGGTGATGGTGAAGGACATCTCCAGTACCAGCCCCTCCGGCACTTCCCCCAGCTCGTAAACCGGCGGGTCCACCTGCAACCGGGCCCCGGCTAGGCCGGGGAGACAGAGCACCCACGCGAGCAAGAAGCCCGCCCACCTGGCGGGAATCTTCATGGTTGCCTCCTTTCTCGAGCTCGGGTTTCCCCTCCCAGGGAAGCCTCCTCTAGGGCGGCCAGCAGCTCGGCCGGGCCCACATATCCTACCAGCCGCAGTAGCTCTTCGCCCGGGGAGAAGAACACCAAGGTCGGTACCCCCCGCACCCCCAGCTCCGCCACCAGACGTTGGGCTTCCGGGGAGGGCCGGGTGAGGTCCACCTTCATCAGCTGCCAGTCCGCCAGCTCCTCCCGCACCCCGGGATCCTGAAACGTGGTGGCGGCGAGCTTGCGGCAGGGTTGGCACCAATCCGCGGCGAAGTAGAGGAGCACCGGCTGGCCATCGGCCCGGGCTTCAGCCATGCCGGCTGAAGAATACGGGGCCCAGGGCAAGGACTCTCCGCCGGGGTGGGGGAGGAGGAACCACAGCCCGAGGGTGAGCCCGGCGCCCAGGGTGACCCAACGCAGGGCCTGGAACCAACGGCCAGCGTGGGTCTTCCTGCCCTGCCAGGCCAGGTAAATTCCCCCGATCAGGGCCAGCCCCCCGGCCAGCCCACTTATCACCGCCCCCGGCAAAAGCGGGCTCAAGAAATAAAGGGCCGCCCCCAAAAGCAAGAGCCCCAGCCCCCTCTCCACCCACAGGGTCCACTCCCCGCCCCGGGGAAGATCCCTTAGCTTGCCAGACACCAAGGCCAAGCCCAGGTACGGGGCCCCCAGTCCCAGGGCGAACACGAAGAACAGCGCCCCCCCGAGGAGGAGGCTCTGGCTCGCCCCCACATAAGAGAGCAAGGCCACCGTGGCCGGGCCCACACATGGGGCGGCCACCGCCCCCACCAAGAGCCCCATGACCAGTGCCCCCACGACCCGCCCCCGGGCTTGGGGAAGCCGACGGGTGAGCAGGCGCGGGGGCTTCAGCTGATAAAGCCCGAAGAAGCTCAACGCCATGGCCACCAGCACCCCCGCAGTCAAGGCTGGCACCCACGGCCTCTGCAGCAGCTCCCCGAACAGGCGGCCGGTGAAGGCGGCCAGCAGCCCCAAGCCGGTGTAGGTGATGGCTATCCCCAATTGGTAAGCGAGAGCCGCGGGCAAGGTGTGCCGGACCCCGGTCTTCCCCCGACCGAAATAGGCCACCGTGACCGGGATCAGGGGGTAGACACAGGGGGTGAGGTTGAGCCCTAACCCCAACAGGAACACCATCCCCAGGACCAAGGTCAGCCCCCGTTCCTCCGCCAGCCGGGCCAGCGGGTTTTCCCCGCCCGGGCCCGGGGGCAAAGCCACCGCACCCCCACCCTCTCGAGGCCGAACTAACACCGGGAGCTCCCATGACAGCTCCTGGGGCAACAGGCAGGTCTCATCGTCACAAGCTTGGTAGGTGAGCTTTCCCTCCAGCCGGTACTCCCCCGGGGGGAGGTCGGAACTCGCTGTCACCGGCAGGGAGATGGAAATCCGGTCCAGGTAAAGGGGGAGGGGAGACTCGGACCAGGCCAGCGGTTTCACCTGCGGGTCCGGGAACCGGGGTTCTCCCACCTCCAGTCCCGGGGGGGCCGAGATTTCCAGCCGGGTGGGGAACAGTGCTCCCGCGGCGCCCTCCGGCCCGCTTATGTGCCAGCCCGGCTGGATCTTCACCACCAGCTCTAGCTCCCGGGTCTCGCCGGGGGCCAGCTCCCAAGGGGCGGAGGGCACCTCCAGGCTCACCACCGCGGCAGCCCCCGGGATGCCCCCCAGGGAGAGCAGCAGCGCCAGAAGCACCCTCATCCCAGAGGCGGGCTCAGATCTTCACCTGCTGGCCCATGCCCCCGCAGCCCCCCCGCGACCAGGGCAGCTCACACTCCCCCCGATAGCAGGTCCCCTGGGTGGGGAAACCGTATTGTGTCGGGGAAGCTCCCCGGGCCCGCAGGGCCTGGGCCAGGTAGTAGTCCGGGTGAGCGAACCTCACCCACTCCTCCACTGCCGCCCGGACCTGGGTGGCGGAGAAGCCCTGGACCCTGATGAGCCAGGCCGCCAGGCCCCGGGCGCTGCGCACCAGGTTGCAGATCAGACCACTGCGCTCGCAGCAGCACCGGGTGAGGCGGGTGTCGTCACAGCAAGGGGTGGGGATTCCCCCCAAGGCTTCCCGGAGCACCGCCTCCTCCTCGCGGGTCAAAGGGTACTGGTAGTACCAATCGACGAACTGTTGGGCATTGTCCCAGGAGAGGGGGATCCCGTAGGTGGTGTCAGCTCCCGCCTGGGGGATCACCTCCGCCCGCAGAGCCTCTAAGGAGATGACCTCCACGCCTTCCCCGGCGGGCCCCCGGTCCAACGACCACACCACCACCAGGCCCACCCCCAGGCCCAAGAGCAAAAGCAGCCACCACCTCATCCGCCCTCCTTTCCCCAGGCCGCAGCACCCAGCCATGCCTCAGCCTCCTTGCCGGCAGCAATCCGGCGTTTCGCCCTCGAGGATCACCTCCAGGCCCATGCCCCCGCAGCCGCCGGCGTCCAACGGGGCGGCGCATTGCCCTTGGTAGCAGGACTCATAGGCCTCATGGGCCAGCAGCCCGTACTGGGCGGGGTCCAGGCCCCGGGCCTCCAGCGCCCTGGCCAGGTAATACTCAGGCTTCAGGAACCTGAGCCACTCCTCCACCGCGGCCCTGACCTCCTCCACCCCGAACCCCCGCTGGCTCACCAGCCAGTGGGCGAGCCCCCGAGCCGACCGCGTGAGGTTGCAGATCTTTCCGTTCCGGGTGCAGCAACAGCTGAACACGGAGTTGTCATCGCAGCAAGGGGCGGGGATGGGGCTCAGCGCCTCCTCCACCCGGGCCGCCTGCTTTGGGGAGAGTTGGATTTCATAAAACCAGTCGGCGAAGTGTTGGGCATTGTCCCAGGACAGGAGGAGGCCGTAGCTGGTCTCGGCCCCGGCCTGGGGGATGAGCTCCGCCCGGAGCTGGGCCAGGAGGTCCCCCTCACCCCCAGCCCCCACCACCAGGGCCGCCATCCCCAGCAACACCCCCCACCACCACCTTCTCCAGCCGGTGGGCCCCAATATCAGATTACCCGTCGCCATGGACACCTCCTGTAAATGTTTTGGCTCAGGGTAAGGCGGGCTTGTGGAGAAACTGTGGAGGGAGGATGTAGCTTCCATGGACCCCGTGGCCGCCAAGCTGGCGGGGGAGAGGAAGGCGGGATAGGATGGGAGGCAATGCCGGACGAGAAGCTCGTTTTGCCCATCTCCGGGATGAGCTGCGCCTCGTGCGTGGCCCACGTGGAGCGGACCCTGGGAAAAGCCCCGGGGGTGCTCTCGGTCCAGGTGAACCTGGCCACCCAACAGGCGACCGTGGAGTACCACCCGGACCAGGCGTCCCTCCCCCAGCTCATCCAGGCGGTGCGGGAGGCAGGCTATGAGGTCCCCGTAGAGCGCCTAGTTTTGCCCATCTCCGGGATGAGCTGCGCCTCGTGCGTGGCCCACGTGGAGCAGGCCCTGGGAAAAGCCCCGGGGGTGCTCTCGGCCCAAGTGAACCTGGCCACCCAGCAGGCCACGGTGGAGTACGTGCCCGGCCTCGCTTCCTACGCCGACCTGGTGGCAGCGGTGGAGGGGGCCGGTTATCGAGTGCCCCTTCGGCCTGAAGAGGGGGTGGCCCCGGAGGGGGAGGAGCGGGAGGTGAGGGAAGCCCGCCGGCGGTTGGTCCTCGCCTGGGGGGTCACGTTGCCCCTCATCGGGTGGATGGTGCCGGAGATGTTCCTGGGGCTGGTTTGGCCTTCCCCTGCCTTGTACCGACTGGGGATGATCCTGCTGGCGGGGCTGGTGTTGGGGGTGGCCGGGCGGGCCACTTATCTTTCGGCCTGGCGGGCCTTGCGCCACGGGAACGCCAACATGGACGTGCTCATCGCCCTGGGCACCGGAGCCTCCTTCCTCACCGGTCCGTTGGCCTACGTCCTGCCGGTGGCCAGCTACGCCGGGGTGGCAGCCATGATCATGGCCTTCCACCTCACCGGCCGCTACATCGAGGCCGCCGCCAAAGGCCGCGCCTCCCAGGCCATCAGAAAGCTCATGACCCTGGGGGCCAAGACGGCCCGGGTGCTGGTCCAAGGGCGGGAGGTGGAGGTACCCGTCTCCCAGGTACAGGTGGGGGACCTGTTGGTGGTGCGCCCTGGGGAGAAGATCCCCACCGATGGGGTGGTGGTGGAAGGGGAGAGCAGCGTGGACGAGTCCCTGGCCACCGGCGAGTCGCTCCCGGTGAGCAAAGCCCCGGGGGACGAAGTGATCGGGGCCACCATCAACCAAGACGGCCTGCTCAAGGTGCGGGCCACCCGGGTGGGGCGGGACACCTTCCTCGTCCAAATGGTCCGGTTGGTGGAGGAGGCCCAGGGTACCAAGGTCCCCATCCAGGAGCTGGCCGATCGGATCACCGCCCACTTTGTGCCGGCGGTGCTCGGGGTGGCCGGGGCAGCGTTCCTGCTGTGGCTGTTGGCCCCGGACTTGTTGCGCCCGGTGCTCCGGTGGGCCAGCGCCTTCCTCCCCTGGGTGGCCCCCGAGGCCAGCCCCCTCACCCTGGCGGTGATCTCCTTCGTGTCGGTGGTGGTGATCGCCTGTCCCTGTGCCCTGGGACTGGCCACCCCCACCGCGTTGATGGTGGGCAGCGGCCTGGGGGCCCGGCGGGGGATCCTGATCCGTTCCGGGGCCGCCATCCAAGCCCTGCGAGGGGTGAGGACGGTGGCCTTCGACAAGACCGGCACCCTGACCGTCGGGAAGCCCAGGGTGACCCGGGTGATTCCCAGCCCGACCTGGAAAGCCTCCTCGCCCCTCACCCCCGAGCAGGGGGTGCTGTTTTTCGCCGCGGCCGCCGAGCAGGGCAGCGAGCACCCCCTGGCCCGGGCCGTGGTGGCCCGGGCCCGAGAAGAGGGCCTGAAGCTGCCTCCTCCCCAGGGGGTGGAGGCCAAGCGGGGGTTGGGCATCCGGGCCCAGGTGGAAGGGAAACAGGTGCTGGTTGGGAGCCGCCGCTTCCTGGTCGAAGAAGGGGTGGACCTGGCCCCCCTGGAGGCGGAGCTGAGCCAGCTGGAGGGGCAAGGGGAGACAGAAGTGTTGGTGGCGGTGGAGGGGGAGCTGATCGGGCTGTTGGCCCTGGCGGACGTGCTGAAGCCGGAGGCCCCGGCGGCCATCGCCGAGCTCGGCCGCTTGGGGATCAGGAGCGTGCTGATCACCGGGGACAACCACCGCACCGCCCAGGCCATCGCCCGCCAGCTGGGCATCCGGGAGGTGCTGGCCGAGGTGCTGCCTGGGGAGAAGCTGGCCGCGGTGCGGCGGCTACGGCAAACAGGCCCGGTGGCCTTCGTGGGCGACGGGCTGAACGACGCCCCGGCCCTCAAGGCGGCCGACGTGGGCATCGCCATCGGCACCGGCACCGACATCGCCATCGAGGCCGGGGACATCACCTTGGTGGGGGGCGACCTCGGGGGGGTAGTGCGGGCGGTGCGGCTTTCCCGGGCCACCTTCCGCACCATCAAACAAAACCTGTTTTGGGCGTTTTTCTACAACTTGGTGATGGTCCCACTGGCGGTGCTGGGGCTGATGCACCCGCTTCTGGCCGAGGTCGCCATGGCCACCAGCTCCATCACCGTGGTGAGCAACGCCAACCTGCTGCGGCGGGTGCGGCTAGATTGACCAGAGAGGAGGTGAACCGCATGCCCGACAAGGCGATTGATCCGGTGTGCAAGATGGAGGTAGACCCGGCTACCGCGCCGGCCAAGGCGGAGTACCAGGGCAAGACCTATTACTTCTGCGCCCTTGGCTGCAAGGTGGCCTTCCAGCAGGACCCGGAGCGGTACCTGGGCGAGGAGGGTTGAACAGGCGGCGGGGTGAGGAAAGCAGCACCTGACCCGGCAACTGGCAGGGGGCGAGGACAGGCCCTAAGCTTGGGCCCATGGCCCTGCAGGTGTTGGTGCCGGTGTTCCTGGTGCTGGGGGCCGGCTGGCTGGTGGGGTGGCGATTCAAGTTGGATCCCACCCCATTGGTTCGGCTCACGTTTTGGCTCCTCTCCCCCGCACTGATCTTCCAATCCCTGCTCAACAGCGACCTCCCCACCAGCTCCTATGGCCTGGTGGCCGGGTTCGTGGTCGCCCACTACGGCGGCCTGTTCTTGCTCTCACTCCCCCTCAGGCGGCTGCTCTTCCCCGGGCAACCGGAGGCCCAGGCCGCCGCCTCACTGGCGCTGGTGTTCGGCAATTGCGGCAACCTGGGCTTGCCGATCCTGTACTTCGCCTTCGGGGACGCCGGGGTGGACGTGGGGGCGGTGTTCTTAGCCACCAACACCGTGCTCATCGCCACCTTGGGGGTGCTGATCGCCTCCTGGGAAGGGGCGGGCACCTGGCGGCGGGCGCTGGGAAACCTGGTGCGGGTGCCCTGGCCGTATGCGGTGGTGGCTGCCCTGGCGGTGAGGTCCGGGCTTGCCCTCCCCCAGTGGTTGACCCGGGCCACCGGGCTTCTGGCCCAGGGGGCCATCCCGGCCATGCTCCTCCTCCTGGGAGTGCAGCTGGCACAGGTGCGCCCCCGGGAGGTTGCCTGGGGGGCGGGTTGGCTAGCCGGGCTGAGGCTGGGCTTGGCCAGCCTGTGGGCCTGGGCACTGGCCGCCCTATTGGGGCTGCAAGGGGTGCTGCGGGGGAGCCTGATCCTGGAGGGGAGCGTGCCCACCGCGGTGAACAGCTTCCTTTTGGCCAGCCAGTTCGGCCGGCGGCCGGACTTGGTGGCCGCCGCCTTGCTCCTCTCCACCCTCCTCTCCCTGGGCACCCTCAGCCTCACCCTCCACCTGCTGGGATGAAAAGGAGGTACTGATGGCCAACGTGCTTGTAACCACCGAGATGTTTCCCGAGGCTTTGGCCCGCCTGCGGGCAGCCGGACACCAGGTGCAGGCCCCGGAGAAGGGGCGCCTGTCCCGGGAACAGGTCCTGAGGCGCCTTCCGGAGGTGGAAGCCCTGATATGCCTCCTCTCCGATCGGGTGGACGAGGAGCTGCTGGCCCGGGGGAGGCGGCTGCGGGTGGTGGCCAACTTGGGGGTGGGGGTAGATAACATCGACCTTTCGGCCGCCACCCGGCTGGGGATTGCGGTCACCAACACCCCGGAGGTGCTCACCGAGACCACCGCCGACCT